>DVMY01000033.1 GCA_018714755.1 Candidatus Aphodousia faecigallinarum | reverse complement strand
GTTGCATATGAAATGCCTCCAGCTCCCGTAAGAATATTTTCTCCACCACTAATGTTAATGTTAACGGTGTTTACATTAGAGGTTGAGGTGACGGCATCAGCTGGTGAATTCGATGATCCAATACCCACAGCGATACCACCAGCTAAATTTGCTACGTTGTATCCACCGTTCAAATTCATTTCCACGGATTCAACAGTTGCAGTCGCATTCGCTGTTGCGCTGTCATCAGCTGCACGGGCAATAGTCAAACCGCCACCCAAATTTGCTACATGAACACCACCAACGTTGAGACTCTTAACACTGTCCTTCAAGCCTGTTATAAACTGCGAAAGACTGAAAGGATCCGAAGTTGTTAAATCTTTAACAGCATTTTCCACAAAGTTCTTGAATTTCAGCGCAGCGCTGTAGTACTCTCCTTTGCTTTGAGAGCCTTCTTCATCAGCACCAAAGACAAAATCAACTCCTTCTAAATTCAAAACAACGTTCTTACTGCTCGCAGATGCACTCGAGACCAAATCTTTTCCAGATGAATTAGCGATTGCAACGCCACCACCCATGACCATAGCGGACGATGCTTGAGCACCCAGTGTTAGGATCGTATCCGTTTCCACATTGGTTACAGCAGTTCCTCCTTTGTTATTAAACAAATTACCTACTATGAATGAGGCCCCAGGAATCTGACTGTTTGCAAAGTCTTTAATTTCTGCTGAAATACTGCTTATGTCGGTACCCAACGCAACGCCACCCCCAATGACTCCCGCTAAGATACCTTCATTGACATCAATTTGAGTACCAGTTACAGTAGACTCAGTTGAGCCGTTTTCCGCAGCAATTGAAAGTCCGCCACCGATGAGTCCAATCGAAATTCCCTCAAGATTGTCGCTATCAACTTTTGAATCCACAAGAATATGACTCGTGCCGTTTAGCGTTGATGTTGACTTTCCCCCTAAAGCAATTGCCGCCCCTGCGCCAAAGGCTCCGACAACATTGGCTCCGTTTTTGATATTCAAATATGTGTCACCATTTAGAGTTGATGATGTAGAAGGAGCACGAGTGGCACCTAATATGGCATTGTTACCAGAATTGGCGTTGATTGATAAGCCGGCGCCTACTATACCAACAGAATTTCCACTATTAAACGTAATTTTTGAATCACCGGTTCTAACAAAATGCAACTCACTTGGCTTCTCCGTACCAAAGCCCATACCAAAACCTGCATTCATAACAAGATCGGTACCAACAATGCCCATGACTATTGGACTCGAGTTTTCATCACCCACGTTGATCGTTGTTCCACCGACAAAGTTATTTTCTGTTTCTGAATCGGCTACTGCAAATTGTTGCCGAATTTTTTCAATAATCTGGTCATTATCAAGAAGTGTTTCGATTGTCTCTCCAAATGTTCCATCTAATTCATTATTTGTTGCATGATCTAGAAAATTCTTTCCTCCAGTAACTCCCATGATCGTTGTATTACCCTCATGGGTTTGCTGACCTAAGGCAACAAAAATATCCTTCAAACTACCATTTTGAGCCGCTTGTAAATCAGCAATTAAATTTCCAACATGTGCGGTCGTAACAATATTAAGCTCTTGCCCATCACCATAAATGAATTTAGATGTGCCGTTATCCTTGACCCAACCAAGTGTAACGTCAACTGGGTCTGCCATAGCTGAGGCAGAAGCTATCAACCCCGCCACCGCCGCGGCAACAATCGTCTTTGTCGCCTTACCGGGCTTGCCGTGCGTCACCTGATTTTCCGACGCCACCACATAGGATCCTCTAACCTGATTCCAAAGGACTTTGAACGCTTTATTCATATTTGACCTCGAGGGTAAAAAACACAAAAGAGTCTCCGGCAAAATGTCGGATACCCTCACCCTACGCTACCCCCCCCCTGAAGTATTGACCCTCATCAAAATGAGCTTTTTTGTCATATTGATAACATAGTCAACATAAAAATATTTTTTATAAATCAATAGGATAAAAAATGTTCGACAATTCAGGGTTTACGCTCGTTGCCCGTGAGCAACGAACCATTGACAAAGTGCCCAAACTCTGGGCACAAAATGAGGAAAACGAGAAGATAAAAGAATGCGGCTAACTTATCAATGACTGGCCCTTAGCACGCAAAATCATCGTAGCGGCCTTTAAGCGCCAAAACGAAGTCTCTTAAAGCATAACAGGTCATGAAGAAGGCGCTGATGGGAATGGCGGCATAGGCCACGCGCACCTGCATCCAGGGAATGGATTGCATATAGGCTTGAGCACGCATCACCCACACCCAACCGTAGTAGCAAATCAAAGCGTAGGTAATAAGTTCAATCGCGCATACCAGGACGCGGCACACTTTTCCGAGATTGCCTTCCAGGCGCTCGGTCATCACTTCCACCACAAAGTGGTTTCTCGTGCGCACCAATTCCTGAGCGCCCAAAAAGATCATCCAAATCAGACAAATCTGAATCCAGTCGTCCGTTTGCGTGAAGTTGTAGATGGGAACAAAACGCACAAAGACGTTCGATAAAAACATGACGACAATGGCGCCCAGAGCCACAACGCAAATGAAGCGTGTCAAGCGGCTTACCCAATGATCAATGGTTTTTAAGAGTTCCAACATCGCCTACCCCACAATACCGGCTAATCCCAAAGAAAGCCCCGGAATAAACGCCACGGCAATCGCCACTAAAATCATGATGACCACATAGCCCACCGAGTGTTTGGCAATTTCCATCACTTTTTCACCGGTGATAGACGCCATCACGTATAGATTTAACCCCACAGGCGGCGTGAGCACCCCCACGGCCAAAGCGATGCACATCACGATTCCCAATTGAATGAGATCGTAGTTAAAGCTCTTTGCAATCGGCACAAAGATGGGTACTGTGATCAACAAAATCGCCGTGCCTTCCATGAAGCACCCCATGATCACCAAAATCACGATGATGATCAAAAGAATCACGGCCACGGACGAGAACGTCGTGGAAACAAAGGCAATTGTCTGCTGAGGGATGCGGGTGTACAAAAGCACGTATTGGAAAAAGCCCGCGGTAGCAATCACAAACATCACTTTCGCAGTTTGCTCTACGGTGTTCCAAAGAATGGAGGGAATGTCTTTGAGCCTTAAGGTCTTAAAGACAAAAAGCCCCAGAATAAAAACGTAAAAGGAAGCGACGGCGGCCGCTTCCGTCGCGGTAAAGAGTCCCGCGAACATGCCGCCAATTACAATCACAGGGGTCAGCAGCGACCAAAACGCATCTTTAAACCCCTGCCAGCGCTCGCTCCAAGTGGCCTTCGGGGTCACCGTGTAGCCTTCTTTTTTACAGACGTAAGAGGACCACAGCATGAACGCCAACCCCAGCAAAAGCCCCGGCACAGTTCCCGCGGCAAAGAGAGCGTTCACACTGGTTTGAGTCAAACCTGCGAACAAAATGAGCGTGATGGAAGGCGGAATGATGGGACCCAAGGCGCCGCCCGCGGCAATGGTGGCGCAGCTAAAGGCGCGGTTGTAGCCCGATTTAGTCATCTCGGCGATGGCGATCATGCCGATACCCGCGGCGCAGGCGGCGGCCGACCCCGACATCGCCGCCATCACAATGCAGGCAACGATGGCGGCGTTGGATAAGCCACCGGCTCGATGGCCCAAGCACACCCGCCCGAAACCAAAGAGGCTTTGCGAGATGCCGCCCACGCTCATGAGGTTACCCATCAGAAGAAAGAATGGAATGGACATCAAGGTGATGCCTGAGACTTGCGAGAACATGCGCTGGGGCACCAAAAAAAGGCGCGCCATGTCGCCTCCCGCCATCAAAAAAGTGGCGATGGAGGCAAATCCCATTGTGACGGCGGTGGTCACCCCCAATAGGAGCAATAAGAGCACGCCCGCAAAAATCGCAAACATCACCATGGTCGATGATTCCTTTTATTGTTCGCTCGCTTTGACAGCCTTTAAGACTTCATCCATCGCGTCTTTGCCGGCGAGTTCTGCCACCTTCTCATAAGCGGGCGCCATCTTCTTCACAAAGGAATCACGATCGGGATAGGTGACGTTCATCCCCTTTTTCTTTAATTCCTCAACCACCGCGCTTTCACCTTCACTGATCATCTTGCGGGTGAGGTTTTGAGCGTTGACGGCTTCTTCCTTCAAGATGTTCTTTTGATCTTCGGGAAGACTTTCATAAATTGTCTTATTGATCAAAAGCACCTGGCAGTCAAAGTAGTGATTGGTCATCGCCAATTGATTTTGGGTTTCATAGAGGCTATCGGCCAAAATCGTGAAAACCGGATTTTCTTCGCCCACAACCACGCCTTGTTTAAGCGAAGTGTAAAGCTCAGAGTAAGCGATGCTTTGCGTATTGGCGCCGATCGCATCAAAAGCGGCTAAAAGCCCTGTGGCGGGCGGCACGCGAATCTTCACGCCCTTTAAGTCATCGGCGGTTTTCACCACCACGTCTTGCGTGGTGGTCTGACGAAAACCGTAGTCAAACATCGAAAGCCCCAAGGCGTCATGGCTTGCGAGCCCCTCATTCATCCAGGGCATCACAAAGGAGTCGATCACCTGATGGGCTTGATCGTAGCTCTTAAAAAGGAAAGGAGCGGTCATGGCGTTAAGTTTTTTGGAGTACATCGCCATGTTGCCCAAAGAGACCACCGCCATGTCAAGCGCGCTCATTGTCACCTGCTCGGCAAGCGCCGGTTGGTCTCCTAATTCACCCGAAGGATAAACCTCCACTTTTAATTCACCCTTGGTGCGCGCTTCGACATTTTTGGCAAATTGAAGGGCGGCCGCGTGGTGAGCATGACTGGTGGCCGCGGTATGCGCCAAACGAATGGTCTGGGCGGCTTGAGCTGAAAAACTCGCAGCCACTAAGCACGCGCCTGCGACAAACACAGCTTTAAGAGCGGTTCGCATAATCGGTATCCTCCGGGGACAAATAGACAGACTTATTAGCTCTTAAGTATAACGGGGTTTACTACGGATTATTCGTGTTGTGAGGACAATTCCTAAACCGACTGAAGATGAATCTCAAGTTTGAGAACTCAAAAATGAATTTAACCAATAATCACTTCATTTAACGGATGCCGCGGAATTCCCCATGCGTGAGCACGGGGATAGATAGCGGCCGACCGAATGTTAGTTCGGTCGTTGATTTCTGATGTATTGTTCGATGATTTCAGTTGTAGCACCGTCGCCGACAGAAATGACGCAGTAACTTTTCGTCCAGAAGCGCTTGCCCCACAGTAGATGACGAATCTCACTATTAAATTCTCTACGGATTTTTAGTGATGAGATCGCTTTGAGTTTTCTGATGAGCTCCGATAGGCAAAGCTTTGGCGGGTGTAAAATCAGTCGATGAACGTGCTCTCTTTCTCCGGAGCATTCCAATAACTCCGATTGTTCACGTTGACTGACATCTGAAAAAATTTCCATCAGTCTTTGCAAAATCCTTGAAGAAATAGCCTTTCGTCGATAAGCTACAACAAAGATCAAGTGAGCCTTGAGATTGTAGACACAGTGGGCACCGGTTGAAAATTGCACATGATTCAAAGAGTCGAGCGACACATTATTCGAAAAAGCGATAAGAATTGGCAAGCATGCCATAAGCTTTGCTCGTTGTCGCGCAAACTCGGTAACTGTGCAGTCTACGTGTTGCGCCATCGTCACTTTGAAAAGCAACCGGTTTTTAGTCGAAAAGAGCTTGACGACACCCTCAAGTTTCAATGTGTCAGCGACTATCGAGCCATGCCCTCGGCTGCTTCTGCTCAAAGACAGGGCCAAGTGATTGCTAAACAATTCAAAGCTTTTACAAAAGCGACGTCTGAGTACTTAAAACATCCAGAAAAATTCCGTGCCAAACCCAAGCTGCCCGGCTACAAGCGAAAGTATCGAACTTTCTACGTTGGACGCAACGGCTACCAAATACAAAACCATCAACTGATCATCACAGGAGGCGAGGCCATAGGCTTTTCGCCGATGAGGG
>DVMY01000032.1 GCA_018714755.1 Candidatus Aphodousia faecigallinarum | reverse complement strand
GTTAATTTGGAGGGGGCGGAAAGTCTACCTGCGCCCCTTGATATGTTCAGTTCTTTCAATGTACTTCTGAATGGTTTCGGAACTGACGTTGCCGGCAGTGCCCACGTAATAAGACGGAGACCACAGGTGGCCTCCCCACAACTGTTTTTTCAACTCAGGGAATTTAACAAATAATTTTCTGGCGGTGCTGCCTTTCAAAATTTTGATTGCATCAGCAACTGAAGTTGCAGGCGGTATGCTGACAAAAAGGTGAATGTGATCAGGCTGAACCTCAAGCGAGAGAACCGGCCACTGACGTTCCTGACAGATAGTCTCAATTAACCGTTTGGTTTCTGTAGCGATTGAACCAACCAAAATTGATTTTCGATATTTTGGACACTAAACCGCATGGTAAGCAGTTTGGTAGACACAATTTCGATTAAATACTACTTCAAGCATAGTTTTATAAAATCACATGATAGGGGTATTATACAGAAAAAAATCGCCCCACTGGGGCGAGTACCAATTCCTCTCGCGATTAAAATCGCAAGTTTCCTTGGCACGATACTATGAATCGAGAAGCAAAAATATCAATATCTCTCTGAGAGAGTTTCATACGTGTAGCTACCCTTTCCCACTCTTTCATGGCAGTTATGACCTCTGACAGTATGGTGTCAACAGTTTCCTGCGAGAGAAAATAATCTTTGGCACTTTTTCGAAGAACATCAATACTGGAACTTGCTGAGTAGTCATTGATCAATAGACTTTGATACCGGTTAGTTGTTGGATTCAGATCATAGGCAGGAGATAAGGTCCAGCCCTTTTTCATCAATAAAAATCCGTGGTTTCTAAAGTGGTCATCAGTGTTTCCAATACAGATATTGAAAGCCACACGCCTAAAAAGTTCTTCCAAATTACGCTCAACTTCTACACAATTTTCAACGATCGTTCCCGCTATATCCAAATAGCCATGCCCTGTTGCCGCTCCATCACCATCCTTCAATCCTAACAATGTCATCGAAGAGGCAAAGTGCGTGCGTTTACTTCCTTTTCGGTCAAAGCGTTTGATTAACAAAATATGGCTTTGTTCATTGATATCCAGAAGCTTAGTTTCAGCAGTTGTGATCCCTGCCTTTCGAGCCATTAAATAGGCAAATTGTTCCCATGCCTCAAGATCGTGATCATCGCTTCTTGACGGAAACTTGGCTATCCAAAGATCTCCATTTTCGTCTCTTACTGTTGCTTTGGGTCTGGCACCGCCCAAAGATGAACCCGGCTTGAGCAGTTGCAGCAACCATTTTTCTTCCGGCAGGCAGTTATTTAGTTCACTATCTTCAATTGCTTGAGCCGATTGCATCAGCACTCTCAGCTCAGTGAGCGGAGGGACTGAAAGAATTCCTTCCTCATTCAAGAAAGGACCATCAGGATCAGTTTTGAAACGGAACCCTCCAATTCTTGAATAGTCATCAACTCCGCTCAACAGATCAAAAGCCGTAAGAGTTTTAGGTGACCGATTCTGTTTTTGGGCGTCAAGTTGCTCTCTTCGATTCATCAAGAGCCGCCCCCAACGATCAGGCATAGCATCAGAAAAACAGCCGAACATATCCGCATCTCTAGGCACGTACTGTCGTCCAGAGAAGTTTTCTAAGTCTGCGGAAAGCCTGATATTGGTGTGATCTTTTAACCATTGCTTATCGAATTCGAATGCGTACTTAGGCACGCCTCGCAGTACCTCTCGGTAGAGTTGGCCGAGAAATTGCGGAGTGTCTGATAGCGAGCAATCCAAATACACGTAGAGAGTTTGAGTTTGCGGTTTCATTTTGAAGCTCTTTTACGTTCTTTTAAGTCCTGTAAATCCCTGCCGATTGGGTCATTTTTAGCAATCATCTCAATATCATCTGCTAACTGCAGTGCAAACAAGATGCGTAAATAAGTTCCCATGGATACTGTCGGGTCGCCTTTTTCCACTTTTGCTGCCGTAATACGAGAACACTGCGCTCGCTCTGCAACAAGCTCCAGAGAAATATTTCTTCTCAGTCGTGCTAAACGAATCTGCTCTCCGACAGTTCTTAGTTTTTCAGCCAATTTTTTTGGCAGAAGAATTGAACGAGTTGATTTTGACATTTATGAACAATAAAAAATACACATTTATTTTTAATGTATATTTTATTTATCGTTTTCTTATTTCGCAATTAACTGCTACCTTGACTATTAATTCTAAAAATTGATCTTGTCGCGAGATTATTTTGAATTTTGGTGAACTACTTTTTTCGATAAGCAATTTTTCGCTAGTGTTCAAAATGTGCCCCAAAAATAAATGGTGAAAAATGAGCCCACGTAAAAACGGGATGCCAAATTCCAGCACCCGCAACCAATTCAATGTTTCAGCAGTCAAAAGGCTTCTGAGATTTTTTGTTTTATAGCTGAATTTTTAGTTTTTTCTTACGAAAATACCCCGTTGGCAAGTTGTTTACCAAACGGGGCACAGTTCAGAATTTCTTTGATTAGTAATTGGCTAAATGAACTAATTCGGTGTTGAATCTCGTTTATTTGGCCAAAAATTCAAGGCGTTTAATTGCCATATTGGCTACCACGCTCACAGCCACTGGCAACACTTCATCATTGAAGTCAAAGTTCGGATTGTGCAAGCTTACGGTGTGGTTTTCATCTTTGATACCCACACGAATAATGCAACCCGGTACACGTTGCAAGTATTCGCTGAAATCTTCAGAACTCATGAACGGATCAATCACCTTGACATGATCCTGACCCAAAAGCTCGCCCGTTACCTTCAAAGCCGCTTCGGTTTGTTCCGGGCTATTAATCACAGAGCCGCACTCGCGAACATACTTTAGCTCCACTTCGCAACCGTTGGCTTCGGCGATTGCCGGCACCATTGTTTTAACGGTCCGCTCGATTTGATCACGGGTTTGCGGTAAGAATGTGCGAATGGTTCCGCTCAGCGTGCATTGAGCCGGCACAACATTCATCGCTTCGTAGCGTCCAGCATTAATTGAACAGATGGAAAGTACTGCTGTGTCGATCGGATTAACTTTTCGGGAAACGATTGTTTGAAGAGCTAAAACAATCTGGGCGGCAACCGGAACCGGATCTACACCTAAATGAGGACGACCTCCGTGTGTTCCCTTACCCTTTACAGTAATGTAAACGCTGTCAGAAGCCGCTTGCAGCGGACCGGGTTTAAAACCGATCGTACCCTTGGGCAACATCGGTTCAGTGTGTCCGCCATAAATTTCTTCAATGCCGTACTTTTCAAGTAAACCGGCCTGAACCAAAGCGCGGGCACCGCCGCAGATTTCTTCAGCAGGTTGGAAAATCAAGACTACCTTGCCCGGAAAATCACGATGCGCGGCCAAATAACGTGCCGCACCCAAAAGCCAAGTCGTGTGGCCATCGTGACCGCATGCATGGGCATAACCTTCATTTTGGCTCGCGTATTCCTTGCCGCACTTGTCATCCATTGGCAAGCAGTCCATATCGGCGCGAACTCCGATCGTGTGACCCAGGCGATTACCTTCGATCACAGCAACCACCGCCCCCTTCACAAAATCGGTGTTGACATCCGTCACTCCCCATTTACGAAGATTTTCACAAATCACGCCGACGGTACGTTCCGTATTGAAACCGTGCTCAGGATGGCTATGAATGTCATGGCGAATAGATTCCAATTCACCAACCCAATCAGCCACGCCGGGCAACAGACGGTCTTGCAATAAAACAGCCATTATGACTCTCCTGAAAAAAATCACTTGATTTGTTCACTTTAGCACTAGAGACCGCGTTTTTTCTATGCCATTTGTCTTAGAAACAAAACAGAAACTGTCTTTCTTGAAAGATTTTCCTTATTTTTCATAGCCTAAATTCAAACGGCTATTCGTTTAAATAAAAGAGCATTCGCCGTATAATTTCGCATTCTCTTTTTTCGTCAACTAGATAGCCATTTTTAACTGTCTATGTTGAATCCCCCAAATTTAAGACTAATTTTTACAAGGAGACGATGCAGGAAATTGCCTCTTGTATCGTAAACACTATGAAGGCACTCAAAGAGCGCATCATTAAAGATGGCAAATGTCTCGACGGCGGTATTCTAAAAGTTGATAACTTCATCAATCATCAGATGGATCCCATTTTGATGAAATCACTGGCCGTTGAGTTTGTGCGCCGCTTCGCCAGCACCGATATCAATAAGATCCTCACAATTGAAGCAAGCGGCATCGCTCCTGCCATCATGGTGGGGTACCTCTTGGAGCTGCCCGTCGTGTTCGCAAAGAAAAAAGTCCCCAGCACCATGGACAACATGCTTGCCACAAAAGTGTTCTCCTTCACAAAGAACCGCACATACGATGTGTGCGTCAGTAAAGACTACCTTTGTCCTGGTGATAAAGTTCTTTTTATTGACGATTTTCTTGCAAACGGTAACGCCGCCAAGGGTATTTTGGACTTGGTCAAGCAAGCAGGAGCGGAGCTCGTCGGCATGGGCTTTTTAATCGAAAAGGGCTTTCAGGCCGGCGGCAATGAATTGCGGCAAATGGGTATCCACGTTGAGTCCCTGGCAATCATTGATAGTCTAGATGACAATAAGATCACCCTTCGCTAGAGGAAATAAAAGTGGCAGAACTTGACCTTGAAGAGCACTCCTACAACGCAAAATCATCCGAGTTGATTTACGGGCTCGAAGATCGTCCGCCTCTCAAAGAAACTCTTTTTGCAGCTCTGCAGCACATGTTGGCCATTTTTGTGGCCATCGTCACTCCCCCCTTGATTATTGCTGGCGCTCTGCAACTTGATCTTGAGACAACCGGTTATCTGGTTTCCATGTCACTAATGGTTTCGGGTATTGCCACATTTATCCAATGCCGCACAATAGGCCCCATCGGTTGCGGCCTACTTTGTATCCAAGGAACCAGTTTTTCCTTTATTGGCCCAATTATTTCCGCTGGCTTAACAGGCGGTCTCTCAACGATATTCGGAGCAACCATGATTGCTTCCACTGTGGAGATGTTTGTTAGCCGCATTCTCAAATACACTCGCCGCATTATTACTCCGCTCGTTTCCGGTATTGTGGTGACGCTTATCGGCATGAGCTTGATTAAGGTTGGCATCATGGCCTGTGGCGGTGGGTACGGAGCAAAAGCCGCTGGCACGTTTGGCAGTTTCCAAAACTTAGGAATTGCCGCTTTAGTGCTTTTTTCCATTATTTTCTTTAACCGAAGCTCAAACCGCTATTTGCGCATGAGTTCAATTGTCATTGGCCTAGCCATTGGCTACGTCGTTTCATGGTTCTGCGGCATGGTTGATTTTTCATCAGTCAAAAGCTACGGCGGTTTTAACATTCCCATTCCCTTTAAATACGGAATTTCTTTTGATTGGGGCGCCATTGTCGGCTTGGGGCTTGTTTACCTCATTACTGCCATTGAAGCCTATGGTGACGTCACCGCAAACTCTATGATTTCCGGTCAGCCGTTTCGCGGCGAGCGTTTTATGAAGCGCGCTCAAGGCGGCATCTTGGCCGATGGATTCAATTCCATGTTGGCTGGAATGCTCAACTCTTTCCCCAACTCAATCTTTGCGCAAAATAACGGGATGATTCAATTAACCGGTGTGGCCAGCCGTTACGTTGGCTATTTCATCGCCGGTTTCCTCATTCTGTTAGGCCTCTTTCCTGCTATTGGCTTGGTTTTCTCTTTAATGCCGGAACCTGTTTTGGGAGGCGCCACTTTATTGATGTTCGGCACGGTAGCCGCAGCCGGCATGCGCATCATTGCCAGTCAACGAATTGACCGCAAAGCTATCTTAGTGATCGCGTTAAGTTTCTCTTTTGGTTTAAGCGTTGAATTGGTTCCTGAAATTTTGAGTCAATTCCCTGAAACATTAAAAAATATTTTTGCCTCAGGCATCACCACCGGAGGCTTGACAGCGATTGTCGCCAATACCCTCATTCATATTGAGGAGTATCAGGACAACAAAGATAACTAAAAATTGTGTGACGCTCTTGGTCAACTGCCAAGAGCGTTTCGTTTAAAAATTGGTCGGTAAGGCATTTCGCCTAATCTGTCCATATTAAAAACCGCTATACTTTTCGAATTCACTTTACTTACTGTGATTGGATTGCATTATGCGTGAAACATACTCTCCGCAAACTGTCGAAGCAGAAGTTCAGGCCGCCTGGAAAAAAGACGATGTCTACCACGCCCATGAACACGCCAAAGACAAAAACGGAAAAGAAAAGCCCAAATTTTATGTGCTGTCCATGCTGCCTTATCCCAGCGGAAAGCTGCATATGGGCCATGTGCGTAACTACACTCTTAACGATGTAATGTATCGCTACCTTCGCATGAAGGGATACAACGTCATGACCCCTATGGGATGGGATGCCTTTGGCTTGCCGGCAGAGAACGCCGCCATCAACCATGGTATTGCGCCGGCCAAGTGGACATTTGACAACATCGCTGAAATGAAAAATCAAATGCAACCGCTGGGTTTGGCATTTGACTGGAGCCGTGAAGTTGCCACTTGCACGCCTGAGTACTACCGTTGGAATCAATGGATGTTCTTAAAGATGCTCGAAAAAGGCATCTGCTATAGAAAGACGCAAATCGTTAACTGGGACCCGGTTGACAAGACTGTTTTAGCTAATGAGCAAGTTGTTGACGGCCGCGGCTGGCGCTCCGGAGCGGTCGTCGAAAAACGTGAAATCCCTGGCTACTACCTTGGCATCACACAGTACGCTGATGAACTCTTAAAAGATTTGGACATGCTTAAAGGCTGGCCTGAACAGGTCCGCAGCATGCAGGAACACTGGATTGGCAAGTCTGTTGGTGTGAAACTTGCTTTCCCGTACACGATTGACGGCAAGGATGAAAAATTACAAGTCTTTACGACGCGCGCTGACACGTTAATGGGTGTGACGTTTGTGGCGATCGCCGCAGAACATCCCCTTGCCAAGCGCTTAGCCAAAGACAACCCCGCAGTGGATGCTTTTATCAAAGAGTGTGCCAAGGGCGGGGTAAGTGAAGCGGATTTAGCTACTCGAGAAAAAGAAGGTGTCCCCACCGGTTTTTGTGTCAAGCATCCGATTACTGGAGCTGACGTGCCGGTTTGGGTTGGCAATTACGTCTTGATGAGCTATGGGGAAGGCGCTGTGATGGGCGTTCCCGCTCATGACGAACGTGACTTCGCTTTCGCTAAAAAGTACGGCTTACCGATCAAGCAAGTAGTCGGCATGCCCGGCAAAACCTATTCGACCGATGCATGGGAAGAATGGTATGCAGACAAAAGCGACAACACTAAACTCGTTAATTCGGGCGAATTCGATGGCCTGACAGTACACCAAGGCATTGACAAGATTGCCGACGCTCTCCACGCTAAGGGCTTGGGTGAAAAACAAACTCAATTCCGCATTCGTGACTGGGGTATCAGCCGTCAGCGTTATTGGGGCACCCCGATCCCCATTATCAACTGTCCGCACTGCGGTCCGGTGCCGGTTCCTGAAAAGGATCTTCCGGTTGTGTTACCGACTGATCTCGTGCCGGATGGCTCTGGCAATCCTCTAAACAAGTGCGACTCGTTCCTCAAATGCAAGTGCCCGGTTTGCGGAGCCGACGCTACCCGTGAAACCGATACGATGGACACTTTTGTGGACTCCTCATGGTACTTCATGCGCTATTGCTCACATGATTGCGACACCGCCATGGTGGATGAACGCAATGATTACTGGGCACCGGTGGATCAGTACATCGGTGGTATTGAGCACGCTGTTTTGCATTTGCTCTATGCCCGCTTCTGGACAAAGGTCATGCGTGATCTGGGCCTGGTGAAGTTCGATGAACCGTTCACCCGTCTTTTCACGCAAGGGATGCTCACCGCCGAGTGCTACTACCGTGAAATGCCCGATGGCAAAAAACGCTGGTACTATCCCGATGAAATTGAAATTTTCTACGATGAAAAAGCACGTCCGGTTCGCGCCATTGCTAAGGACGACGGCTTGCCTGTCACTATGGGCGGCGTAGAAAAGATGAGTAAATCCAAAAACAATGTGGTTGAACCAAAGACCATCATTGACAAGTTTGGTGCGGATACGGCTCGCAGCTTTGTGATGTTCGCCGGACCTCCCGATCAATCAGCCGCCTGGAGTAATTCCGGAGCCGAAGGAACTTACCG
Source organism: Candidatus Aphodousia faecigallinarum (assembly GCA_018714755.1). Taxonomy (GTDB): domain Bacteria; phylum Pseudomonadota; class Gammaproteobacteria; order Burkholderiales; family Burkholderiaceae_F; genus Aphodousia; species Aphodousia faecigallinarum. Next base: position 17,297 of record DVMY01000032.1, on the reverse strand, counting down.
TTTCCTTCGCAGGCTGTGGAACTGGTGCTTCAAGCACAAAGATGCGATCGCTGAAGCCGGCACAGTTGACGCCGCGACTTTGACGCCGGATCTTAAGAATTTGCGCCGTGATATTCACTTGTCGCTTAAACAAGCGACCTCGGATATCGATCGTATGCAATACAACACCGTTGTTTCCGCCACGATGAAGATGCTCAATACACTTGAAACCGTCAAAGTGGCTGATTCCGCCCAATGCGCATCGGTGTTAAAAGAATGCGCAAGCATATTGATTCGCACGCTCTATCCGATTGCTCCTCATATTACCACTCAATTGTGGCAGGACTTGGGCTTTGAAAGCAGCATGGGAATCATTCTTGATGCCACTTGGCCGCAAGTCGACGAGAAAGCTTTGGTGGCCGATGATATGACCTTAGTCGTTCAAGTCAATGGTAAATTGCGCGGCTCGGTCACTGTTGCCGCTCAAGCAACAAAAGAAGAAATCGAAAAGGCTGCTTTGGATAACGAAAATGTGAAGAAATTCACAGACGGCAAAACGATTCGAAAGATCATCATCGTGCCGAAAAAACTCGTCAACATCGTTGCCGCCTAGTCCCGGCTTATAGAAAGCTCCATAAGTCCCACAGCCCCAAAGGCTTTGGGACTTTTTTGCCCTATAATGAGCCTATCGTTTTGTGTCATTTTCTTTAGGAAAATCATTATGGCTTTGGCCCGACGCTCGTTTTTATTTTCAGCGCTCGCTTTTTCAATGCTCACTGGTGGTTGCGGATGGCATCTACGCGGCCAAGTGACTTTGCCGTTTAACACGCTCTACGTCAACATGCCCGTGAATAATAAAGTGGCCGCGGATATCCGACGGATGATTGCCGCTTCGACCAATGTGACCGTCGTGTCAGAAGCTGAAAATGCTGACGCTATTTTGGAATTACTCTCCTCTGGAAGACACCGCGAAGTGGTTTCTTTGAACATGGAGGGCGAAGCCAGAGAATATGAATTGACACTCAATATGACCTTCCGTCTGGTCAATGCCGATGGAGAAGAATTCTTTCCTCCGACACGCTTTAGCGCCTCTCGCAACATGTACTACAACGATGATGAGTATCTGTCTCGCAGCGCTGAAGAAAACGTTCTCTATAACGAAATGCAGCAAGACTTGATTTCTCAGCTGTTAAATCGTCTAACCACTGTCCAAGCCATTTCGGATGAATATTAAAAGCGAAGAACTGCAGGCGGTGATCGAGCAGGAACGAGCTCAGGGCTCGCTTTCACCCTTATGGATCATCGTGGGCGAAGAGCCTCTTTTGGCACTCGAGGCAGGAGACGCTTTACGTCATGCCGCCAAGGACTTGGGCTATTCAGAACGAGTTGTCCTTGCGATGAGTTCCGTCAGCGATTGGAGTCCCCTTATTGATGAGGTGAGTTCCGTTTCACTTTTTGATGATAAGAAACTGATTGAATTGCGTTTTTTATCTTCCGGCCCCGGTATCAAGGGTGCAAAAGTTTTAGCTCAATTTGCTGAACTCGTGCCCCAAATAGACTCTACTGTAACGGTCATCCATTTAACGCAAACGGACTACTCAACTCAAAAATCCGCCTGGTTTAAAGCGCTTGCCGCTTGCGGGCACGTGATTCTTTGCCAACCGATTTCACGAGCGAAATACCCTAATTGGATCCGTGAACGACTACGCCGTCAAAGTCAAACCATGCAAGAGCAAGCGCTTAGTTTTTTCGCTGAGCAAACTGAAGGTAATTTAATGGCGGCCAAACAAGAACTCATGAAACTGGAGCTTCTCTATCCGGGAAAAGAGTTAACGGTTAAAGAAGTTGAAGACTGTGTCATGAATGTATCGCGTTACAGTATTGATGATCTGCTGGAAGCCATCGCCCAGGCCGACGTCGCAAGAACCACCCGCACTGTCAATGGAATGCAGTCTGAGGACGAACCGATGCCGTTTATTTTGATGCGATTGAGTAGCTTTTTACGGGACACTCTCGCGCTAACAGTTGATCGCCAGGCTCCGGTCATGCCATCAACGCGGGCGTTAACGGCTCAATTAGCCAGACGTTCTTCATCATCAAAAATCGCCAACATGTTGTCCCGCTGCGCCGATCTTGACCGTCTAGCCAAAGGTCTTTCTGTCCAAAATAAAGACGATGTTTGGTCAGAGCTTAAAACACTTTGTGTTTTCCTGGCCCATAGCCCCAAAAGGAACTAACTGAAATGCCCGCCTATCATTTTTTTGCGGTTTGTCCCCGCACGCTTGAACCTGTTTTAGCCAAAGAACTCCAGTCGCTCGGGGCTCAGAATATCAAAGTCAATGCGGGCGGAGTTTTATTTGAAGGCCCGTTGTCATTGGCGATGGCAGCTTGTTTGCACAGCCGTTTTGCCAGCCGAATACTGCTTCGCATTGCAACGCGCCAATATTACGACAGCCATGACATATATGACATGGCTCATGTATTGCCCTGGGAGCGATTCTTTGACTCTGAAGCCAAGATTCGCGTTGACGTCACCGCTCATCGCTCCCCGCTTGAAAGCCTGGACTTCACAACATTGCGAATTAAAGACGGCATTTGCGATCGTTTCCGCGAAGGGTGTGGGAAACGTCCGAGTATTGAAAAATCAAATCCTGATGTACGTATCCATGCATTCATCAATGAACGTTACTGCACTTTTTATTTAAATCTCTCCGGCGAACCGCTTTTTAAACGAGGGTGGCGCATTGAAAAAGGAGAAGCACCTTTAAAGGAAAATATGGCTGCAGGCCTTTTGGCGTTATCCGGTTGGACTCCTGATCAGCCGCTACTCGATCCTTTCTGTGGCTCGGGAACCATCGCGATTGAAGCTGCCCAGATCGCTTGCTCGATGGCGCCGGGATTAAATCGTTGCTTTGGTTTTGAAAAGCTGCATATTTTTGACAAAGAAGAGTGGCAGGAAATGAAAGAGGATGCGAAAGCCAGAGTTAATCTGCATGCAAAGATTCAGATTCGCGCCAGTGACATTTCCTCTATCGTAGTGGGAAAAGCGCAAGCCAATGCTCAGCGCGCGGGTCTACAAATTCTTTTGGATGACGGCAGACTCTCGTTTTCTCAGTGTGATGCCCGCGAGGTGATGCCCACCTCTGAGACTGGGCTCATTGTCACCAATCCTCCCTATGGAGAGCAATCCAATCCTAAGAGTGCTACTGTGGCCTCTATGATGAAAAATGTCGCGGATAACCTGAAAAAGCAATTTTCCGGTTGGACCGCATGGATGCTCACAAGCGACCGTAAACTACCTTCTCAGATGCGTTTATCGGAATCGAGAAAAATCGTTATTTACAACGGACCGTTGGAGTGCCGTTTCTTCAAATTTGATATGGTGAAAGGCTCATTTCGCAACAAGAAGGCCAATGAAACCTTAACGGAAAACCAATAATTTCGTTAGTACAAAACCCAAAATCAAACTGGTCGCAGACGAAAGCACCAAAGTAATCAGGGGGAACCAATCGCTTTGGTCTGCGCACCAACCAATGCCCCATGTGATGGAAGCCATCACCAATACCATTTTGATGTAACCCACCAAATTCTGTTCTTTCTTAAAAGTGAACTTGGCGTTCATGACATATGAAAAGGTAACGGCAATCAAGAAGCCGAGCAGATTGGATGTGCTCTGAGACCAGTCAAGGAAATTGTAGAAGCAGCCAAACGCTCCCCAATGGATGCCTGTATTAACCACACCAATGGTGGCATATGTTAAAAATTGCTTTACTTGATTATCCATTTTGAACTTTTTCTTCCAATCCGGCCGCCACTAATTCTGACAACTCGATGATATCCATTCCAGAGAGGACCTTGTCGTCACTCATCGCACTTTCAAACATAGTTAAACAATGCGGACAACCAACAGCCACTGTTGAGGCTGATTTACGTAAATCAGTCAAGCGGATAAAGTTAATCTTTTTGGTAGAACTTTCCATCCACATTTGACCGCCTCCGGCCCCGCAACACATAGCCGTTTTTCCCCGCTGTAGGTTTTCGACCCGAGTCAAGCCGTCAATAGCGTCGAGAATCTTTCTAGGCGTACCAACACTATTGTTGTAACGAGCCATGTAACAAGGATCGTGAAACACAACTTTTTCCGGTTGCTTCAGCGTTGATTTAATTCGACCCGACTCAATCAACCCTAAAATAAATTGCGTATGACTGACCACGTTAAAGCGCCCTCCCTCAAATTGGGGATATTCATTTTTTAACGTGTTAAAACAATGCGGACAGTGCGCCAGGATGTGTTTGAACTGATATTTTCTCAAGTTCTCAATATTTTCCTGAGCCGCGAGCTGGAACGTATATTCCTCTCCGCTTCTTCTGGCAAAATCGCCATGGCAGCGCTCCTCTTGCATCACCGCAAAAGAGACCCCCGCGGCATGCAAGATTTTGACCATGGCACGAGCTATCTTTTGAGCTCGCCGGTCGTAGGACGCCGAGCAACCAACCCAGTAGAGATAATCCACGGGTTTCCCTTCTGTGGCAATCGGAACATCTAAACCTTTAGCCCAATCCAATCGTGATGCGGGATCCATGCCCCAAGGATTGCCGACACTTTGCGTATTTTGTAAAGCCTTTGTCAAACCAGCCGGAAATTCTCCTAATTCCAGGGCCAAATGTCTTCGCATGTCCACAATAGTGGAGGGCAAATCTAATCGAGCCGGGCATGCTTGCATACAGGCTCCGCACGTAGTGCAGCTCCAAAGTGCGTCCTTGCTGACAATCTCACCAACCAATGCTTTTTCATTGGGGTGATGCAGGCGCTTCTTCAGCGACAATACCAACGCCTTGGGATCCAAGGGAGCGCCCGCCTTTAAAGCAGGGCAAACTTCGGAACATCGCCCGCATTCAGTGCAGGCGTCAAAATCCAAGCGCTGTTTCCATGTAAATTGATCAAAATCCGATACACCAAAAGATTCTTGTTCTTCAATATCCTCAATTTTTGCCAATTGTCCTTTGGGGGAGAGTTTTCTCCAATAAATATTGGCAGGAGCCTTGAACATGTGACCAAAGAACGTGAAAGGAATAAGCGCCACAAAAATCAGGGCGCCAGCTCCATGGACCAGCCACCACGTAAAGTGAGCCCCATGCAATTGTTCAGGCGAAAACATTTCCAGAAACACCAAAGAGAAGGCATAGCCAACAGGAGAATAAATCGCCCACTCAGGCTGCTGAGAGGCTAAACGCAAGCCTTCAACAATAAATCCTGTCAACACAATGACCGCCAAAGAGGTCAATATCCAGGCAAATCGCCACGATTTTTCTAATTTTTTCCCCTTCACAAGGAAACGTCTATAGGCAGCGACCGCTAAACCAATTAATGTAAATAATCCCGCTAAATCAAGAATAAATTTATAGGCTAAATAAAGGTTGCCTTTAAGCAAACGAATGTCAAACACATAATGAGCGATATCCCAATCAAGCACCGCTGTTGCTGTGCCCAAAAAGAGGAAAACAAATCCCCAAAAAATGGCAAAATGGATCAAACCGCCAGGAGTTTTTAACAAACGCCTATGCATAAAAGCATCTCGCCACAATCCCAATAGGCGATCTTTACGTGCTTGGGGCAAAGACTGAGGCCGCCCCTCCCGCCATAACCTCACACACTGACAAATGCCGATTACGCAGGCAATAACAGCAATCAGCCCCACAACATAAACACCTACTTCCGCCCAAAACGGAATATTCCAAAATGCAGGCCGAACCGGCATGGGTTGCATAACAATTTTCCTATCAATAGCGAATGGATGACCAAACTTTATCGAGTCGCTTTACACTCACGGGCATTGGTGTTCTTAACTTTTGTGCAAAAAGCGACACTCTGAGTTCTTCAATCATCCAACGGAATTCCTCTAACCGAGCATCCGCCACACCCTTACGATGGGCCAACTCGCGTTCGTACAGCGTTACAAATCGGGAAATATCTCGCATTTTTTCTGAGTCTTTCCCCGGATCCTCGCGACGCTTATCCAATCGAACCAAAATAGCATTAAGATAACGAGGATAATGCGACAAATGTAGGTAGCCAATTTTAAGCAAAAAGTCCTTAAAAAAGAGACTTTCCAATTGATGATTGATGTCTTCGCATACCCCTTTGTCGGAACACGATTTCAATTTTTTGACAACTAAAGCACATAAAGAAACAACTTCCGACAACAATCTCGAAATATCCTGTGCAATCAGATTTAATTTCCCTTTAGCCTCTTGGCGCCTGGCTTCGAATTCTTCCGCGTTACTCGGCAATGGTTCACATAGAGCGCATTGCATCAATGAAGCGTCAACAACTGCCTCTCGCATCACTTCAAAACTATCGAAAACATTATTTAAAGGTTCCTGCATAGAGGCCTGGATTTGAACACTTTGAAGCGTCTTTAAATTTTTCTCCAGATATCGAATTTGTTCGCGTAATTGCAGCTTAAATAACCGCAAAAGTCCTTTTTTATGCTGGCGAGTGGCTTCATCAGGATTATCAAATACTTCTAAAGAACAAAAGTCCTCATGATCGACCAAGGCCGGGTGGCCGATCAATGACTGCCCTTTTCGCTTAATTTCCATAATTTCGGGCAGCACTCCAAAATTCCACTCCGTTATCTCTTGCTCGCTTTCGTGAGAAATCTCGCTATCTTGAGCTACCACCGCTTGGAAAGATTTCTGCGCCTGAGCCCCTAATTCCGACTTCAGAGCCGCAAGGTTTCTACCCATTTCAATTTGACGCCCGAAATCATCAAGCACTTTAAAGTTCATCGTCAGATGAGCAGGGAGTTGCTCCGGTTTAAAGTCTTCTACTTTTGGTTTGATTCCACACTGGCTCTCAATATCCTCGCAGAGCGCCTGCAACAATGGCTTCTGACCGGCTATCGCTTGGCTTCTTTGGGAAAATCCCTTTGCGTATTCGGCCAAAGGAACGCAGTGCCGGCGAAACTTTTGAGGCAAACTTTTCAGCAACAACTGAACTTTTTCCTTAAGCATCCCGGGGACGAGCCACTGAGTTTTTATTTCATCGACTAGATTGAGCGCATATAGCGGCACCGCCACTGTCACACCATCGCGCGGACTTCCCGGCTCAAAATGGTAGGTCATGGCCATGGAAACGCCTTTCATTTCCACGCTTTTCGGAAAGTACTCCGTTGTAATTCCACTGGCTTCATGACGCATCAGCTCATCACGAGACAAGTAAAGTAATTTGGGATTGTTTTTCTCGGCATTGCGACGCCATTGCTCAAAAGTGACCGCACTAACCACCTCCTGAGGCAAATGCTGATCATAAAACTGCACAATCAACTCATCATCAACCAGGACATCCAAGCGCCTGGCTTTATGCTCCAGATTTCGTATCTCTCTGACTAATTGCTGATTGTGTTTAAAAAATGGGGCTTGTGTCTCAAATTCACCGTTAACCAAGGCCTCTCGAATAAAAAGTTCCCTACATAAGGTTGGCTCTTTATCGGTGTAGGTCACTTTTCTTTGCCCATACACCGTCAACCCATAAAGCGTGCCTTTTTCCATGGCCATAACCGCTCCGGCTTTTTTCTCCCAATGAGGTTCTGAGTAACTTTTTTTAATCAAGTGCGCCCCAACTCTCTCAACCCATTGAGGGTCAACGTCCGCAACGGTTCTCGCAAACAATCGCGACGTTTCCACGAGCTCGGCCGCCATAATCCATCGACCGCATTTTTTCACACGAGGAGAGCCCGGCCAAATAAAAAATTTAATGCCCCTGGCTCCTAAAAAAGGTGCCGATTTCGGTTCAACGTCAGGAATTTTGTAGCCTAAATTTCCCAATAATCCTGTCAATAATGCCGTATGAACTTGTTCATAACTGGCCTCTTTATCGTTAATTTTCCACCCCAATTCCGCGGTTAACTCTTTGAGTTGTCGATAAACATCCCTCCATTCCCGAAGGCGTCTCGGACTTAAAAATTTTCTTCTAAATTCTTCCGTTAGTTTTCGATTACTTTCCTTGTGTTCAGTGGCATGTTGAACATAACGCCACAGTTTCACAAAAGTTGTGAAGTCACTCTTATCATCAGCCATTGAGCGGTGCACATTGTCAGCCGCCTCCTGGCGATCAAGCGGTCTCTCCCGCGGGTCTTGCACAGACAGTGCGCTGGCAATTACAAGCACTTCTGAGAGCGAACTGTTGTCTTTTGCCGCCAAAAGCATTCGCGCCACCTTTGGATCCACAGGCAGTCTTGCTAACGCGCGTCCAATTTCCGTAAGTCTTTCACGATCATCCAACGCGTTTAGTTCTTTAAGCAATGCGATACCGTCGGCAATAGCGCGGTTAGGAGGGGCCTGAACAAATGGAAATGCGCGTACATCACCCAATTTAAGCGACTTCATTCTCAGTATGGCGGCCGCCAAATTAGTGCGCATGATTTCCGAATCAGTAAATGCAGGCCTGCGTGCGAAATCCTCTTCACTATAAAGCCGAATGCAAATACCATCCGCCACACGGCCGCAGCGACCGGATCGTTGATTGGCAGAGGCCTGGCTAACAGGCTCAATCAGTAATTGATCTACTTTATTGCGATAGGAATAACGCTTTACTCGTGCCAAACCCGTGTCAATTACATAATGAATGCCCGGAACGGTAATAGACGTCTCGGCAACGTTGGTTGACAATACAATGCGGCGTTTTTCGCTAGGTTTAAATACCTTTTCTTGCTCTGCCGCGGATAATCTTGCATACAAAGGCAATATTTCTGTTGTTGGCGGTTGCGAATAAGAAAGCGTCTCAGCCGCTTCCCGAATCTCCCGCTCGCCCGGCAAAAACACCAAGATGTCTCCGGGGCCTTCCCGAGTCAATTCATCGCAGGCATCGGAGATTGCATTCATCAAACTCTTGTCATCCGTTTCATCCTCATCTTCCGGAGGGCGATAACGAATTTCAACCGGATAGGTTCGACCCGAGACCGTCAAAACAGGCGCGGGTACTCCTTTATCATCGGCAAAATGTTTGGCAAAACGCTCACTATCGATCGTTGCCGAAGTCACAATGACCTTTAAATCAGGTCGTTTTTTCAAAAGACCCTTTAAATAACCCAATAAAAAGTCAATATTGATGCTTCTTTCATGAGCTTCGTCAATGATGATGGTGTCATAAGCCTTCAAGAGCGGATCGCCTTGTGTTTCTGCCAACAAAATGCCATCAGTCATCAACTTCACTTTGGCCTGAGGTTCCGTTTTGTCGGTAAAACGGATCTTAAAACCCACCCATTGCCCCAATTCTGTTCCCGTTTCCTCGGCTAGGCGTTTGGCAATTGAGGAAGCGGCGATCCGTCGAGGCTGAGTGTGCGCGATTTTTCCCTTTCGTCCACGCCCGGCCAATGCGCATAGTTTAGGTAGCTGTGTTGTTTTGCCTGATCCGGTTTCTCCGCACAAAATCAAAACTCTGTTTCTCTTAATTGCTTCAATAATTTCGTGGGCTCGCTCGGAAACGGGCAAACCGGGCATTGGGGTCAATTTAGCTTTTATTTTTTCTTTGGCCACAGCGTCACTGTGCTGAAGCTTCTCACTCGCTTGCTCTGAGGGGTTATTTTGGGGATTCGTTTTTGCTTTTTTCTCTTTATCCTTGTTTGTCGATTCCTCACGAGCGCGTTGTCTCGCTTGCATTAACCCGCTTAGCTGATCTCGAAGACTATTCCCGCTCACCGCGCATTCTCCACTTAAAACAAAGACAAATTGAAAACGAATTCGTACAATTAGGTACGGTTTTATTCAACTATAGGAGAGACTTTCAATATGGCTCGCATGGTCCATTGTCTCAAACTAAAAAAAGAAGCCGAAGGGCTTGACTTTGCTCCGCTTCCCGGACCTCTAGGACAGAAAGTTTATGAAAACATTTCTAAAGAAGCGTGGAATGACTGGATTCGCCTGCAAACCATGATGGTCAACGAATACCAGCTTAATCTAGCAGACCTAGAAGCAAGAAAACATCTGCTCAGTCAGATGCAAAAATATCTCTTCGGCGATGGCGTGGAGTCTGTTCCTAACTACACACCACCCAAATAATTTTCAGGGGGCACACGAGTGCCCCTTTTTTCGTCAGGCAGAAAACGTTTTTACTCCGTTTTCAGTGCCAAGCAACAGTACGTCCGCTCCACGCTTGGCAAATAACCCAACTGTAACGACCCCAACGATTTGATTGAGATGTTCTTCCCATTGGATGGGATTTTCGATTGACCAACCATGAACGTCTAAAATCTTGTTGCCGTTATCCGTTGTGAAGTCTCTCAGTACAGGTTTGCCGCCCAGTTTTTCAATTTCTCGACTTACTGCGCGGACAGCCATGGGGATGACCTCAATCGGCAATGGGAACTTACCTAAAACATCTACTTTTTTAGAAGCATCGGCGATGCAAACAAATCGATCGGAAACCATTGCGACAATCTTCTCTCTTGTCAGTGCGCCACCGCCGCCCTTAATCATGGCGAAGTTGGAATCAATTTCATCGGCTCCATCCACATACACCCCAATTCTCTCAACCTCATTAAGATCAAGCACCTTAAAGCCATAGGATAAGAGCTTTTGAGTTGAGCGTTCGCTGCTGGAGACACAGGCAGGGATCTTCATTCCACTGACCTTTAACGCATCAATAAAGCAATCGACAGTCGAGCCTGTTCCAACGCCAAGAATCTCTCCTTCTTTAACGTACTTCAAAGCGGCTTGTCCCACCAATTTCTTTAATTCCTGTTGGTTCATAACAACCTCTTTTATCCAATATCATTCAGCACGAATTTTAAATGACGGCTATCATTCGGTGTGAGATTTTTTTGATTCGGTTATTGTGGAAAGAGCCAGTCCTATATTCGCCGTAGAAACTTTTAAAAGTTTAGGTGACAAAAGTTTCCTTGGACAGAGCATGTTCGGCGTCATTATGACGTGGATCATGCTGATTTGCGTCATTATTGGCTTGCTTTTCATTGGTCGGGTCATCCAATCTGAAGACCATAAGTCCCAACTGTCTCAATTACACCAAACAACGGAACTATGGGCCGAAGCCTTCTCCATTAATTTAAACGCGGATTTGGACCGATTGGGTCAATTGCAAAATGCCCTCCCTCGCAACCAAACGTTCAAACAAAATCTTCGGACTTTGCAACAACAAGCGCGTGAATTAATGCAAAGAAGACCTGAAATTTTGGAAATCAACTACGTTGACACCAATAGCCGCGTAGCCGCTTCTTTCGCTTCTCCGCATCCTTTCGGCGACATCACGCTCACAACGGGAGAACGATATCAAAGGGCCAGTACCCGTCAAGCCATTAACCGAACGCGTCGAACAGACTCTGCTTCTTTCTCGGAGCCATATTCGCTGCCCATCGAAGGTTCTCCCTTCATTGATTTGGTCTCTCCTTGCTTTATTGGTGGTGAACGCTATTTACAGATTTCTCGCCTATCGATTTGGGCGCTTTTGCGACAGGCCACGCAAAATCACAGTGACAGCTCTTTCAGAATCAGTCTTCTTTATGACGGAACGCCTATTGTCGCCGCCAGTGCGGACTCCCGTCGACAATCCATTTCATATAAGGTTGGTTTAGCGCCTCTTCCCGCCAGCTTTGAGCTTCAAGTGTCCAGTTACGCTCAGGGACTGATTACTCAAAACACACTATTTTGGGTGATCAGCGCTTTAGGAATTTTTTTAATCGTCGCTCTGCTGGGTTTGATCCGATTCAACTGGCGACAAAACAGCACAGAAACTGCCCTACGAGCCGAGTCTGCTTTGAGAAAAACAATTGCCGACAGCCAATTGTCAGGACTTCAGGTTACTGACAGAAACGGTCGAATTGTTTATACAAATCGAACATTTACTGATCTGTTGGGTCTAAGTTCCAATGAACATTTAATTGGGCAACTTCCCCCTTATTCATACTGGCCAAAAGGCGATGCCGGTTTCCGATTAATGGAACTTTTTGAAACTATTCAGCGTGGTCAAATGACAACGACCAGCTATGAATTCAATCCGATCAGACCGGATGGTTCAACGTTTAATGCCTTTATCCACATTTCCCCCATGATTACTGTGGAAGGCACTCATTTGGGATGGCTTTGGACCCTTACTGATATTTCCGAAATTCGTCAGGCTCAAGAACGCGTGACGGCCGCTCACGAGCGCTTCACTCGTGTGCTGGAATCTATGCAGGACGCCATCAGTGTGGCTGATCCACAAAGTAATGTCCTACTTTTTTCAAATTCCGTTTACGACTCTCTGTTTGGTGAAGGCAATTTCGGCCACATGCAAGCCCACACGGAACTTATTAACCAAATGGGAGAAAAAAGGGTAAAAGAAGCAACCGACCTTTCCACCGATATTTACCTTGAAGATTTAGATAGATGGTTTGCTCTTCACGAGCGCATGATTACGTGGACTGATCGCACTTCTGTGAGGTTGCAAATTCTTTCCGATATCACCGAAAGAAGAAAAAATGAAAACCTTTTGGCTGAGCAGCAAGCCCGATCTGAATTAAATTCTCGACTGGTCACCATGGGTGAAATGGCAAGTTCTCTTGCCCACGAGCTCAACCAACCTCTGACAGCCATCTCCAATTACGCCTTCATTGTCGGTTCCATGATGAAAAAGGCCGGGGTTCCCGAAGATCATGAAATGTTTTATTCCGTCTCTCGAATCGAATCTCAGGCGCAAAGAGCTGCTGGAATCATTCAGAGAATTCGCTCGTTTACCAAACGCAGCGAACCAAAAATGGAGTCCATACCTATTATCAATCTGGTCAAGGAAGTGATGGAGCTTGCCAATATTCAAGCTCGGCGTCATAACGCGAAAATTCAGTACTACATCGCACCCGATGTCAATCATGTGTGGTGTGATGAAATTATGATCGAACAAGTGCTTCTGAATTTAATTAAAAACGGAATTGAAGCCAGTGTCGGCATCGAGGGACAAAAACCTGAAGTCACCCTGACGATTTATCTGGATATTGACCATCATGTTATTTTTGAAGTCGCAGACAACGGCGTCGGCATTGATGATGAACATAAAGTGCAACTCTTTGATCCGTTCTTCACGACGAAGTCGAGTGGCATGGGCATGGGCCTCAATATCTGCCGGACCATCGTCGAGTTGCATCATGGACGATTAAGTATTTCTGACAACATTGGCCGAGGCACTATCTTTACACTGATGCTGCCTTCCGAAAATACCCAAACAGGTTAAAATAGATTTTTGTTGAAAAATAACGGCTTATTGCCTGTATTGAAATTATGTCTTTTCCTGCATTCAATTTTGACAATATCCGCAAGGAACCTCTGGGAACCGTTTATCTTGTCGATGATGACGCAGATGTGCGTGATTCTCTGCGCAGAGTTTTGGAATCCCAAGATTACCGTGTAGAAGCTTACGATAGCGGTGAAGCTTTCATCGCCAAATATGATCCCAACGCCATTGCTGTCTTGCTGCTTGATCAGCGCATGCCTGGCATGCCCGGAACCGAAGTTCAGGATCACTTGATCGCGCGTAAAGCGACTATCCCCATTATTTTCTTAACGGGTCACGGCGATGTTCCCATGGCAGTTAGTGCTTTAAAGAAAGGCGCGGCGGATTTTTTACAAAAGCCGGTCAAAATGGAAGCTTTGTTGCCGTTGATTGCTCGTTTGCTCGCAGAGGCTAGGGAACAACGCGTAAAAAATGAACGCCAGTCGCTCAACGAAGCGATGCTCTCTAAATTAACACCTAGAGAGCAACAGGTTTTGGAACGAATTGTCGCCGGCCGCTTGAATAAACAAATCGCTGACGACCTTGGTATTTCCATTAAAACTGTAGAAGCACATCGGGCTTCCATCATGGATAAAACCAACTCAGGCACGGTTGCTGATTTAATGCGTGTCGTCATGAGCGCCAATAAACAAATTTGATTTCTATCTGTTTTTGAAGAGTAAAAAGTCCGCCCCATTTAAAGCGGACTTTTTACAACAAAATGAGGTTTTATGTCTGCCCAACTTATTGATGGGAAAGCCATCGCACAAGCTATTCGTTTAAGAACCAAAGAAGCTGTACAAAAACTGCGCAGACCTCCAGCCTTGGCCGTGGTTATGGTCGGTGAAAATCCTGCCAGCGCGGTTTATGTACGCAATAAAGTCAGAGCTTGCAATGAGGTTGGAATCACCTCCATTGAACACCGCCTACCGGCAGACTGTTCAGATGAAAAGTTACTTGAAATTATCCGCGCGCTCAATGAGGACGCCAGTGTAGACGGCATACTGGTTCAACTTCCGTTACCGGAACATATGCACGCCGGACTTATTCTCGAAACTATTGACCCCAATAAAGACGTTGATGGCTTTCATATCTACAACACAGGTAAATTAGTCACCACCGGAGGTGGCTTCAAGCCCTGCACCCCGGCGGGCATCATTGAATTGCTCAAGGCCATTGATTACCCGATTGAAGGTAAACATGCCGTCATTTTAGGTCGTTCCAATATTGTTGGGAAACCGCTGGCCATGCTCATGCTGCAAGAAAATGCAACGGTCACAATGACACACAGTCACACTCCCAATCTGAAGCACTATACGTTGGATGCTGATATTTTAGTGGCCGCAATTGGACGAGCTAAATATGTCAAAGCAGACATGGTTAAACCCGGAGCGGTCGTCATTGATGTCGGAACCAACCGAGATGAAAATGGGAAACTCTGCGGCGACGTTGATACAGAGGCCGTTAAAGAAGTGGCCGGTTGGATTACACCGGTTCCCGGCGGCGTCGGCCCAATGACCATCGCCATGCTGCTGTATAACACGCTGTTATCGGCCCAAAAAAGACAAAATATTTTCTAAGTACTCGAAATTCTTTTATTAGTCGATGTCGTCGAACTCTTCGTCTTTGACCACTTTTCGTGCGACATCCATCGAGAACCCACGGGCGAGCAAATAGCGCATTTGCTTGCCCCTTTCTTTGAAATCTGTCGCGGCTTGTCCAAATCGCCTCCGCCACAAGGCCTGGGCGCGCTCATACTCCCCTGCACCCAACTCTTGCATCGTTCGCGTGATTATTTCCGAAGAAACACCGTTATTTTTCAGCTCATAGGCCAGACGCGCATTCCCATACCGAGACAAACGAGTCCTTAATCGAGAGCGCGCAAAACGCTCGTCGGACAAATAGCCTTTTTTCTCCAACTCGTCCAGCAATTCCACGAGATCATCGTCTGATTGAAAATCAGATAGATATGGTCTTAATTTTTTCTGAAGTTCTAGTCGGCTGTAGTCCCTTCTGGCCAAATAACGAATCGCACGTGCTTTTAAACTTGGACTTTCACGCGTCCGGCGAATGTTTCCACCGGACGGGTTCTTTTCATCAGACATCAGCTTCAATCACTTCTTCGGATTCGTTTCTTTTAAAGGTTTTAACCCCTTTCAATTCACGAATCTTTTCTTCAATTTCGGCCATAACATCCGGATTACTCTTTAAGAATTCACGGGCATTGTCACGTCCTTGTCCAACCTTATTGCCCTGATAGCTGTACCAAGCCCCTGACTTTTGCATAAGGTTGAGTTCAACAGCCATGTCAATGACTTCACCTTCATGAGAAATACCGTCTCCATAAAGGATGTCGAATTGAGCGGTCTTAAATGGAGGGGCCACTTTATTTTTCACCACCTTCACTTTCGTGTCAGAACCAATAACTTCATCACCCTTTTTAATCGCGCCCACACGACGGATGTCTAAACGCACCGAACTATAAAACTTCAAAGCATTACCACCCGTTGTCGTTTCCGGATTGCCATAGCTCACACCAATCTTCATACGAATTTGGTTAATAAATACCACTAGAGTATTGGTTCTTTTAATTGAAGAGGTTAATTTTCTGAGCGCCTGACTCATTAAACGTGCTTGAAGTCCCGGCAGTGCCTCCCCCATGTCCCCTTCAATTTCAGCTTGCGGCGTAAGAGCCGCAACGGAGTCGATCACGACCATATCGACAGAACCTGAACGAACCAAAGCATCGCAAATTTCCAACGCTTGTTCACCGGTATCCGGTTGTGAAATCAGCAGGTCGGATAGATTAACGCCCAAACGCTGAGCGTACTGAATATCGAGGGCATGTTCCGCATCAATGTAGGCGCAGGTTCCACCTGTTTTTTGCATCTGTGCCACAACATGCAATGCTAAAGTCGTCTTACCGGAAGATTCGGGACCATAAATTTCGACAATGCGGCCCCGCGGCAAACCGCCCACGCCCAAAGCCAAATCCAATCCTAAAGAGCCGGTGGAGATCACATCAATGTCTTCGCTCATCCCTTTGTCGCCCATGCGCATGATCGAACCTTTGCCAAATTGCTTTTCAATTTGAGCCAAAGCGGCACTCAACGCCTTCTTTCTTTCTTCGCCTTCCACTCGTTCAACTCGCGGTAACGTTTTTCTTTCAGCCATTTTTATTTCCTCAAACAGTTATCGTGCGCCATTTCTTTTGGGCTTCAATTTAATATATTTTTAAAATGCCTAATCTTAAAAGTATTAAATTAAATGTAAAACCCTTATTTCAGGCGATTCGTTTTATTAACAGTTCGAATTATCAACTATAAAAGATCATTTGTCGAGACTTTAAAAGGTCATTTTTATTATCGTTTACCCTAATATTTGTATCAAATATTGATCCATATCTAGCTTTACAGCAACCAATCTTCGCTATTTTTTTCTTAATAATAATTTGACAAACGTTTCTGATTGCGGCATCATTTCGCACTCGGTTGGACACGTTACCAGTGGGCTTGTCCCGCTCGTTACAGCAACGGGTCGTTAGCTCAGTCGGTAGAGCAGCGGACTTTTAATCCGTTGGTCGAGAGTTCGAGTCTCTCACGACCCACCACCACCCGAAAAATTGTTGAAGGTTTGGGAGCGTAGCTCAGTTGGTAGAGCAGCGGACTCTTAATCCGTCGGTCCAGAGTTCGAGTCTCTGCGCTCCCACCAGACACCTTCAATTCTTTAAATGGCATTGGGAGCGTAGCTCAGTTGGTAGAGCAGCGGACTCTTAATCCGTCGGTCCAGAGTTCGAGTCTCTGCGCTCCCACCATCGCCACCTGTATTTCCACTCAGACTTTTGTCGAAACTTGTTCGTAACAAGGTGCAAATTTTCTGTTTTTGACCCGTTCTATTTCCCAAAAATCATATCCTTCTCATTAAAATGTTTTCTTTATCTGAACAAATAATTAGCTCGTTTGGGAAATGCTTTATTTACCTACTCCTGAAGATACGGATCGGCTCGGCCAAATACTGGCCCATGCGTTGTTGGATAATCATCCAGAGATTGTCCGCA
>DVMY01000031.1 GCA_018714755.1 Candidatus Aphodousia faecigallinarum | reverse complement strand
CTCGCCGCGTTGTTTCATCAAGCCTTACGGTCACCGTAACCAGCAAATCAATATCACTGTGTGGCTTCAGGCCGCCATCCACTGCGGAGCCGTACAAATGTACGGCCAGCAACGTCGGTCCGAGATGGCGCTCGATGACGCCAACTACCTCTGATAGTTGAGTCGATACTTCGGCGATCACCGCTTCCCTCATGATGTTTAACTCCTGAATTAAGCCGCGCCGCGAAGCGGTGTCGGCTTGAATGAATTGTTAGGCGTCATCCTGTGCTCCCGAGAACCAGTACCAGTACATCGCTGTTTCGTTCGAGACTTGAGGTCTAGTTTTATACGTGAACAGGTCAATGCCGCCGAGAGTAAAGCCACATTTTGCGTACAAATTGCAGGCAGGTACATTGTTCGTTTGTGTCTCTAATCGTATGCCAAGGAGCTGTCTGCTTAGTGCCCACTTTTTCGCAAATTCGATGAGACTGTGCGCGACTCCTTTGCCTCGGTGCGTGTGCGACACAACAATGTGTTCGATAGAGGCTAGATCGTTCCATGTTGAGTTGAGTTCAATCTTCCCGACAAGCTCTTGGTCGATGAATGCGCCATAGCAAGCAGAGTCTTCATCAGAGTCATCATCCGAGATGTAATCCTTCCGGTAGGGGCTCACACTTCTGGTAGATAGTTCAAAGCCTTGGTCGGATAGGTGCACATCGAACACTTCACGAACAATGAAATGGTTCTCAGCATCCAATGTTTCCGCCACCTGCTCAGGGATCACCGAAATCTTCATATGACGCCTAACGCCTTGCTCACCGGAAAATTGCGAGCGCAGCGAGTAATTTTTACGGTGCAGCAACTTGTTGTACGGTGCAACCGATAGCTATGACGTTTGCCCCTTAATCGCCTGGATAATCCTCGGCCAGTCTTCATGATGCAACTCATGTCCCGTGCCTTCGAGTGTCAGCATTTTTGAACCACGAATCGCTTCTTTCAGTGCCAACCCATGCACATAAGGAAGTACAGGATCCTCCGTGCCGTGAATGATCAAAGTTGGTACAGCTATCTCATTTAATCTCCCGAGCCATCTCTCGCCACCACCTAAAGTAGTGTGGTTGAATGTTGTCAGGATATTCGGAGTGCGATCAAAATTTAACTCAGCGATATTTTGTATCTTCTCAGCGTCAAAAGCATGCGCAGTACCTGAGTTGATTCGCCACGCTCCGACCTGATACGCGACGACAGCATCTCTATCAGACCAATCCAGCGATTCCGCCCGTTGGTGATACTCAATGATGGCAGGATCAAAAGCGGGCATATCAGGATCTGCATCTGCAAGCCGTTCTGAAGCAATCAGCGTCAAGCTCTTCACACGTTTCGGATACTTGAGAGCTACAAGCTGGGAAAGAAATCCCCCCAAAGACATGCCGACTAAATGAGCAGCTTCCAGACCATAACCATCAATGACGCGAACCACATCATCTGCTAATTCTTCAACGGAATATGGAGCTTGACCTGGCTCATAGCTTGTTGATTTCCCGGTATCACGGTGGTCGTACCGGATCACATAGCGACCCATTTTGGCTAGTTGGGAGCAAAACTCATCAGGCCACCACACCGCAGACGACATTGCCCCCATGATCAGGATAATGGGTTCATGGGCCGGGTCGCCGAATGATTCGGTATAGAGTGAAATCGCTTTATCAACAACTACCTTTTCTTTCATACTAAAATTGCCTTCGAGGTTTACGTACAACATTTTATTAGTAAGCATGCTCGTTTTGTCACCCGCTGATGCTTACCGTTAATTAATATAATCACTTGTATTAAATAGACTTTCTTTAAAAATACAAGACACTCTGTTATTACAAATCGTGCATGCCGTCTATCCTGCTTGCACGATGCACATTATCTCACCCAAAGAACTCATAACATTTTAATTTATTTAGCATTAAATTAAAACTCTACCGGTAAACAAGCATCTCTAGGCGTAAAAAACAGGCACTTTTTTAAATCCCAGCTAGAATAGGCTGTATAGGCAGACAGTTGCAAGACAAGGAGCGTTTTATGTCTAACAGTCCATTTTTAAATTCTATACGCACGGATATGCGACAAAAAGGTTATGCGCTGAAAACTGAAAAAACTTACCTGCACTGGATTAAGCGTTTTATTCTGTTTCACAAAAAACGTCATCCTCAGACCATGGGCAGTGAAGAGGTCAGGCTGTTTTTATCCAGCTTAGCAAACAGCAGACATGTAGCCATAAACACGCAGAAAATCGCTTTAAATGCCCTAGCTTTTTTGTACAACAGGTTTTTACAACAGCCGTTGGGCGATATTGATTATATCCCTGCAAGCAAGCCTAGACGGCTACCCTCTGTTATCTCTGCAAATGAAGTGCAACGCATTTTGCAGGTTATGGATACTCGCAACCAAGTTATTTTTACGCTGCTGTATGGTGCAGGTTTGCGCATTAATGAATGCTTGCGTTTGCGGGTTAAAGATTTTGATTTTGATAATGGCTGCATCACTGTGCATGACGGTAAGGGTGGGAAAAGCAGAAACAGCCTACTGCCCACGCGCCTAATCCCAGCAATAAAATAACTCATTGAGCAAGCGCGGCTTATTCAGCAAGACGACAACTTACAAGGCGTAGGGCCATCGCTGCCTTTTGCTTTAGATCACAAATACCCTTCTGCTTATCGACAAGCGGCGTGGATGTTTGTCTTTCCCTCCAGCACGCTCTGCAACCACCCGTATAACGGCAAATTATGCCGCCATCATCTGCATGACTCCGTTGCGCGAAAGGCATTGAAGGCAGCCGTACAAAAAGCAGGCATCGTTAGCAAGCGTGTCACTTGTCATACATTTCGTCACTCGTTTGCTACGCATCTATTACAAGCGGGGCGTGATATTCGCACTGTGCAAGAACTCTTAGGGCATAACGATGTTAAGACCACGCAAATCTATACGCATGTGTTGGGTCAGCATTTTGCCGGCACCACCAGTCCTGCGGATGGACTGATGCTACTTATCAATCAGTAAAAGTAGATAAATATCTTTATGTAGCCCTGAGTAGCCCCTGATACTTTTTATGGTGAAAAAGATAAACAATCATAGAGGGGATAAATATGAGCCAGTTCTACCATTGTTCAGATAAGTTTAAGCAAGATACTGTCAATCACAGTGACCATTCATGGTCATTACACTTCCTCCAGTTGCCAGACAATGCCTAACATAAAAACGCAAAAGCCCAAAAGTCAGAGCTTAGGTGTTCTAGGCGTTTTCTAAGCGCTGAAGAAATACGTCTTACCGTAGATTGCGTGCGTTTCTGAAGCACATTTTCCTTATACATGGCTTTATCCCAGGCAGCTTCATCAAGCTCTTGGAGTAACAAGCCAGTAATAATGCGACACTCTCGGGTTTGTAGCGAGCCGCTGGTGAGATCGGAGTTATAGCGGAAAGGGGTCATTTGTAATTATTTGTGGGTGGAGGATAGTTAACTTATTATTGTAGTTGGAAGAGGCTGCTTTCCAAACATTAGCACCTCGTAATGCTTGTTACTGTATATTAATTTATGCTCTTAGCGCATGTTAATGGGCTATTACAATGCATAATGTCCACATCAAGATAACTGTGGCTTAACACCTGTACAAGCGAAAAAAATCAATCACCTGTCCGGAAATACGGGATCACTGTAAAGTGTTGGTGAGGCAGTCTAGGAGGGGGATTTAATTTGGGATACTGATGAAAGGATTATGATCAGTTGGATATAGGATCGTACTAAGCTGAGCGGCAGGTTAGCTAGATTAGTTAACCAGATAAGTGAAATCTAGTTCCAAACTATTTTGTCATTTTTAATTTTCGTATTAGCTTACGACGCTACACCCAGTTCCCATCTATTTTGTCACTCTTCCCTAAATAATCCTTAAAAACTCCATTTCCACCCCTCCCAGTTCCCAACTATTTTGTCCGCCCACAAAATCCCCAAAAGCTTAGGTGTTTTTGGGGATTTAAGTTATCTGAATGGTGGGTGGGTATCAACCGCCGGTCGCGAAGGCGCGTATGCCTGAGCCTATAAACTGCACGCCGATGCACACCAGTAAAA
This sequence comes from Candidatus Aphodousia faecigallinarum, assembly GCA_018714755.1. GTDB lineage: Bacteria > Pseudomonadota > Gammaproteobacteria > Burkholderiales > Burkholderiaceae_F > Aphodousia > Aphodousia faecigallinarum. The sequence goes on along the minus strand of DVMY01000031.1, from coordinate 49,297 downwards.
AGCCCATTAATTTACTGATGATAATAGTGCCGGAAGGGCCTAATTTACGAGCGCAAAAGTCCGCCGAACGCATGACCGCCCAACAAACAAGGCTGCAAAAGATGATGGCCAGTGTCATCATGAAGAATGTTCCCGCTTGATCTTCCCAGTGGGGATATTCCGCGATTTCAGTTGAAAAACCAATAATGACAGCCATTGTGCCGGGGCCCGCAATCATCGGCATGGCAATGGGAAAGAAAGCGTAATCTTCTCGATCTCTTCGGACAAGAGGCGCTTTGTTGGGAGAAGGAGTTTGCTGACCGAAGAGCATTTGATAGCCGATGACAGCGACCATGAAGCCGCCGGCAATACGAAGCGCTCCGTATGAAATCCCAAAAAAAGCCAATAACAGATTGCCCGCCAATAAACTCACAAACATGATGATGCCAGCGTAGATCGCCGCCCATTTGGCTTGAGATTTGCGCTGAGCTTCGTCCATTCCTTGAGTAAGGCTGATGAACAACGGGATTTTGGAAGGCGGATTAGTAATCACTAAAAGACTGACAAGTCCACCCAAAAAATATTGAAGATGAAAAATCTCAAGCGACATAGCCGTGTGTGAGAAAACAAAAACGAAAATAAAAACGCCGTCATTTTCTCGATTTCACTTAAAAAGATCATTAGGTAGTAACCCTTATATTGTTTACAATTAGAAATATTTTTTGCCTTAAAGATCAGTTATTAAAGCCCATTTTTAGGGCTTTTCTGTCATAATGAACGAGCTTTCAGTTTTTGACTGAATGAACGTTCAGTCATTTTTTGGTTTTGTGCGTCGGTCAGACCCGGCGTTGATGTTTGGAGAAAAGTAAAACATGTTCTCAAAGTTTGCCCCTAAGTATGCGGCACTGGCTTTATCCGTCGTGGCAGCGCTGTCACTTGCCGGTTGCAAGGATCAGGCCCCCAGTGCTCAGAAAGGTCCACAAGAAGTCGGCGTTGTGACTGTGGAGATTTCAACGCCTGTGATGACAACAGAACTGTCCGGCCGCACGAGTGCATATCAAGTCGCGGAAGTTCGTCCGCAAATTAGCGGCATTATTCAAAAGCGCACGTTTACTGAAGGTCAAATGGTCAAAGCCGGCGAGCAGCTCTATCAAATTGATCCCGCGTTGTATGAGGCCGCCTATGAGGAGGCGGTCGCCAACTACGAATTAGCTCGAGCCAATGCCAGACGTTCAGCCCAGCTTGTGAAGGTTAACGCCGTTAGTAAGCAAGACAATGATGCTGCCCAGGCACAGATGAAGACAGCTCGCGCAGCGATGAAAACAGCCAAAACCAATTTGGATTACACCAAGGTGCAAAGTCCGATTTCCGGCCGAGTCGGTCGCTCAGAGGTAACGCCGGGAGCTTTGGCTAACGCCTATCAAACTTTTATGACCACGGTTCAGCAGCTTGACCCCATCTATGTTGATGTCCGCCAAACAAGCACGGAGATGTTGCGCCTTAAGCATGAGATCGCTTCGGGCAAGATCAAGGCCAACGGCGGTGCGGTTGAGGTGACCGTATTGTTAGAGGACGGTTCGGTCTATCCGCAAAAGGGTAAATTGACTTTTACAGGTGAAGAGGTTGACGAAGGGACGGGCATGGTGAATTTAAGAGCCGTTGTCCCGAACCCAAACGGAGACTTGCTGCCGGGAATGTTTGTACGAGCTCGTATTGAAGAAGGGGCTCGCCCTGATTCGGTTTTACTTTCTCAACGCTGTGTGATGAGGGATCCGAAGGGACAGGCTTATGTCTATGTGGTGACACCGGAAAATACGATTGAGCAACGCAATGTTGTTGCAGATCGAGTGGTGGGCACCAATTGGCTTATTGAGTCCGGTCTAAAAGCTGGCGAGAAAGTAGTCATTGAAGGTATTGGCAAGGTCCGCACCGGCGCTAAGGTTCAGATTGCTCAGCCCGCCGCTCCAGCCACGGAAGCCGCAGCCAAGTAATTAAAGATAGGCAAAGGAAATAGCGTATGTCTCGATTTTTTCTAGGTCGGCCGATTTTCGCATGGGTGATCGCCATCGTAATCATGTTGGCCGGTATCCTGTCTATCACAAGGTTGCCGGTGTCTCAGTATCCGCAAATTGCCCCGCCTCAGGTCACCATCACGGCAACTTACCCGGGAGCCTCCGCTGAGACGATTGAAAACACGATTACCCAGCAGATCGAACAGGCGATGACCGGTTTGGACGGTTACCTATATATGTCCTCCAACTCGGATGCGGGTCGTGTTTCTGTTGATATCACATTTGAAGCCGGCACGGATCCTGATATTGCACAGGTGCAAGTTCAAAACCGTCTGAAAACGGTGGAAAACAGTTTGCCGCAAGTGGTCCAACAGTTGGGTGTGAATGTGGACAAGTCTGCGGCCAACTTCTTGATGGTGGTGGGTTTTGTCGATAAAAACGGCAAAATGACAAGCGCGGACTTGTCCGACTACTTGGTCAATAATGTCCAAGAACCGCTGTCTCGTATCACGGGCGTGGGTGAAGTGGAAGTTTTCGGTAGTTCATATTCCATGCGTATCTGGTTGGACCCGGAAAAACTTCATAAATACTCGCTTTCGACCGACGAAATTGTGGCTGCCATTGAAGAGCAAAACGTTCAAGTGTCTTCAGGCGCGATCGGCAATTTACCTTCAAAGGACCGCTATGAGTTAAACGCCACGATTAACTCCATGTCGCTTTTGGAAACGGTGGCAGACTTCGAAAACATCATGGTGAAAACGTCCATGGACGGTTCTCGTGTTTTGATGAAGGATGTGGCCCGTGTCGAAATGGGGCAAGAAAGCTATAACGTGATTGCTCTTTATAACGGCAGAGAGTCAACCGGTATGGCTATTAGTTTGGCCTCCGGTGCCAACGCTATGGCGACGAGCGATCGTGTGAAAGCTCGTCTGAATGAAATGCAAGCGAACTTCCCGGACGGAATGGAATGGGTGGTGCCGTTTGATACAACGCCGTTTGTTCGCATTTCTATTCAGGAAGTGGTTCGCACGCTGTTTGAAGCCATCGTGCTCGTGGTCTGCGTGATGTTCTTGTTCCTGCAGAACTGGCGTGCAACATTGATCCCGACCATCGCGGTGCCGGTGGTGCTGTTGGGTACGTTCGGTGTGCTTCAGGCAATGGGCTACTCCATCAACGTGCTCACCATGTTTGCCATGGTGCTCGCCATCGGTCTACTGGTTGACGATGCCATTGTGGTGGTGGAAAACGTTGAACGTGTGATGCGTACAGAAGGGCTCTCGCCTCGAGAGGCAACAGAGAAATCCATGGGACAAATTCAGGGGGCTTTGGTGGGTATCGCCATGGTGCTGGCGGCTGTGTTTGTGCCGATGGCCTTCTTTGGCGGTTCAACTGGCATTATCTATCGCCAGTTCTCCGTGACAATTGTTTCGGCCATGGTGCTGTCTGTGTTGGTGGCTTTGATTTTGACCCCAGTGCTTTGCGCCTCTTTGTTAAAGCCGATTGATAAAGATCACCACGAAAATAAACAAGGATTTTTCGGTCGCTTTAACCGCGGTTTTGAGAAATTCTCGTTATGGATCCGAACCTTGGTTGGACAAGCCATTCCTCACACGGTCCGCACGCTGTTGGTTTATGCCATTATCCTGGGTGGTGTGATGTTCGGCTTTATGAAACTGCCTTCTAGCTTCATGCCCGGTGAAGACCAAGGCGTGGTTTTAGCTCAAGTCATTACTCCCGCCGGAACCTCTCAGCAAAGAACGCAAGAAGTATTGGCTCGTATGAGTAAATTCTTCCAAGAAAAAGAAGCTGAGAATGTGGATTCTGTTTTCTCTGTTTCCGGCTTCTCTTTCGGCGGCACGGGCCAAAACACAGGTTTGATGTTTGTTCGCTTGAAGGATTGGGCTGAACGCGAAGGTGATGGGCAAGATGTTAACTCTATTACGGCCCGCGCCATGGCAGAATTTTCTCAATACAAGGATGCCAACGCGTACGCCTTCCCGCCGCCAGCGGTGCCTGAATTGGGTATTGCTGATGGTTTTGACGTTTATTTGCAAGCGAGCGCAGGCCAAACGCACGATGAACTGATGGCTGTTCGCAATCAGTTCCTTGGCTTGGGTAATGCCCATCCCCATTTAACCGCTGTGCGTCCGAATGGGATGGAAGACACGCCGCAATTGCATTTGGATATCGATGTGGAAAAAGCACGAGCTTTGGGCGTGTCGATTAACTCCATTAATTCGACATTGGCTACAGCTTGGGGTAGTACTTACGTAAACGATTTCCTTGATCGTGGCCGTGTGAAGAAGGTATATGTTCAAGGCGACAGCCAATTCAGACAAAAGCCTGAAGATTTGGGCAAGTGGTACGTGAAGAATAGCGCCGGAGAAATGGTGCCGTTCTCTGCGTTTGCTACAACGTCTTGGAAGTACGGCTCACCACGTTTGGAACGTTTCAATGGTCTGTCAGCTGTTAATCTTCAAGGTAATCCCCGTACTGGCTTTAGCTCGGGTGACGCCCTGGCAGCTGTGGCGGAGATTGCTCAAAAACTACCGGCCGGTTACACCATTGCCTATACGGGTGTGTCCTATCAGGAACGTGAGGCTGGCGGGCAAGCGGCGCCTTTGTACGCACTCTCCATTTTAGTGGTCTTCTTGTGCTTGGCAGCCTTGTACGAAAGTTGGTCCATTCCGATCGCCGTGATTTTGGTGATCCCGATGGGGGTGATCGGAGCTTTGGCTCTAACGGGCTTAAGAGGACTCAATAACGATATTTACTTCCAGGTGGGCCTAATTACAACCATTGGTTTGGTTAGTAAGAACGCCATTTTGATTGTGGAATTCGCTAAAGACCTTCATGATAGCGGTGAAGATATTGTTCACGCGGCTATCGATGCGGTTCGCTTGCGCTTGCGTCCGATCGTGATGACTTCTTTAGCTTTCGGTTTAGGCGTGTTGCCGTTGGCTTTGGCTCATGGGGCCGGTTCCGGGGCGCAAAACGCTATCGGCTGGGGTGTGCTGGGCGGCATGATTACCGGTACGCTTTTGTGTGTGCTCTTTGTGCCGCTTTTCTACGTTATGATTATGCGTGTCTCAGGCAGTGCTAATGAACGTAACGTTGACTTGAAGGCGGCGGCAGCTGAAACGGCTTACGAAGCTAAGGCCTTAAAGAGCGGCGAGTTAACGTTCTATGATCGTGACGATGACTCTGAGAAAAAAGAAAATGGTGCTCCTGCAGAATCTGATGCTCAAATGCAGGAAAAACAGCACACAGACAAAAAGGGAGAATAAGCATGCGAAAGACATTTAAGTTTTTACCGTTAGTGGCTGCTTTGGCATTGACCGGTTGCATGTCGATGGCTCCCAGTTACGAACGTCCTCAAGCACCGATTCTTAATGCCTGGCCGACGGGAGAGGCTTATGCTGAAGCCAAATTGAATCAGCAAGCCCTGCCGGATTGGCATGAATTTTTCACGGATGAACGTTTGCGCCAAGTCATTCAGATGACGCTTGATAATAACCGTGACTATCGAGTGGCCATGCTGAATGTTCAAAAGATGCGCTATGCCTACAACATTCAGCGTTCGGAATTCTTACCGAGTATCTCCGGGGTTGGTTCCGGGGAACATTCCGGCACGCCGAGAACACTGAGCGCGACTGGTCAAGACACGGTAAGCCATGTTTACTCAGCCAATTTGGCCATGGCCTCTTATGAGTTGGATCTTTTCGGTCGTATCCGCAGCTTAAGTGATGAAGCTTTGAATCAATATTTCGCTACGGAAGAAGCGAGAAAAAGCGCTCGTGTGACGTTGATTGCCGAGACGGCCAATATGTGGTTGCAGCTGGGCGCAGATCGATCACTATTGGCTTTCGCTAAGGAAACACTCGATAGCCAGGAGAAGTCCTACAAGCTTTCTGAAGCAAGCTATAAAGCCGGCGCCATCAATTTGCTTGAACTCAATCAGGCCAAGCAAATGTACGCTAGCGCGCAGGCCTCCTATGCCTCTTCTCAAAGAGCGGTCGCGCAAGATTTGAATGCGTTGGCGTTATTGGTTGGAACGAATGTGCCCGAAGAACTTTTGCCTTCAAAGGTTGAAGTGGTGACGCTGGCAGGAGTTCTGCCGCAGGGCGTTCCCTCAGAAGTTCTCTTAAATCGCCCCGACATCGCTCAAGCTGAGTACACGTTGATGGCGGCCAATGCCGACATTGGCGCGGCTCGCGCCAATTTCTTCCCGAGAATCAGCCTGGTGGCTTCCGGCGGAACCGGATCAACGGAGCTGGATGATCTTTTCTCCGGCGGAACACGTTTGTGGAGTTTTGCTCCGTCCATTTCATTGCCGATTTTTACCGGCGGAGCCAATTGGGCGACGCTTCGAGTGTCTGAAACCGAACGTGATATCGCGGTGGCCGATTACGAAAAGGCAATCCAAACGGCATTCCGTGAAGTGGCGGACGCTTTAGCAACAGAGGGCACAATTGAGCGAGAGCTTAAGGCGACGCAAGATTATGCCGACGCTACCAAAAAGGCCTACGAATTGGCTCAAGCTCGCTATCGTCATGGGTCGGAGAGTTTCCTGACTGTTTTGGACTCCCAACGTCAATATGTGAGCGCACAGACGCAGTTAACCGTTGCTCAGCAAGCTCGAGCTATGAGTTTAGTGACACTCTATAAGACGTTGGGCGGCGGGGCTGTTGATTTAGACAAAAAGTCTGATGAGACGAAAGCTCCAACGGCTAAAGCAAAGAGCGAGGCTTAATAATGGCGAAGAATCTTGCTCAGCAGCGCCGTGAGGAAATTATTCAAGCGGCGCACAAGTGCTTTATCATAAAGGGCTTCCATGCGACAGGTATGGCTGATATTGCGCGTGAATTTGGAATGAGCGCAGGTCATATCTATAACTATTTCCCAAGTAAGACGGCCATTGTTGAGGAAGTGATTTCTCGAGGAATGGAGGATTTCTACAAAAACTCATGTGCTCTTCAAGAATGTCAGGATAGTTATGAGAAAACATTGGTGCAAGTCCGCCGTGTGATGTCTGGCTTTCTCAAGAAAGAACGGGTGGCGCTTTCGCTCGAATTAGTTGCTGAGGCCAGCCACGATCCTGAGCTTGAAAAAGTTCTCAGAGAGGCGGATGTCAAAGCGCGAACGCATCTCAAAGAATTGACTAAGCGCAATGGAGATAGCCCCAAAGATTGGGCTTTAGTGGATATGGGGATGGCGACTTTCGAAGGGATTGGATTGAGGTTTTTGAGAAACCCGGATTTGGATTTTGACGCGGTTTGCGAGCTTTTGGCCGAGCGTATTTACATGCCCAGGGAAAAGCTTAAACAGAGACTGCATCAATTGGAAAATCAAAAAAGCTAATGGTCGCCTGAGCAGCTGGAAATTGGAAAATCTCCATCTCTGTCGGGGTGTTGTTTTGGTCAATAGAAACGGACTTAAACAACACCCCTTTTTAAGACTATTTCAGATCAACCGCAATAAAGATTCGCGAGTCTTGACGTTGAACTAAAAGGGCCACTTTGTCAGCCCCGGAAACCGCTCGACGAAGATCGCCAACCGTTTTCACAGTCTTGCCGTTTGCGCTCAGAATAATGTCTCGGGGCATTAATCCCGCGCGAGCCGCTGCAGCGCGAACTTCAGTTACCAATAAGCCGTTGGTGAGGTCCAAGTCTTTAAGTTCCTGCTCGTTCAATGCTCGAACAGAAACACCTAATTTGCCCTGAGCCTGCTTAGCTTCTGTCGGATTGACACCTTCTTCCGGATTTTCAGCAACGGTCACGCTCACTTCTTTTTCCTTGCCATCACGCAAAACGGTGAGTTTCACCTTTGTGCCGGGTTTCATGGCAGAAATCTTAACGGGCAAATCATTGGCGCTGTTGATGGCCTGACCGTTTAGAGCTACTACAACGTCGCCCACCTTAAGGCCCGCTTTTTCACCAGGCTGACCCTTTTCAAGTTGGGTGATCACGGCGCCGCGCGGCGTCTTCATGCCGAAGGCTTCAGCTAAATCTTGGGTAACCGCTTGGATGCCGACACCAATTCTGCCGCGAATAACTCGACCGTTTTCGATCAATTGATCCTTAATTTGGATGGCTAAATCGATAGGAATGGAGAAGGATAACCCCATGAAGCCACCGGAAGTGGAGAAAATTTGAGAGTTAATGCCTACCACTTCACCTTTCATGTTAAAGAGAGGACCGCCGGAATTGCCGGGGTTGACGGCCACGTCCGTTTGAATGAAGGGAACATATTCTTCAGAGGGTAAAGCACGGCTTTTGGCCGAAACAATGCCGGCAGTAACTGTATTGTCGAGACCGAAGGGGGAGCCGATGGCGGCGACCCATTCACCCACCTTCAATTGTTCGGAGGATCCGATTTTAAGAACGGGCAGATCCTTGGCTTCAATCTTCACCACGGCAATATCGGTCTTTTTATCCAGGCCCAAAACTTTGCCGGAGAATTCACGGTTGTCGGTTAGGCGAATGCGAATTTCATCGGCCCCTTCGACCACGTGTGCGTTGGTGAGAATGACTCCATCGGATGAGATAATGAAGCCAGAGCCTGTTCCGCGTTGTTCAGGTACGCGTTGCTCTTGCGGACCGAATGGAATGATGGGGAAGCCGAAGCGGCGGAAAAGTTCTGCTGTGCGTTCATCCATGCCGGGGAAAGGAGATTGCACGGTTTGTGTGCGGGCATTTCGAATCGTTGAAATATTCACGACGCCTTTGCCATTTTCTTCAACGAGCTTGGTGAAGTCAGGCAACATGGCTTGTGCGCCTGAGTCATTTGAAGAGAAAAACGGCACTTCGGCTTGAGCCACAGGCATAAAGGAGAAAGCCGCGGCTAAAGCAACCGTCAAAGCGGCCGATTTCAAAACACTCTTTTTAACCATATCAAAGTTCTCCGAAATAAATTCTTTTTGTCAGTGCAATACGTAATTTGCCAAACACTGAAACGATAATAAAAAACACATTGATTTTGTTTGTCGGGTTGTTTCGATCAAGCTTTATTTGTAACAAAGACTAGATATTTTGAGTAATTAAGGGCAACCGGATACGCATCGTGGTTCCCTTTCCTTCTAATCCGTCATCGATAACGATGGAGCCATGATGAATTTCCACAATGCGTTTGACGATTGCAAGCCCTAATCCGTGCCCCTGAGCTTTGGTTCCCAGTGCACGGTAGAAGCGATCAAAAACTCGTTTGCGTTCTTCATGAGCAATGCCTGGACCATTGTCGCTTACTTCAATCACGGCGGCATCTTGTTCGCGTTTAACAGAGAGCCGTATGCGGCCGTTTGGTTGTGTATAGCGAATTGCATTATCGGTAAGGTTGGTAATCAGAAGTTTGAGCGCATCTTCCATGCCGGCAACAGCAATCGCTTCGGCGGCGGTTTCAAGCGTTATATTTTTTTGCTGAGCCAACACAGTAAGCTCATCGGCGACGGCAACGATCACTTCGTTAAGCTTGACCGAAACAAAGGGTTTTTTGTGGGCATCGGGATCGAGTCTTGCAATAACCAATAGCTGTTGCACAAGACCGGTAGCCCGATCAATGCCGGCGTGAAGCCGACCAAAAGCTTTTTGACGACTTTCTTCTGTCTTAGCGCGTTCAGCTAATTGAACTTGAAGTTTGAGTGCAGTGAGCGGTGTTCTGAGTTCGTGCGCGGCGTCAGAAGCAAACCGCTTTTGCGCTTCAAGGCTTTGCTCCAACTTGGCCAATAAATCATTTAAGGCTAAAACCAGTTGCTTAACTTCGACCGGGAGTCCCTTAACCGGCAACGGTTCCAATGAAGTGGAGGATCGGGTGGAGACAATTTTGGCGGTTCGATTAAGACTAGCCAAGCCTTGCCCAACCAATAGCCAAACCGCCACGACTAAAAAAGGCAGTAATAAAACTAGAGGCTGCAAAATGTGAAGTGCGGACGTAAAGGCCAATTTCACTCGGACATCTACCGGTTGAGCCGTGATAATGGAGATATTGTGAACGGTCTTTAAAGCAAAAATTCGCCAAGTTTGCCCTTCATGTCGGATGTTGGCGAAGCCTTCAATATCTGTTACGGGAAACGGAGAAGGCAGACCGCTTGATAAATGCGTCTGGCCGGAAGTGGTGTCTAGAAGCTGAATGACAATGTGCTGTTCATCGGATCCCGACGGTTTGACATCCGGCAGCCTCCCGTCAGTGTGCGTACTCAACGAAAGAGCAATTTGCTGCAGCTCAATATCTAAAAAACGGTCAACCTCCCCGCGGGCGGAAATGAAGGTCATATAGGTCGCCGCCACACCCGCCAAAATAAGCGCGATGCAAAACGTCCAAAGCAATCTGTCTCGAATGGAGTACATGATTTAATTAAGTTTCTAAGATGTAGCCGACGCCTCGGACTGTTTTTATGGCATCTTCGCTGAGCTTTTTGCGTAGGTGGTGGATATGCACTTCAATGGCGTTGCTGCCGATCGAAGAATCCCAGTTGTAGAGCTTTTCCTCTAACTGCGAGCGGGATAAAACCAGTCCGGGGCGCTCGGCCAAAGCTAGCAAGAGGGCAAACTCCTTACTGGAAAGTAAAATGGATTCGCCATCGTAGATCACTTCGTGAGTGGCAGGCTTAATTTGAAGTTTCCCGCGTTCAATCATAGGTTCAGCGCGGCCGGCTGAGCGACGTAGCAAAGCGCGCACTCTGGCAAAGAGTTCATCAAGATCAAATGGTTTGATGAGATAATCGTCTGCGCCGGCATCCAGGCCTTTGATGCGATCTTCGACGGTATCCCGGGCGGTCGTGACTAAAACGGGTGTGAGATTTTTCTCTGCGCGCATTTCTTCGAGCACCTTGATACCATCTTTGCCTGGCAAGCCCAAATCTAAAATGACCAGGGAAAATTCTGTTGTTCTTAGGGCAAGGAGGGCGGAGTGGCCGTCTTGAACCCAATCCACGGCATATCCTTCGTCTGTGAGGCCGTCGACCACGCTTTCTCCAATCATTGGGTCATCTTCCACCAATAAGAGTCTCACGTTTTTCTCCTCGTTTGCTCAATGCGTCATAGCGTATCAGAATGTATTGAAATTTAAAAACATCCGCAAGGAACTTCAGAAATATGCTAAGTTTTGATGCAAGAAAGATTATAAATAGAAGGAACAATAACAATGTCTGAATTAACTCCCTATGATGAGCAGGGGCCTAAAAAGAGTCTATTGTTTGTTACTCAGTTGGTTTACATTTTGCATGGTTTGAGCATTGTCATTGGACTAATGACAGGCGCGACGATTATTTCCGCTTTTTTATTCGGTTGGCCCTCTATTGCAGCCGTTATTCTTAATTACATCATGGCTCCGGATGCCAGGGGAACTTTTCTTCAATCTCATTTTTCTTGGCAAATCAGAACATTTTGGTATGGCATGATTTGGACGATTTTAGTGGCGATTGTCGGTGTGGTTCTTACTCCCTTGGTTGTCGGTCCTTTTATTTGGTTGGTCGGCTTTGTTGTTTTGGGGCTTTGGGTGGCCTATAGGATCGCCGTGGGCTGGCTACGATTGCGCCAGTATCGTCCGATTTTTTCAAATTAATTTCAAGCACTTACTCTTTGGGGAGGATTAGTCCGTTTAGGGTATTATTAGGGTTTATACTAATAAAATTCGTAAAATTTCATCACAAAAATTCCGCAAAATTCGTACGTTTCGGAAGCGTAAAGGTTCTTTTCTTGCTTGTTCCAAAACCTTTACGCTTTTGTTTTGTTATTTTCCCATTCTGGAGAGAAAGTGATGTCTTTCATGAAAAAGAGTGCTGCTGCGTTAGTGCTGACTGGTGTGGCCGCCGCTGTTTCCACGGCCTTTGCCGCCGGTTTCCAATTAACGGAACAATCCTCTTTGGGTGCTGGCCGCGCTTATGCTGGTGCCGGTATTGTCGGTGATGACTTGTCTGCCGTCCACTATAACCCGGCAGGTATGACTTTGTTGGATGGAACCCGTTTCCAAGCCGGTGGGGTTTGGATTGGTTTGAATGCTGATTTCAAAGGCAACAAGGGTGAATCTGAAAATGGTCGTTTAAAGGGTCAAATGATTCCCGCCGGCTACGTCACTCACCAAGTCAATGACAAAGTTTGGTTGGGCTTTGCCATGACGGTGCCTTTTGGAATGGGTACGGAATATAGCCGCGATTGGAAGTATGCTAATCGTGGTACATCTGCGAAGATTTATACCTTTGATATGAACCCAAGCATCGCTTATAAGGTAAGTGATTTCATCAGTGTTGGTGCCGGTGTTTCCGTCCAATATGCGAAAGCGGAATTAGGTATGCGTATGGATGCGCAGCCTGGTGTTTCTCTTGCCCATGGAAAGGTAGAGGCCGATAGCTGGGATTGGGGTTATAACTTGGGTGTCATGATTACGCCAAATGATAAATTACGCTTTGGCTTGGCCTATAGATCCGCTATTGAACATAACGCAGATGGTGATGTAAAACTCACGGGAGTTAATACGAAACTGTTGGGTGCTTTAATGGGCCCGTTCTCTCCGTTAGCGGGTTCTTTAGAAGGTACAATGCTCGGAACTGCTGCTACCATTAAGACCCCAGACACAGTCATGTTGACGGGAACTTGGGAGGCGACTGATAAGTTGCGTCTCTCTGGATTGGTTCGTTGGGCAAATTGGTCAAATTTTGACGATTTAACGCTGAATAATGACGTTCCGGCGGGTTTGAGTTCTGTTTTAGGTTCTCTTAACAATCCCACGCTCAATCAAATTGTTGGAGGGATGAAAGAGGTTACGATTGAAAACAAGTGGCAAGATACGTGGCTCTTCTCCGTCGGTGCTGACTATCGTATCAACGATGCTTTCACAATCCGTGGTGGTCTCGCCTACGAAACCAGTCCGATTGATGATCAATCTACCCGCATGGCTGTGATTCCGGATACCGATCGTGTTTGGTTCTCCTTGGGTGGTTCTTGGTACGCCACGCAAGATTTGCAATTTGACATCGGCGCTACCTATTTAATGGGTGTTGGCGATAAGGATTTATACTGTGATCTTAAATCCAAGGGTGGTAAGAAAGTCGGTAAGTACGACTCTTTGGATGCCTATTTGCTCGGCGTGCAAATGCAATACCGCTTTTAATCTGATTTAGATTAAAACACCTAGAAAGCCAGTTTCTCATGTTTGTGGGGGCTGGCTTTTCTTATTGTTGAGTAATAACATAAGGCGCGGTTAATAATGAGGAAAATGTGATGGCGCTTGGGGCGACAATTTATAAAGCAAATATTGATATTTCCGATGTGGACCGTGGATATTACGGTTCTCATCTTTGCACGCTTGCGCGTCATCCATCAGAGACCGAAGAACGCCTGGCTATTCGAATGCTCGCATTTTGTCTTTATGTCGGAGAAACGGACATGAAGCTTGAGTTTGGTCGTGGTCTTTCAACAGAAGGGGAGCCTGCCTTATGGGAAATTGATGACACCGGGGCGATTGCGCGTTGGATTGACGTAGGCGTGCCCGATGTTAAGCAAGTCAGAAAGGCCGCAGGGCGCAGCAACGAAGAAATTGTGATCGCCTATGGAGAGGACCGGGTGGAGCCTTGGTGGAAACAAAACGCCTCAGACATGAGAAAAGTAGACAAACTTTCTGTGGCGATGTTAAAAGACGCTGAAGTCGCTCAAATGTTACCCCTGATGTCTCGAACCATGCATCTGACGGTGACAGTTCAAGATGGTGTTGTGTGGCTTTCAGACAGCGTTAATACCGCTCAGGTGCAGATGCACTGGTTACTGAAAAGAGATTGAGCTTAAAGCACAATCATCGTTGCGCCCAAAATGATTAAAGGCCAAGCGACAATGGGTGAAAAAAGGATTCGAAGATAGGGATTGTTTGGAATAAAGCCGAAGGCGTGCACGTAGGAAAAACTCATTCCCAACAGCAGACACACCAACCATCCGTGCGGAACAGTGTGCATATCAACAGCGATGAGCCGTGGAAAGCAAACCACCCCCACCGTGACAGTCAACGCCATCACGATGGAGATGAATCGAGCGGCTAATGACAAGCCTTTAGACATTATTGATTATTGTCCGCGTCGTTATTTTTAAGCTCATACTGAGCGGCCATTAGTACCGCGAAAACGATCGCCAACAATAATCCGACAAACCAATAGATATAAAACATAGCGATTCATTCCTTAGTAAAGCGATTTATCGTTTTCCTTGATGTACTGAGCGGTCAATTTCCCACTCATCACCTTATACGCCCAGCCCGTGTAAATTAGCACAATCGGCAAGAAGATCAGCGTAACGATAAACATAACTTGCAAAGTGAGTTGAGAACTGGTGCAGTCCCACATTGTCAGAGACGAAACCGGATGGCTCGATGAAGGTAGAACAAAGGGGAACATGGCGATCAGTGGTGTCAGCACGATACACAAGATGCTAAGAGCGCTTGCTATGACAGCGGATAAGGGGCGCCAAACATATTCGCAAAGCACGCCGACAATAGCGGCGATGATGGCCAAAGCCGGCACGATAAATAGCACGGGATAGTTAAAGAAATTACTAAACCAAGCCCCTTCGCTAACCTGTACTGTTTTCAACAAAGGATTGGCAACACCTGCGGGATTAATATTGGTTGCGACATAGCCATGGATGCCAAAGAAAACCCAAATGCCACCAATGGCAAACAATACAGCGGTCAGTACTCCGGCGATCAAGCCAACCTTTCTGGCTCGGGCTTGTAATTGTCCTGTCGTACGAAGCAGCAGGTAATTGGCTCCGTGGAAGATAATCATCGCGATGGAGACAAGGCCGCACAGCAGAGCAAATGGGTTTAAGAGCGCCCAAAAGCTACCTGTGTAGGTGGAACGGAGCGTTTCATCGAAATGAAAAGGAACTCCTTGAAGCATATTGCCAAAGGCCACACCGAAAATAATGGGAGGAACAAAGCTTCCGACAAAAAGAGCCCAGTCCCAAGAGGTGCGCCATTTTTCTGCCGGTACACGGCTTCGGTAGTCAAAGGCGACCGGTCGTAAGATCAAAGCGGCCAACACGATAAAGAGCGCCCAATAAAGACCGGAAAAGGCAGTCGCGTACACAAGCGGCCAAGCGGCGAAAATAGCGCCGCCTCCAGTCAGAAGCCACACTTGATTGCCATCCCAGTGAGGCGCAACGGTATTGATCATCACGCGCCGCTCAGTGTCGTTTTTTCCTAAAAATGGCAACAAGGAACCCACTCCCATGTCTTGTCCGTCCATAACGGCAAAGCCAACAAGGAGTACTCCAACAAAGAGCCACCAGACCAGTTTAAGAATTTCGTAGTCAATCATGATGAATTACTCCTTGTTGTTTTCTTGCGCGCGTTCAAAAAAGTACCGGCCGGTGCCCAAAAAACTGGGACCGGTTTTAATGAGTTTGATCATCAGCCACATTTCGACAACGAGCAGTGCGGAGTACAGCAACACAAATCCTATGAGGGAGCCCATGACGCTGCCCACCGACAGGGTTGAAGTGGATAAGTGGACTGGCAAAATTTCATAAATGCTCCAGGGTTGACGGCCGTATTCCGCGACCATCCAACCGAGCTCGCAGGCGATCCAGGGAAGGGGTAAAGCGAAGAAACTGGCTTTTAATAACCATCTGCGCGAAGCGATCAGATCCTTGGCTGAATAGTAAAGGCTGAAAGCAAAGATCAACAATAAAGCCACACCGCAACCGACCATGACTCGGAAACTCCAAAACATGATATTGACGCCCGGGATCGTGTCGAGGGCGGCTTGAGCGATCATTTCCTCAGTGGCTCGAGAGGGGTCTTCTGTGTATTTGCGCAGAAGCATCCCATAGCCTAAGTCGTTTTTAACTTCATTGAATTTTTCTCTTAAGGCAGGATTGTCAGGATCCTTTCGCAATGAACTTAGTGTCTGCATGGCGACAATGCCATTTTGAATGCGTTGAGTGTTTTGCTCCACCAAATCTTTAATGCCAGGAATCGGGGTATCCAGTGAGCGGGTGGCAATAATGCCGAAAAGCCAAGGTATTTCAACGTTGGCCCGTGTAACCTGATTTTCTTCGTCTGGGAATCCAAAAATAGTCATCGGCGCGGGAGCGGGAGCGGTTTCCCAAGCGGCTTCCATCGCAGCCATTTTTGCGGGTTGATTTTTGGCTACTAAATAACCCGATTCATCCCCTAAGTGGATGGTAAAAAGGGAGACGATGAGACCGAAGGCCGCTGCGACTCTGAAGGAGCGTTTGGCAAATTCCAAATCGCGTCCTTTCAGCATATACCATGCCGACACGGCCAAAACAAAAAGTGCGCCTGTTACGTACCCGGCCGCGATGGTATGACCGAATTTGGCTTGAGCCCACGGGCTGAGAATGACATCAAAGAAATTAGTCATTTCCATGCGCATCGTTTCAAAATTGAAATCGGATCCTATAGGATACTGCATCCATGCGTTGGCAATGAGAATCCAGAGGGCAGACAGGTTGGAACCGAGCGCCATAAAAATAGTGACGATCAGGTGAGTTGTTTTTTTCAACCGCTTCCAACCGAAGAAGAAAAGTCCGATAAAGGTGGATTCAAGGAAAAACGCCATCAAGCCTTCGATGGCCAAAGGAGCGCCAAAAATATCTCCAACATAGTGAGAGTAGTACGCCCAGTTTGTGCCGAATTGGAATTCCATCGTTATTCCGGTGGCGACGCCCAAGGCGAAATTGACGCCAAAAAGCTTGCCCCAGAATTTAGTCATGTCTTTGTACACTTCTTTTCCTGTCACGACGTAACAGGCTTCCATCACGACAAGCATGAACGACAGCCCCAATGTCAATGGGACGAAAATGAAGTGATACATGGATGTCAGTGCGAACTGCCATCGAGAGAGATCAACTAATTCGGTCGAAATCATAAATGAACCTTTCGAAGAGAAGAGATGCGGCCGTTAGGGCACCTTCTGCTCAGCCGCTGAAGAAACCGTAGCGGTATTGGCTAATATCGCTTGACTGACTGTCTGAGGATCGGTTTCCACTCGTGTGTCAGAACCAAAAAATGCCAAACCAAGGCACGCAATAATGGCAATTTTGCACACCAAGGCAAGAGAAACCTTAGTAACCAATTTACGGTCATTGATATTGGAACTCGTTTTTGATTCAGACATAATCGAACATAAGGATACTGAGAGATTGACTTTTTTGATAGAGCTGAAAGTTAAAAGCTATGGGTACTATTGAAAAAAGCGAACCATTTTGGTCCGCTTTTTTTGAAATTATTTCTTTTTTTTCTTGGTGTCATCGATCAATTCAATGACTTCATCGTCTTTGCTCTTCATGGAGATCCGAACAACAGGTGGAGGCGCTTTGGCGTCTTCTTCTGTCACGCCCCAAATAGAAAGCATCTGGGCTTGAGTAGGGACTTCTCCATTGGCGACGCGGCTGCGGCGCGCAGTAACCGAATCTCTCACAATTTTTTCAATGCTGTCCAAAGGAATGCGGTTTAAGTCATTGAATAAGATGCTGCGATGTTCCATATTCACAAGCAATTTATCTTTAAACGCTTCAATGACAGTTTCTTCAGCAACATAGAGAGTCATGGATTTCTCACCAGACTCTAATGCAAAAAGCGGGCCTTGTAACTCGTAGAACGCCAAAGCATGACGCATGCTCTCCCGGACACCTCGAGCGGAACGACGAATGAGGCTACAAATCTTAGCCATCGCCACCCGACGGTCGGGAGGAAGGTTTTGCAGGTAATCACCAACTGTCGACATGAAAAATCCCCTAAAAAACTGGGAAAAACAAGCCCCTAATTTTACACGGTTTTTTTGGGTTCCTCCAGCCCGTTATGGATTTTTCTGAATATTTCTCAGTACTTGCGCTACCGCCAAAAAACGAATTCTGCTTCAAATGGTACCCTGTTGAGCTTGCCTTCTCGAGCGGGCGTGCATTTCACTTGGGGGATGCCGCCTTTTGCATTTAAGCGTTGAATGTAACGGATTCCTACGAACGTTCCGTGATTGGCCGGAGAGGTCACTTGAAAAAGAGCGTCAGCTAAATTTTTACCGTCCCCAGGCTTAATGGATGTAATGCGAGACGAGGCAATTTTTGAGCCGTCGTTGTGAACAAACGAAAAGCGATAGCCATGTTTAGCGACCGCTTGACCTGTCGCTGGATTAAATAAATAAGCATTGGGGGTTTCAAAACGCCAAAACCATCCTTTCATGTCGTGAACGCAGCGAAAAATTTGTTCGCCAGAAGCGTCCAAACGCAGCGCAGGCGTGGCGTTCTCCGGAGGATTAACGCTGGGCTCCTGAAGCGATGCGCAGGCACTCAATAGTATTGGAAACGTGATTAATGAGATTCGCTTCAGCAGGCGCATGACAAACTCCCTCGGAATTAAAACACAACTTCAGAAATTTTCTCTGAATGTCACTGTATTCTAAAGCTAAAATCCGAAAAGTCGTCTCAAAACGGCAAGTCAAAGTTTTATAAAGTTTCCTTTTTTGGTTCAGGAGCCTAAACGCTTGAGACCATTTGGCAGAAACGTTGCCTATATGTAACACCACTGCCAAGCGAAATTAGGTGGAAAGCCTGAGAAGTAGTGAAAATTCCTTACATTTCAGTAACACCCTTCGGGAAAAAATGATATGGTGACAATTCCGTTTTGTTTTTGTAGGGTGGATGTATCATGGCCCGTCATTCTCTAAAGCGTGTTGCATTGCCTTTTTTACAGGCCTCATTAGTTAAACAGATTCTCATCGGTTTGGTACTTGGGATTGCGTTGGCTTATCTTTCTCCTGAGATAGCACAATCCTGCGCATTTTTTGGGTCCCTATTCATTTCAGCTTTAAAAGCGGTTGCCCCTTTATTGGTTTTTGTTTTGGTGATGGCCGCTATCGCCAATCAGGATATTGAGACAAGAGCGCACATTAAACCGGTGTTGGTTCTTTATTTGTTGGGAACTTTTGGAGCGGCATTAATCGCGGTTAGCGCTAGTTTTTTGTTTCCCACAACCATTCATCTCACAGGAACAGAGGCCAACAGCGTGACACCGGGCGATTTGTCAGAAGTAATTCACAATTTGCTTCTAGGCATTGTAGATAACCCAGTGCACGCGCTCAGTAATGGCAATTACATGGCTATTTTGGCTTGGGCCGCCGGTCTTGGCGCGGCGATGAGGCATGCATCTGATTCTTCTCGTGAATTCATGGCGGATCTCTCACGAGGGGTGGAATTTGTTGTTAGAGTGGTGATCCGTTTTGCTCCGATTGGGATTTTTGGGTTGGTGGCAAACACCGTCGCAAGCACGGGGATTGAAACGCTCGCAGGGTACGTGCAAGTTTTATTGGTGCTTATTGGTAGCATGCTTTTTGTCGCTCTCGTGTTAAATCCATTTTTAGTTTGGCTATACATTCGCAGAAATCCTTATCCCTTGACATTGGCGACATTGCGAGAAAGCGGAGTGACGGCGTTTTTTACTCGCTCTTCAGCCGCGAATATTCCGGTCAATATGGGTATGTGCCGTCGATTGAATTTGGACAGCGGCACCTATTCAATTACGATTCCTTTGGGAGCGACCATCAATATGGCGGGTGCCGCGATCACCATCACGGTTTTGACTCTGGCGGCGGCCAATAGTTTGAACATTGAAACCAGTTTTGGATCGGCTATCCTTTTGAGCGTCGTGGCCTCCGTTTGCGCCTGCGGCGCCTCCGGTGTTCCCGGTGGTTCGCTCATGTTGATTCCTTTGGCTTGCGGGCTATTCGGTATTGACAATGCATTGGCAATGCAAGTGGTTGCCGTAGGATTCATCATTGGTGTTTTGCAAGACTCTGCAGAAACCGCTCTGAATTCTTCTTCGGACGTGCTTTTCACGGCCGCGGCTTGCCTTCGCGCTGAGCGTGTTGAGCAAGAACGAGATCGTCGGGAAAGAGAAATTAACGATCAGATTAGAAAGTCTTAATACTAAAAAAGGGGAAGCGTTCATCTTCCCCCTTCTGTTAAGAGAGCACTTGCTTATGCTTCAAAGTTAGCAAGTTTTACGCTCTTGCCGTCCTTGACCCAAACAGTGCCCCGGGCGATAACCGTGTCAATATCGAGAGATTGCGTTAACACACAAATATTGGCTTTCATTCCGGGAGCTAACCGCGCTTCTTTGACACCCAAAGAATCAGCGACATTGGAAGTTGTCATCATCAGAGCGGTTTCAAAGTCAATTCCCGCTTCAACCATTTGCTTGAGCATTTGATGGTTGGCGTTAACCGGAGCGGCGACAATGGCGACCATGACTCCATTTTCGAATTTAGGCATTGAGCCGTTTCCATCGGAACTCATTGTGATGCGTGAGCGGTCCACCCCCGCTTTTAAAACCCGTTCAACGCATTCGACAAATGGGTAGTAATTGCCACCACCGGAAGTAATGTCGATGACGCCGCCTTTTTTAGCAAATTCGATGGCCTGTTCAAATAATTTCGGTTCTCGGCCCGTGTGCGTGGGAGAGAAGTGATGACGCGGCAGGCCTCTGGCAATAATGCGTTCAAATTGTTCGTACGCTCCGCCATAGTCACCAAGGTGAACATGCAAGACACCTTTTTTACCAGATAGCATGCCGCCCATGCGGACATCGGCAACCAATTTAAGCATTTCGTCATCATTGGGGAAAGAGCAACGATGATCCGCCAAGGCGAGCTTCACGCCCAATACCGGTTCAATGCAAATGATATCTTTGCGAGGATTGCCGGTGATGGTGGGGGAGGGGAATTGATAAGAGCCGGTATGCATGTAAGCCGTTAAACCCTCTTGGCGCAGCCCCATCACTTTCGCATAGAGTTCTTCCGGAAATTTGGTTGTGCCTTCGGTGCCCATGACGCCACAAACAGTAGTGATGCCTGCTCTTAAGAGCTGGGAGGGCATTACGGGAGGGACGCGAGTTGCAAAACCGCCTTCGCCGCCACCGCCAGTTAAATGGACGTGTTGGTCAAAAAATCCGGGAGTGACGGTGGCGCCTTGCACATCAATAATTTGCACCTGACCGGGCAAACGGATGTCATCCAGGCTATCTTCGATGGCGGCAACCGTTTCGCCGCAAATCAGGATATCTTTTTTGCCAACAGGGGCCGGTGTGAACAAATTGGCGTTCTTGATAATCGTAAACATGGTTTTTCCCTTTAGAAAAAAGCGCACATAAATCCCTGCGGATGCAATAAGCTGTGCGCCCGCTATCAGCCAGTATATCAATTCAAACTGTATACTGTCGCCAAACGTCAACGAGTTCAAATAGATGACCGCAGAAGAGATATTGAAGCGATATTTCGGCTATGACACTTTTCGAGGTTTCCAAAAAGAGGTAATACAAACCATCCTGTCCGGTCAAGATGCCCTTGTTTTAATGCCGACAGGGGGTGGGAAAAGTGTCTGCTACCAAATCCCTGCTTTAATGAAAGAGGGGGTGACGGTGGTTGTGTCTCCGTTGATTGCCCTAATGAAAGATCAGGTTGACATGTTAAGAGATCTGGGGATCGCCGCGGCGGCGCTCAATTCTTCTTTAACTGCCGAGCAGGCCCGAGCTACATACAAAGACCTTGAACGCGGTGCGGTGAAGCTTCTCTACATTGCTCCTGAGCGGCTTTTAAAACCGTTCACGTTAGAGTTGCTGTCGAAATTAAATGTCAACCTTTTTGCCGTTGATGAAGCACACTGCATCTCTATTTGGGGACATGACTTTCGACCGGAATATCAGGCCTTAGATCGGCTCAAGGAATACTTCCCCAACGTGCCGCGTTTGGCGTTGACGGCTACCGCCGATGAACAAACTCGAGCGGAAATATCGTCTCGTTTGCTCAATAACCCTCGCTGTTTTATCGCTAGTTTTGATCGACCGAATATTCGTTACCGAATGTATGAGAAGGGAAAGGGATACTTAGACAGCGTGGTGCGGTTTATTCATGGGGAGCACTTAAACGAGTCAGGTATTGTTTATTGCGCTACCCGTAATAAAACGGAGGCGGTCACAAAGTATCTTCAAAAAAACGGAATTGATGCCTTAATGTATCACGCCGGAATGAGTACTGAAGAGCGCGAGGCTAATCAGGCGGCTTTTTTTGATCGAACCTGTGTGATGGTTGCCACAGTGGCCTTCGGCATGGGAATAGATAAACCGGACGTTCGTTTTATTATCCACGTTGACATGCCTCAATCAATAGAGAACTTTTTTCAGGAGACCGGCCGCGCGGGGCGTGATGGAAAACCGGCTGAGTCCGTTCTCTACTATGGTTTGGATGACTTGGTTCAGCAACGTTTTTTTATCGAGCAAAGTGAAGCTGATCCCGTTTATAAACAGGTTTGTTTGCATAAATTGGACAGTATGCTGGGACTGGCCGAATCGGTGACTTGTCGGCGCATACAGTTGTTATCTTATTTTGGCGAGAGTATGCAAACGCCATGTGGTAATTGCGACAACTGTGAAAATCCTCCCATTACGCGAGATGCCTCAGAAGACGCCCAAAAGCTGTTGTCTTGTATCTATAGGTGTTCGAAAACCAACGGTTTAGGATTCGGTGCCTCTCATGTGATAAAGGTGTTAAGAGGGGAGGTAAATGACAAGATTTTTGAAAAACGTCATGATGAATTAAGTACGTTTGGCATCGGCCGGGACCACACCATGAAGTATTGGAGAAGAATTCTCAGGCAATTGATCGCTAAACATTATGTAAATGTCAACTACAGGACTTATAACGTATTGACTGTGAGCGATCGGGCTCGCGCTCTTTTGCATGGTCAGGAAAAGTTTTTAATTCGCCTCGAGGGTGATAAACAGCTGGCGTCTCGTAAAGTGATGGATCACGATGATTTGGATGACTCTGAGCAGCGCCTGTTTGCGTGTTTAAGACAATGGCGAAAAAACTGCGCCAATCAAAATGAGTTGGCTGCATACAATGTTTTTCCAGATAAGACCCTTATCCAAATAGCCAAGCGAAAACCTCGGAAACCAGAACATCTTTTGGGAATTAGCGGCATTGGGGAAAAAAGAATTGAACGGTATGGACAAGCTGTTTGCCAAGTAGTAAAGGATTGGTACAGTCAAGAAACTGTCAGTAGCGGAATAGGTCAGAAATAGTTGCTTCTAAAATAAGAATTCTTTTTTTCTGTCTGAAGGATAAGAAATCCCCATTTCGTTTGGTTTAGAAATGGGGAGCGATTGCCCGTGTATTAGGCACGGTGAATTTCAGAATTGCGGGGCTTTTGTTTACGGTTTCCAAATATTTTATCGAAAAGAGGATTGGGTAAAATCCGCAGCAATTTAGCGACAACGCCCATTTGCCAAGGGATGGTCGCATAAGATCTTCCAGCAAGGATGGCGTTGACCGCACGCTTGGCGAATTCGTCAGGCGTGAGGATGAAAGGCATCGGATAAGGATTCACGTCGGTGAGCGGCGTTTTGACAAAGCCGGGACTGATAGTGGTGACCTGAATGCCGTGTTTTTTCATTTCAACGCGCAAACTCTCACAGTACGTGATGACCGCCGATTTACTAGAACAATAGGCTTCAGTACCGGGCATGCCTCGGATTCCTCCGACACTGCCGATCCCAACCAGGGTCCCCCGCTTTCTTTGCATCATGGGTTCAATGAATGCGTGAAAAGTACTTGCCATGGCAAATACATTTGTGGCGTACACCTTTTCCATGACTTCTAAGTCTTCAAAGTATTGAGTTTTAACGCCAACGCTAATGCCTGCGTTAGCAACTACAATATCGGCTCCGCCAACTTTCTGGTCAAACTCCCTGGCCATGGAAATGAGTTTTATACGGTCTGTAACATCGCAGGCGTAACTGTGATGGAGCTCACTATTGGGTAAGGTCTTGATTAATTCATCAAGAGCGTCCTGACGGCGAGCCATCAGCCCTAGTGTAGCGCCTCGAGAAGCGAACTCGCGGGCCAACGCGGCTCCGATCCCGCTGGAAGCGCCGGTAATAAAGACATTCATCGACATAAGTCTCTACCCAAATTTAAAACGGTAAAACGATGGACGGATCCACCGACTTTAACGCCTCTGCAAAGCGTTTTTTAATGCGCTCCAATGCCTCAGTCGTATCCCCTTCGAGGCGAAGCACAACAACAGGCGTGGTATTTGAGGAGCGAGCCAAGGCGAAACCGTCTTCCCACTCCACGCGAATGCCGTCGATAGTAATGACATCGGTTGCATCATCAAAATGAAGTTGTTTTTGAAGCTTTTCGACAAAACGCTTGTTTTCACCTTCGGCCATTTCAATGTGCAATTCTGGCGTATTTACGGCAGAAGGCAGGGCTTCAAGTACTTCGGATGGATTGTCAAAGCGAGACAAAATTTCCAAAATGCGGGCGCCGGCGTACAAGCCATCGTCAAATCCGGGCCAACGTTTATCATTAAAGAAGAGGTGTCCGCTCATTTCACCGGCGAATGGAGCCTGAGTTTCTTTCAGTTTTGCTTTTACCAAAGAGTGGCCGGTGCGGCAGATGGTCGGAACGCCGCCATGCTCTTTTATCCAAGGAACCAACCGACGGGTGCACTTGACATCGTAAATGATGGGAGCGCCGGGATTGTGCTTAAGGATGTCAGCGGCAAAAAGCATAATTTGGCGATCCGGGTAGATAATTTGCCCGGATTTTGTGACAACTCCTAAACGGTCACCATCACCGTCAAAAGCTAAACCCAATTCCACATCCGTTGTTTTAACCGTCTCGATTAGATCCGCTAAGTTGGCTGGCTTTGAAGGATCTGGATGATGGTGCGGGAAGTGACCGTCAATTTCGGTAAAAAGCGGTGTGATTTCGCAGCCCAGCCTTTGGAATAATTCCATAGCGACAGGACCGGTAACGCCGTTGCCGCAATCAATGGCAATCTTCATTGGGCGAGAGAGTTTTACATCGCTGGTAACTTTGGCAAGGTAAGGAGTCAGGACATCAATTTCTTCGATTGTTCCTTTTTTGTCAGAGGGTGTGATCCCTTGTTCAATCCGATCACGCAGGGCTTGAATGCCTTCCCCGTAAAGCGTGTCTTTCGCCATCATCATTTTTAACCCGTTGTATTCAGGAGGATTGTGACTGCCCGTCACGGCGATGCCAGATCCCGTTTCCGTTAAAAAAGTAGCGAAATACAAAACAGGGGTGGGTGTCATGCCAATTGATTTGACATTCACCCCCATATCCGTGAGACCTTCCATTAACGCTTTGGAAAGTTTTGGTCCGGAGAGTCGTCCGTCACGGCCAACGCAAAGCGTATCGATGTTTTTTTCTGAGGCCAATGCGCCAAGGGCTTGGCCAATGGCCCGAGCGGCCTGTTCCGTTAATGTTTTATCGACGACACCGCGAATGTCATAAGCTTTAAAAATGGAAGGATCTATTTGCATGATGCTATGCCTAATTTAATGTTTTTGACGTAGTTGTCGTTCGTGCTCAATGAGCCAATCAAGCACTTGAATTGTTTTTTGCCGAGTCCCCGCTAAATGAGGAGCGGTTAAATATTTACCCGCAACTGCTATGTAGGGAGTGGCGTCTAATTGATAATTTTGCCAAGTTTGCAGAGCTTGTTGCGTTTTCATGGTGACTGAGAATGAATTGTAGGCTCGATTCCAGTCATCAATATTCACTTTATTGTTCTGAAGCCACTTTTGCAGGTCGGCTTCACTGGTGATCTGACCGGCAAGAATATCCTGCCAAAAAATGGGGTGTAAATCCTCAATTCGACCGAGGGCTTCAAAGGTATAAAAAATTTTAGATAAGAACTGAGTCGTTGGCTCCCAAGCAACAGGAACCCGCCTGACAAGAACATCTTCGGGCTGTTTTTTTATCCAGTCTTCCAACAGCGGAGCTAAACGCTGGCAGTGGGCGCAGGTGTATGCAAAGAAGTCAATGACTTCAATTTTTTCGTTTGTGGAGTCAACCGTTGGTTCGATTAAACGAAAATCCTTCCCCGCCACTGCCTCAAAAGCTTCGACCGGTGCACTAAGAATAGTTAACACACAAGCGGCCGCGCACCAAAATTGTCTCATTTATTCTTTACCACCATCGCGTCAAAGCCGTTGGAAGTGAGACGTTGTTGCAGTTCATTGGCTTCACGAGCGGTATCAAACGGGCCAAGAAACACTCGATAAAGCGTAATCCCCGCATCCGTCGATTTAACGACGTCGGCTTCCAGTGCGATAAAAGCTAGGTCCGTACGTATTTTTTCAGCGTCCTTGGCATTGCGAAATGCGCCTGCCTGAATGCTGTAGCTTTCCCCCGTTGTTATTTCGGCAGCGTTATTCGGTTCTTGCGCACGTTCATGTGCTGTTGGCGCTTGCACCGTTTTTATGGCGGAGAGTGCGTCATCAGCAGGTGTGCCCCGGGACGCGGCATCATAAAGAGCACCATTAGGATCCTTGCCGTCGAGGGCGGCGGCATCCACCGGAGTAGATTGCTTTTGTACTTTTTCAACAAATGGAATGGGAGCATTGGTGATGAAGAGTGCAACGGCAGCACACGCGACGCATCCAATCAGAACACCCACCATGGTGCCCAGCCAAAAGGAACTCTTATTTTGTGTCATTGCCATGTTTATTCCTTACATTTTCTCGGGAGCGCTAACGCCCAAAAGATCCAGGCCGTTGTGAAGAACCTGACGAGCGGCTAACAAAAGAGCCAATCGCGCATTACGGACATTGGCATCATCAACCAGCACCCGTTCTGCGTTATAGAAAGCATGGAAATCGCCCGCCAAGTCTTTCAAATAGAAGCAGAGTGTGTGCGGTGCACATTCCTTAGCGGCCACAGAAAGCGTTTCAGGGAATTCGCTAATGCGAGCGATAAGTGCCTGGGCGTTTTTATCATCCAAGGCGGACAGGTCCATAGATTCAATGGCTTCTTGGCCGGGGATGTCAAATCCCTTTTCTTTAGCTTGCGTTAAAACCGAGCAGATTCGAGCGTGGGCATATTGCAGGTAGTAAACGGGATTTTCATCAGATTGAGACAAGGCAAGGTCGATGTCAAAAACAAACTCACTGTCGGCTTTTCGGCTGACGAGGAAGAAGCGCGCGGCATCCCGACCGACCCAATTGACTAGGTCGCGCAAAGTTACATAAGTGCCGGAGCGCTTACTCATTTTGACTTCCACGCCATCTTTAATAACTTTGAGCATCTTGTGCAAAACATAAATCGGGAAAACCTTAGGAATGTCAAGTCCTAATTGTTGTCCGGCCACTTGCACGCCAATTCTTACACGAGCGGTTGTGCCATGGTGATCAGATCCTTGAATGTCCACCGCTTTGATGTAACCGCGTTCAAATTTGCTTAAGTGGTAGGCGACATCGGGGACAAAATAGGTGTAATGCCCGTCCTGCTTACGCATGACGCGGTCTTTGTCATCGCCGAATTCTTTGAAATCAGTCGTGCGCAGCCAAAGAGCGCCGTCTTGTTCGTATGTATGCCCGGAGGCGATCAGAGCGTTAACCGCTCTTTCCACTAACCCATCAGAATAAAGAGAGCTTTCCAAATAAAAGTTGTCAAAAGAGACTCCTAGTGCGCTCAAATCACTGTCTTGTTCATTTTTTAGGTAAGCGACCGAAAAAGCACGAATGTTTGCCGTATCGCTGACGTCTCCGGAAGCTGTGATGCTCTGGCCTTCGCGAGTTTGAATTGTCTTTTTATCAAGAAAATCGCGGGCGATATCTTTAATGTAAAGGCCTTGATAACCATTTTCAGGAAAGGTGATGGTTTCGCCTTGCAACTCTTTGATACGAAGCTGGACCGAATCGGTGAGTGTTTGAATTTGAACGCCTGCGTCGTTGTAGTAGAACTCGCGGCAAACTTTCCAGCCCTGCGTTTTCATTAAGTTGGATAGCACGTCGCCCAACGCTCCTTGACGAGCATGTCCCAAGTGTAATGGCCCAGTTGGGTTGGCCGAAACATACTCAATGAGGATTTTTTCTCCATCGTGGTCCGTATTGTGACCAAAATTAGAACCTAAGCGAAGTACCTTGCGGACTGCAAAAGTTTTTGCATTTTGGCTCAATCGCATGTTGATGAATCCAGGACCGGCGATTTCGAAGCCCTCTATTAGGTCGGCGCATTGCGGCTGAGACTGAATTCGATTAACTAATTCAGTAGCAATTGCGCGAGGATTCGTTTTGAGCTGGCGGGCCAATTGCATGGCAACATTACAGGCAAGGTCCCCATGAGCGGCAACTTTAGGACGCTCCAGTAAAACATTGGTTTGCGTTACGCCCATGTCTTCGAGCGCTTGATTAAAAAGCGAGATAATCGCATTTTTTTGTTCATTGAGCATGGTAACTATCTAATCAAATGCAAAAATGGTTGCGATAAAAGTTTCGTATTCATTGGATCGGGTTGGAAAACTTTAATCCATGCAACCGCACGTTATCTGCGCGAAAGCAGAGTGATTGTGAATGGATTCAAAATTTTCGGCTTGTACGCTATAAGCTTGAATGTTTTTATCATTGTTTAAGGCTACAGCAACATCGCGCACCAAATCCTCGACAAATTTTGGATTTTCGTAAGCGCTTTCGGTTACGAATTTTTCATCCACACGTTTCAGGCGACTCCATAACTCGCACGATGCACTCTGTTCTGCGTAACGGATTTGTTGCTCAAGCGACAAATCGCCTTTGAGTTTAGCGGCAATAGTGACATGAGAGCGTTGATTGTGAGCGCCGTAATTAGAGATTTCTTTGCTGCAAGGACACAAACTCGTAACCGGAACCGTTACAGTTTGAGTGACAGTAGTATTTCCGTTTTTATGTTCCACCCGGTAATGAACTCGATAGTTCATTAAGCTTTCCAATTTTGAGATCGGAGCTGATTTTTTAACGAAAAACGGGAAATCAAAGTCAATTCGTCCAGCGTGTGATTCAAGGGTAGAGAGCATGTCGCCCATTAATTTGATTAACGAGGACTTGCATAATGGCTCACTATGCTCTTTGAGCAGTCCGAGAAAGCGAGACATGTGCGTGCCTTTGTGTTCAGCGGGCAACGCTACGTACATGCCGATTTGAGCAACGGTTGGCTGCGTGCCGCTCGCACTTTGAACGCTAATGGGCAACTCAATGCCTTTCACGCCGACATATTCAATGTCGATGTTACGGGGGTCTGCGCTTGACTGCACGTCGGGCAAATTATTATTCGATAAAGTATTTGTATTCATGATTGGCGTAATTTTCGCTAAAAACACGAAATTTTGCGAACGTTTTAAGCGGAAAATTAAAAAAAATGGCAATTGGCTCTGCTAAATTGTTTCTAAGTGTTTTCACTAACCGACTTTGCATTTAAGTCTTAGGGTCTTCTAACAGGTGAAATAAAAAGAGTTTTTCACATAATGAACCCACAGGTTGCCCAGACCGAGCAAAGAATGGACACGATTTCATTCGCAAAGTTTTAGTAATACCTATAAATTATTCTAGTGACTGAATGAAAATTTAAGGATTAATAAAAGCAATGCCCATTTACATATATCGAGGAGGTTCTCCCAACCCCGAGCCCCAAAATCCGCTTGTTCGTTTTTTGATAAGTGCGGCGATTATCGCCGTTGTCATTGGTCTGGGTATTTTATTGTTGCCGGTGTTTGGTTTTTTTGCCATGTTAGCCTTGGGTCTGATAGCGGTCGTTGTGATTGGGGGATTAATTTACCGCTGGATCTATGGCAGCCCATTGGATAACTTATATCGCAGACAAAGACAGCAATGGCAGGGCATGCGAGTCAATCCTGATCAAAGACCGGATACAGAGCCGGTTAGAGAGGCCAGGGAAGGGCAGACTCCTGGACGGAAAATGAAATTTCGTTCTCGCGAGCAGACGGTGGAAGATGCCATTGTGGTGCAAGAACGTAAGCGTGAGAGTACAGAGTGATGATCAAGCCACAAACTGTTTGCTATAGAAGGGGAGACAGCAAATAACTCGCCCCTTCTTTCATACGTTCAAATACTGAACGTTTGTACCATAAGAAGAGATTGATTTCCGAAGAAAATTCAGAATACGAAGCATTTAACGCAGAGACTTTTTTACTAAATCCCTCATCGAATACTAAAAGCATCAATTCGTAGTTCAAGTGCATGCTTCGCATATCCATATTGACTGTTCCGAATAAAGAAAGCTCGCCGTCAATCGTGATGCTTTTTGTGTGAAGCATTCCTTGGTGATAACGCAAAATGTGAACGCCAGACTTCAGCAAATCGTCAAAGTAACGTTGCGCGGCGTAATTCACCATTGAAGCGTCACTTTTTTCCGGTAACAACAAAGTGACTTTCACTTCTTTGAGCGCGGCATTCTGAATGGCTAATGCAAGAGCCTCACCGGGGATAAAGTAGGGTGAAACAATTTCGATACTTTTTTTTGCCTGATGAATCGCCTCCAAAATAAGCCTTTGATTGGCGTCATTGGTCGTACCGGGACCAGAGGGAACGATCATAACTGTTGCTTGGTCAGCCGTGTCAAAATCATTTTGAATATCGGCTTTGAATTCAGGGAAGACTACTTCGGAATCAGTCAACACTTTCCAGTCAAAATGGATGAGATGATAGAGGTTGGGAACAATTTCTCCTTTGGCTCTAACCATCGCGTCGACCCACTGACCAACATTAGCGTTTTTCTTAAAGTATTGAGGGTCAACCATATTGAGACTTCCGCTGTAGGCTATTCTGTAGTCAATCACTGCAATTTTGCGATGTAAGCGGATATCTGCCCGTGACAGCAATGCGCTGAAAAGTGAAACGGGTAAGGCTTTTTCCAAATGGATGCCTTCGTAAATAAACATGCGAGCCCAATCGCTTGATAGAAAACGAGAAGAGCCAATGGCATCAACTAAGATATAGCACTGCACGCCTCGTCTTGCCGCTCGTATGAGCGCCGCAGACACGTCATCGGCCTTCCCCCCGACATCCCATATGTAAAACTCCATTGCGATCAGCTCTTTTGCGTTGTCGATATCGCGGATCAGCAAAGTGAGTGTTTCTTCAGAATCGTCCAGCAAGCGCAATGAAGAACGTTTGGTCAGAGGAAATTTGCCTAAACGTGTCGCAAGTCTGGCTAACTCACGGTACTTTTCTGGGGCCATGGCTTGAGTGTGCATAATATGTCGGAAAATTTGCCGACGTTTGCGCATTTCTTTGCGAAGCTTTCTGGCGTGCCAACGACCTAATGTACGTTCTCCGAAAAGCAGGTAAAGTATGAAGCCAACGTAAGGAAGTATGGCGGTAAGTAAAATCCATGCAAAAGAACTACCCGGCGGGTGGCGGGTGAGCATGACACGTAAGATGACACCGACGGTTAAGGCGATTTGCAACAAAATAGCGGCCAAACCGACGATGGTGGAGGGCTCAGAAAAGGAAAAAAACATAAAAAAGTTCCTGTGCTCGCCTAGTGTAGCGCGTATAAGTGATAAAAATCCATGAAAAAAACTACTTTTGAAGTATTGCTAATCGCTTTGTCAGCCCCTTTAGCGGGCATTGGCATGGCGATGCTGTTAAATGAATCAGTAGCAGGAGCGTTGATGTTGCTGGGGGCTTCTTTGAAGTTAATAGTGGCCTACTTCCGAACACCAAAAGAGCTTTTCGATTGGGAGGATTTCAGTGGAAGCTTCGAGGAATTTAAGAGCCGAATGGAAAAAGTTCAAGACGAATTAACGAATGAAAAACCTCTATTGGGCTGGCTTTCGGATTTGGCAACATACATGATGTTGGGGGGTCTGTTGGCAATGGTACTGGTAGAGATTTAAAAAGATGGAACTTTTTTGCAAAAATGGCTTGACTTTTATTTTAAAACCCTACATAATGCCTGTCTCGCTACGGAGGGGTGCCCGAGTGGCTAAAGGGGGCAGACTGTAAATCTGTTGGCTTACGCCTACGATGGTTCGAATCCATCCCCCTCCACCAAGCGATAGCTCGCTTATACTGTAGCGAAACCAGGATTGCTAGCGGGAGCGGAAAATCTCTCGACGCAGGCGGGTGTAGCTCAATGGTAGAGCAGAAGCCTTCCAAGCTTACGACGAGGGTTCGATTCCCTTCACCCGCTCCACAATTCGTGGACAGTCCCAATATTCAGCCCATGTGGCTCAGTGGTAGAGCACTCCCTTGGTAAGGGAGAGGTCACGCGTTCGATCCGCGTCATGGGCACCAGTTTTCTAACATACTCGCCTCAAGAGGCGGGATCTTATTTTTAAGTTATAAAGTTCAGGAGTTCGCCATGGCAAAAGGCAAGTTTGAACGCACCAAGCCCCACGTTAACGTGGGCACGATCGGTCACGTCGACCATGGTAAGACGACGTTGACGGCTGCAATTACGACGGTTTTGGCTGCCAAGTTTGGTGGTGAAGCCCGTGCATATGACCAAATCGACGCCGCTCCGGAAGAAAAGGCCCGTGGTATTACGATTAACACGGCCCACGTTGAATACGAAACGGAACATCGTCACTATGCACACGTTGACTGCCCGGGGCACGCTGACTATGTGAAGAACATGATCACGGGTGCTGCTCAGATGGACGGTGCGATCTTGGTGGTGTCTGCTGCTGACGGTCCGATGCCGCAAACGCGTGAACACATTCTGTTGGCTCGCCAAGTGGGTGTTCCGTACATCATCGTGTACTTGAACAAGTGCGACATGGTGGACGATGCTGAATTGCTCGAACTCGTGGAAATGGAAGTTCGCGATTTGTTGAGCAACTACAACTTCCCCGGCGACGAAATCCCCATCATCAAGGGTTCTGCCAAGTTGGCTTTGGAAGGCGACCAATCTGAAATCGGTGTTCCCTCCATCTTGAAGTTGGCCGAAACGATGGACAGCTACATCCCGACGCCGGTGCGTGACGTTGATCATCCGTTCTTGATGCCTGTTGAAGACGTGTTCTCGATCTCCGGTCGTGGCACGGTGGTGACGGGTCGTGTGGAACGCGGTGTGTTGAAGGTTGGCGACGAAATTGAAATCGTCGGTATCCGTCCGACGCAAAAGACGACCTGCACGGGCGTGGAAATGTTCCGCAAGTTGCTCGACCAAGGTCAAGCCGGTGACAACATTGGTGTGTTGTTGCGTGGCACGAAGCGTGAAGAAGTGGAACGTGGTCAAGTGTTGGCCAAGCCGGGCACGATCACGCCGCACACGAAGTTCACGGCTGAAGTGTACGTTTTGAGCAAGGACGAAGGTGGTCGTCACACGCCGTTCTTCAAGGGTTATCGTCCGCAATTCTACTTCCGCACGACGGACGTGACGGGAACGATTGAATTGCCGGAAGGCGTCGAAATGGTGATGCCTGGTGATAACATCACGATGACGGTTCAATTGATCAGCCCGATCGCCATGAACGAAGGCTTGCGTTTCGCAGTTCGTGAAGGTGGTCGTACGGTTGGCGCCGGTGTGGTGGCCAAGATCATCGAATAATTTTGGTTTCAAAGGGGTTGCGTCGCAACCCTTATGAAGGGTTAGGGGTATAGCTCAATTGGCAGAGCGACGGTCTCCAAAACCGTAGGTTGAGGGTTCGATTCCTTCTGCCCCTGCCACCCAAGATATTGTGTTAGCAAGCCGCGGTCAGGTGATCGCGGCTTGGTGTTGTTATAAACGCACTTTATTTACTTTGGAATTGACGAGACGCAGGGATCGATTAAAGATCCGGTCGTCGGAAAAAAATTATGAGTACACAAAACGCAAAACCTGAAGAAAAGACATCCGGTTCGGATCTGGCTTTAGTGTCTTTAGCGGTAATTTTTGCTCTGGCCGGTGTTTGCGGCTTTAGCTTTTTAAGTGACCAAACGCTGTTGGTTCGCCTGGGTGTGTTGATTGGTGGTTTGGTCGTTGCTTTGTTGTTGGCCTGGTTTAGCCCTTCGGGCAAGCGCTTTATTGTTTATGGTCGCGAATCTTACGATGAATTGCGCCGCGTGGTTTGGCCGACCCGTAAAGAGACATTAAGTTCGACAGGCATGGTGATCGCATTTGTTGTGGTGGTCGCAGTGTTCTTGTTCCTGGTCGACATGATTGTCGAATGGGGTTTGTACGACGTTTTGTTGAAACTCAGCCTTTAATTAGGGGGTCAAAGTATGTCTGAAATGCAAGAACAACAAGCCACTGCGCCTAAGATGCGTTGGTACGTTGTGCACGTCTATTCTGGTATGGAAAAGAGTGTGCAAAGAGCTTTGACCGAACGTATTGGTCGTTGCGCATTTCCGGAGCAATTCGGTGAAGTTTTGGTGCCGACCGAAGAAGTCGTAGAAACCCGAAACAATCGTCGTTACGTGACGGAACGTCGTATGTATGCGGGCTATGTGTTGGTCCATATGGTTATGAACGACGACACATGGCATTTGGTTAAGAATACTCCTCGAGTGACGGGCTTTCTTGGCGGCAACCGACCGGCTCCCTTAGCCGATCATGAGATTGCTGCTATTTTGCAAACCCAAGAAGCCACGGCTGAGAAGCCGCGTCCCAAAATCAGCTTTGAAGTGGGTGAAACCGTTCGCCTTAAAGAAGGTGCGTTCGCGGATTTCAATGGTCGTATTGAAGAAGTTGATTATGACCGTAGCCGCTTACGTGTGACGGTTGAGATCTTCGGTCGTGAAACGCCTGTGGATATCTCGTTTAGCGGCGTTGAAAAGATTTAATTAAAACGCGCGATTAGCTCTTGATTTGCAATTTTTAAAAATCAGTGGCATAATCGCGCTCTTTCTGTTAACAAACTAGGGAGCCTGAGCAGAGATGCGAAGGCGCTAGAACCTAAAAGGAAACCTCAAATGGCTAAGAAGATTGTCGGCTATATTAAGCTGCAAGTTCCCGCCGGCAAGGCTAACCCCTCGCCCCCAATCGGTCCCGCTCTCGGTCAGCGCGGTCTTAACATCATGGAATTCTGCAAGGCCTTTAATGCCCGTACGCAAGGCGTTGAACCCGGTTTGCCGATTCCTGTGGTGATCACTGCTTACGCTGATAAGAGCTTCACCTTTATTATGAAGACCCCTCCGGCCACGATTTTGATCAAGAAGGCCGCTAAGATTCAGAAGGGTTCTTCTCGTCCGCATACGGACAAGGTGGGTAAGATTACTCGCGCTCAAGCCGAAGAAATCGCCAAGACGAAGATGCCTGACTTGACGGCTGCTGATATGGATGCTGCTGTTCGTACGATCGCAGGCAGCGCTCGTTCCATGGGTATTACTGTGGAGGGTCTGTAATATGGCTAAGATGACTAAGCGTATGAAGGCCGCCCAATCCAAGGTTGAAGCGCAAAAATTTTATGCTGTTGCTGACGCTTTGGCGTTAGTTAAGGAAACGGCTAGTGCCAAGTTTGACGAATCCGTCGACGTGGCTATCCAATTGGGTATTGATCCTCGTAAGTCTGACCAAGCTGTTCGTGGCGCTGCTGTGTTGCCCGAAGGCACTGGTAAGACCGTTCGCGTGGCTGTGTTTGCTCAAGGTGCCAAGGCTGACGAAGCCAAAGCAGCCGGTGCAGACGTGGTTGGCTTTGATGACTTGGCCGCTACGGTTAAGGCTGGTCAACTCGATTTCGATGTCGTGATCGCCTCTCCGGATGCTATGCGTATTGTGGGTCAATTGGGTAAGATTTTAGGCCCGCGCGGCTTGATGCCGAACCCGAAGGTGGGTACGGTTACGCCGAATGTGGCTGAAGCTGTTAAGAACGCAAAGGCTGGCCAAGTTCAGTTCCGTGCTGACAAGGCTGGTATCATCCATGCCTCCATCGGTCGTGCTTCCTTTGAAGCTGCTCGCTTGGAAACGAATTTGAAGGCGTTGATCGATGCGTTGGTCAAGGCGAAACCCGCCTCTTCCAAGGGACAGTACCTCAGAAAGGTGTCTGTTTCCTCGACGATGGGTGTTGGCGTTCGTGTTGACGTGTCAACTGTTGTTGCTTAATAACAGATACCCGTGAGCTCGGCGTGCCGAGCTCACAAAAGAGGTCGTGAGGCCTCGAGGGCTTTGGGTGGGAAGTTCGCTTCCCGCTGTCAAAGACCGCTGGAAATGCGATGTTTGCCGTCTAGGCATGTATATATAAAAGACGGTGAGCGTTAAATTTTAATTGTCTTGCGATAGCACTTGCATGTGTCAAGCGGGTGTTGTTTTGACAAGATGTCCAGCGCAGACGGCTACCGAAGAGAGAAAATTTCGTTTGATCGTGCTCTCTAGCATGGCAGGCGAGACTCTCGGAGAGTTGCCGGTTATTTGTAAACCGGTGCCGAATATGTTTCGGTACCTCTGAGTGGAGCCAGACCGTGGGTCTTAATCGTCAAGATAAAGCGGCAGTTATCGAAGAAGTGAGCGGCATTGTTGCCAACGCTGGTTCGATCGTTATTGCCGAATACCGTGGGCTGAGCGTTCAAGCGGTCACTCAATTGCGTGCCAATGCTCGCAAGGAAGGTGTCCAATTGCGCGTGCTCAAAAACACTCTGGTGCGTCGTGCCGTGAGCGGTACGCCGTTTGAAGGTTTGGCTGATCAATTTGTCGGCCCCCTCGTTTACGGCTTTTCCGCTGATCCGGTCGCTGCTGCCAAGGTGTTAGTCTCCTTTGCCAAGAAAAACGACAAGCTCGTTGTCAAGGGTGGCGCAATGCCCAACAATGTGTTGGATGTTGCCGGAGTTGAACAACTCGCCACGATGCCGAGCCGCGAAGAATTGTTGGCTAAGTTGATGGCTACGATGAACGAACCGATTGCTAAGTTCGTCCGCACGCTCAATGAAGTGCCTGCACGCATGGTGCGTACAGTTGCCGCTGTTCGCGATGCTAAGGAAAAGGCTGCTGCCTAACCTAATTTTTATTAACAAACGAAATTTTTTATTGGAGTCATAAAATGGCCCTTACGAAAGAAGAAATCCTCGACGCAATTGCGTCCATGACCGTTCTCGAAGTTTCCGAACTCATCAAGATGATGGAAGAAAAGTTCGGTGTTTCCGCTGCTGCCGCCGCTGTTGCCGTGGCTGCTCCTGCTGCTGGTGGTGCTGCCGCTGCTGCTGAAGAAAAGACCGAATTCGATGTCGTCCTCGCTGATGTTGGTTCCAACAAGATCGCCGTTATTAAGGCAGTTCGCGAATTGACCGGCTTGGGCTTGAAGGAAGCCAAGGACATGGTTGAAGGCGCTCCCAAGGCTGTTAAGGAAGGCTTGCCGAAGGCTGATGCTGAAGAAGCCAAGAAGAAGTTGGAAGCCGCTGGCGCCAAGGTCGAACTCAAGTAATTCTTGCTGTTCTGACAAAAATCGGGCAATATTTAACAGATATTGCCCGAAGTCCTCGAGAGAGGACTTTGAACTGAGTTACAGATTGAATTCAGTTCTAAGTCTTCTGAGTGAGCAGCGAAAAATTCGATTGACTGAAAATTTAATTACCGATTTGCCGCCCAGGTATTGAAAAGATACCTGGTGCGGCTTTTGGCGTCTTTCTTTTTTTCTTCTCACTTAGACTGAAATCGTTTTTTTCATCAATCTCACGTCGAACGGAGTGTCCATGTCGTACTCGTTCACTGAAAAGAAGCGCATCCGAAAGAGTTTTGCGACTCGTCCGAGCGTTCTCGCAGTGCCTTCCCTGTTGGAAATGCAACTTCGGTCCTATTCTGAATTTTTGCAGGCCGATATTGCTTCCGCTGATCGCAATCCGAACTTTGGTTTGCAATCCGCATTTACGTCTATTTTCCCGATCTCCAGCCACAATGGCCTGGCTCGCTTAGTCTTTGAGAGCTATTCGCTTGATGAGCCTGTGTTTGATGTGGCCGAATGTCAGCTTCGTGGCTTGACCTATTCAAGTCGTTTGCGCGCTCGCATTCGTTTGGAAATTATTGACCGTGAAGACCCCACTAAGACTCGGATTAAAGAAATCCGTGAAAATGATGTCTATATGGGTGAAATTCCGTTAATGACGGAAAAAGCTTCCTTTATCATCAATGGTTCTGAACGCGTGATTGTCAGCCAGCTGCACCGTTCTCCCGGTCTGTTCTTCGAACATGATAAAGGTAAGACCCACAGCTCCGGTAAGCTGCTGTTTTCAGCTCGCATGATTCCTTACCGTGGTTCATGGTTAGACTTTGAATTCGATGCCAAGGATTTGGTCTATTTCCGTGTGGACCGTCGCCGTAAGATGCCTGTGACGATCTTGCTCAAGGCATTGGGCATGAATGCGGAACAAATTCTTGAAACGTTCTTTGAATTTGACACCTTCAAGTTGGGTGCCCGCAGCGCTTCCATGACGCTGGTTCCGGAACGTCTTAAGGGTGAAGTGGCTCGATTTGATATCGTCGGTCGTGACGGTGAAGTGATTGTCGCGAAAGACAAGCGCATCACGGCTCGTCATATTCGTCAAATGGCCGATATGAAGACGGTATCTGTCAATGACGAATTCCTTATTGGCCGAGTGTTGGCTAAAGACATCATTGATGCGGAAACCGGTGAAGTTTTGGCTGCTGCCAACGATGAAATTACTGAAGAATTGTTGGCTAAATTGCGCGAGGCCAAGGTGAAGGGCTTCCAAACCATCTACACCAATGAGTTGGATCAGGGAAGCTATATTTCTGATACGTTGCGTATTGATGAAACGCCCGATCAGATGTCTGCCCGCGTAGCCATCTATCGCATGATGCGTCCGGGTGAACCCCCGACAGAAGAAGCGGTTGAAATGTTGATGAACCGTCTCTTCTTCTCTGATGAAACGTACGATTTGTCTCGCGTTGGCCGCATGAAGGTTAACGCGCGCTTGGGTCGTGCGACCTCGGAAGGTCCCGGCACATTGACGCACGACGACATCGTTGACACTGTCAAGGTGTTGGTTGAATTGCGTAACGGTCGCGGAGAAGTCGATGATATCGACCACCTCGGCAATCGTCGTGTTCGCTGCGTCGGTGAATTGGCTGAAAACCAATTCCGTTCCGGTTTGGTTCGTGTGGAACGTGCTGTTCGCGAACGCTTGGCTCAAGCAGAATCTGACAATCTGACGCCGCAAGATTTGATCAATAGCAAGCCTATCTCTGCTGCTATCCGTGAATTCTTCGGTTCAAGCCAGTTGAGCCAATTCATGGATCAAACGAATCCTTTGTCCGAGATTACGCATAAGCGTCGTATCTCTGCCTTGGGTCCGGGTGGTTTGACCCGTGAACGCGCCGGCTTTGAAGTGCGTGACGTGCATCCGACTCACTACGGTCGCTTGTGCCCGATCGAAACGCCTGAAGGTCCGAACATTGGTTTGATCAACTCGCTGGCTCTGTACGCGCGCTTAAACGAATACGGTTTCTTGGAAACGCCGTATCGCAAGGTGATTGACTGCAAGGTTACCGATCAAATTGACTACCTGTCCGCTATTGAAGAAGGCAAGTATGTTATTTGTCAGGCTAACTCTGAATTGGATGACGAAGGTCGTTTGACTCAAGAGTTGGTGAGCGCTCGTGAAAATGGCGAAACCGTGATGGTTAGCCCGGAACGTGTTCAATACATGGACGTTTCTCCGCTGCAAGTGGTTTCTGCCGCTGCTTCTTTGATTCCGTTCTTGGAACACGATGACGCCAACCGCGCGTTGATGGGTTCTAACATGCAACGCCAAGGCGTGCCTTGCTTGCGACCTGAAAAGCCGGTTGTCGGTACGGGCGTAGAACGTACGGTGGCTGTGGACTCTAAGACGGCTGTCCAAGCCAAGCGCGGTGGCGTGGTTGACTATGTTGATGCCAACCGTGTGGTGATTCGTGTCAACGACGACGAAAATGTGGCCGGTGAAGTCGGTGTGGATATCTACAACTTGCAGAAATTCACCCGTTCCAACCAAAGCACCAATATTAACCAACGTCCGATTGTTTCCCGTGGTGACGTGGTGGCTCGCGGTGATGTGTTGGCCGATGGCGCTTCCACCGATATGGGTGAACTCGCTTTAGGTCAAAATCTGTTGGTTGCCTTTATGCCGTGGAACGGCTACAACTACGAAGACTCGGTTTTGATTAGTGAAAAAGTGGTGGCTGATGATCGCTACACCTCCATTCACATTGAAGAGCTCTCCGTGGTGGCTCGCGATACCAAATTAGGTGCTGAAGAAATCACTCGTGATATCTCCAATTTGTCCGAAAATCAGTTGGCTCGCTTGGATGAATGCGGTATTGTGCAAATTGGCGCGGAAGTGAAGGCCGGAGATGTTTTGGTCGGTAAGGTGACTCCGAAGGGAGAAACGCAGCTGACGCCGGAAGAAAAATTACTTCGCGTTATTTTCGGTGAAAAGGCCAGTGATGTGAAGGACACTTCTTTGCGTGTGCCCTCTGGTATGACCGGTACCGTAATTGACGTTCAGGTCTTTACACGCGAAGGGGTGGAGCGCGACGCTCGCGCCAACTCCATTATTGATGAGTCTTTGAAGCGTTACCGTCAAGATTTGGATGAAAAGCTTCGCATTGTGGAAGCGGACGGTTTTGCTCGTTTGGCTCGTCAATTGGAAGGCAAGAAGGCCGAAGGCGGTCCTAACGGTCTGAAGAAGAGCGTTTTGACGAAGGAATATCTCGCCGGTTTGAAGGGTTTTGAGATTTTTGACCTCCGCATGGTTGAGGAAGCCGATCAAAAATTGCTCGAAGACATGCGCGCTCAGCTCGATGACAAGCGCCACGAATTTGATCGCGCCTTTGACATCAAGCGTAAGAAACTTACCCAAGGCGATGAATTGCCTCCTGGCGTTCTGAAGATGGTGAAAGTTTATATCGCTGAAAAACGTCGTCTGCAACCGGGCGACAAGATGGCCGGCCGCCACGGTAACAAGGGTGTGGTCTCCAAGATTTGCCCTGTGGAAGATATGCCTTACATGGCCGATGGTCGTCCCGCGGATGTCGTACTTAATCCGTTGGGCGTGCCTTCCCGTATGAATATCGGTCAGGTGCTTGAAGTGCATTTGGGCTGGGCAGCCAAGGGCTTGGGCTGGCGCATTGGCGAAATGCTCAAGAGCTGCCAAGTCGCTCAAATGCGTGCCTTCTTGGACAAGATCTATAACGAAACGGGTAAGAAGGAAGATTTGGATAGCTTGACCGATGAAGAAGTGATGCGTTTGGCTGAAAATCTTCAAAACGGTGTGCCGTTTGCCACTCCGGTGTTTGACGGCGCTAGCGAAGAACAAATCAGGAAGATGCTTGATTTGGCCTTCCCTGATGATGTTGCAGAGCGCTTGCAACTTACTCCGTCTAAGACCCAATGCACTCTCTACGACGGTCGCACCGGCGAAGCATTCGATCGGACGGTGACGGTTGGTTACATGCATTATTTGAAGTTACACCACTTGGTTGACGACAAGATGCATGCCCGTTCAACTGGTCCCTATTCGTTGGTGACACAACAACCGTTGGGTGGTAAGGCTCAGTTTGGTGGTCAACGCTTCGGTGAAATGGAAGTTTGGGCCTTGGAAGCTTATGGTGCCTCCTACGTGTTGCAAGAAATGTTGACAGTTAAGTCTGACGATGTGAATGGCCGTACTAAGGTTTACGAAAACATCGTTAAGGGCGAACACGTACTCGAAGCCGGTATGCCGGAATCGTTTAACGTGTTGGTGAAGGAAATCCGGTCGTTGGGCATTGACATCGACCTCGAACGTAATTAAGGACAGAACAGATATGAATCCGCTTATCGATCTGTTTAAGCAATTTAATCAGGACGATCACTTTGATGCGATCAAGATTGGTTTGGCATCGCCTGAAAAGATTCGTTCCTGGTCTTATGGTGAAGTGAAAAAACCAGAGACCATCAACTACCGTACTTTTAAGCCGGAGCGCGACGGTCTGTTCTGTGCCAAGATCTTCGGCCCGGTAAAGGACTACGAATGCTTGTGCGGCAAGTACAAACGCTTGAAGCATCGCGGTGTCGTTTGCGAAAAGTGCGGCGTGGAAGTGACCTTGTCGAAGGTGCGTCGTGAACGCATGGGCCATATTGAATTGGCTAGCCCCGTTGCGCACATTTGGTTCTTAAAGAGCTTGCCGTCGCGCATGGGTATGGTTTTGGATATCCCGTTGCGTGATATTGAGCGCGTGCTTTACTTTGAAGCCTATTGCGTTGTTGATCCGGGCATGACGGATTTGAAGCGCGGCCAATTGCTCACCGAAGACGAGTATTTGGAAAAGGTTGAGCAATACGGTTCTGACTTCAAGGCCATGATGGGTGCCGAAGCCATTCGTGAAATGCTGCGCACCATCGACGTTGATCACGAAGTCGAAATATTGCGCAAAGAACTGGAAGACACGAGCTCTGACGCCAAGATCAAGAAGTTCTCCAAGCGTTTGAAGGTTCTTGAAGGTTTCCAACGCTCCGGCGTGAAGCCTGAATGGATGGTGATGGAAGTTTTGCCGGTTTTGCCGCCGGATCTTCGCCCGTTGGTGCCGTTGGATGGCGGTCGCTTCGCCACCTCCGACTTGAATGATTTGTATCGTCGCGTTATCAACCGTAATAACCGTCTGAAACGTTTGCTTGAACTGAAGGCTCCGGACATCATCATTCGCAATGAAAAGCGTATGTTGCAGGAAGCTGTCGACAGTTTGCTCGATAACGGTCGTCGCGGCAAAGCAATGACTGGTCCCTCTAAGCGCCCGTTGAAGTCCTTGGCCGATATGATCAAGGGTAAGAGCGGTCGCTTCCGTCAAAACCTTTTGGGTAAACGTGTTGACTACTCGGGCCGTTCCGTTATTACCGTGGGTCCGTACTTGCGCTTGCATCAATGCGGTTTGCCGAAGTTGATGGCCTTGGAACTGTTCAAACCCTTCATCTTCAATAAGTTGGAACGTCGCGGTTTGGCGATGACAATCAAAGCCGCCAAGAAGATGGTTGACAACCAAGAGCCGGTGGTTTGGGATATTCTCGAAGAAGTGATCTACGAGCACCCTGTGATGCTTAACCGTGCTCCTACCTTGCACCGCTTGGGTATTCAAGCTTTTGAACCTAAGCTCATCGAAGGTAAAGCCATTCAATTGCACCCGCTCGTTTGCGCGGCTTTTAACGCTGACTTCGACGGTGACCAAATGGCCGTGCACGTGCCGCTTTCCTTGGAGGCTCAGTTAGAAGCTCGCACCCTGATGCTTGCTTCCAACAACGTGCTCTTCCCGGCTAACGGTAACCCCTCCATTGTTCCGTCTCAGGACATGGTATTGGGCTTGTATTACTCTACCCGTGAGCGTATCAACGCTAAGGGTGAAGGGATGTTCTTTGCTGACGTGGCAGAAGTTCGTCGCGCATTGGACAACAAGAAAATTGAACTTCAGACGCGTTGCACGGTTCGTATCAAAGAGTACGAAGTCAATAAGAAGACCGGCGAAAAGACAGAAAAGATTGTTCGCTATGAAACAACAGCGGGTCGTGCTTTGTTGTCAGAAATCTTGCCCGAGGGCATGAGTTTTGCTGAATTGAACCGCACGCTCAAGAAGAAGGAAATCGCTCGCTTGATCAATACTTGCTTCCGTAAGTGTGGCTTGCGTGCGACGGTTCTTTTCGCTGACCGCTTGAAGGACCGCGGCTATGCCTTGTCCACGATTGGCGGCTTGTCGATTTGCATCGGCGACATGACGGTTCCTGCCAAGAAGGCTGAGTTGATCGCCGCCGCGGAAAAAGAAGTCAAGGAAATCGAAGCTCAATACGCTTCCGGTTTGGTGACTCAGGGCGAACGTTACAACAAGGTTGTTGATATTTGGGGCCGCACCGCCGACCAAGTCGGTAAGGTGATGATGGATGAGCTTTCCACTGAGCCCGTCGTTGATCGTCATGGTAAGCTCACCAAGCAAGAATCTTTCAATTCCATCTACATGATGGCTGACTCCGGCGCCCGTGGTTCTGCCGCTCAGATTCGTCAGTTGGCTGGTATGCGTGGTTTGATGGCAAAGCCTGACGGCTCCATTATTGAAACACCGATTACCGCAAACTTCCGCGAAGGGTTGAACGTTCTGCAATACTTTATTTCAACCCACGGTGCTCGTAAGGGTTTGGCAGACACGGCTTTGAAGACGGCTAACTCCGGTTACCTGACCCGTCGTTTGGTTGATGTCACGCAGGACTTGGTTGTTACGGAAGAAGATTGCCACACCACGCAAGGCGTCAGCATGAAGGCTTTGGTTGAAGGTGGTGATGTGATTCAATCGTTGCGAGATCGTGTCCTGGGTCGTGTGACGAGTGCAGATATCGTCAATCCGGAAACCGGTGAAGTGGTTATCACGGCCGGCACGCTCTTGACGGAAGACGAATGCGATGAAATCGAAAAATTAGGCATCGACGAAGTGATGGTTCGCACGCCGTTGACTTGCCAAACTCGTTACGGTTTGTGCGCCAAGTGCTATGGCCGAGATTTGGGTCGCGGTTCGCTCGTCAACGTTGGTGAAGCGGTGGGTGTGATCGCTGCTCAATCCATCGGTGAACCGGGTACGCAGTTGACGATGCGTACGTTCCACATCGGTGGTGCTGCCAGCCGCGCTGCGG
Organism: Candidatus Aphodousia faecigallinarum; assembly: GCA_018714755.1. Taxonomy (GTDB): domain Bacteria; phylum Pseudomonadota; class Gammaproteobacteria; order Burkholderiales; family Burkholderiaceae_F; genus Aphodousia; species Aphodousia faecigallinarum. Next base: position 4,947 of record DVMY01000031.1, on the reverse strand, counting down.
TCGCCAGTTCCGTGGAAGCCAAGGTCAATGGTCAAGTGAGTTACTCTTCAGCCATGCGCTATGTGACCAGTGCCAAGGGAGATCTCGTGGTTATTTCTCGCTCCGGCGAAATTATCATCAGTGATAATGGCCGCGAACGTGAACGTCATAAGGTTCCGTACGGTGCCATGTTGTTGGCCAAGCCGGATCAACAGATCAAGGCGGGCGCTCAATTGGCAACTTGGGATCCGATGACGCGTCCGATCATCTCCGAATACGGTGGAACGGTTCAGTTTGAAGGCATTGTTGACAACGTGACGGTGATGAGTCAAACCGACGAAGTGACCGGTTTGTCCAGCCTCGTTGTGATTGACCCGAAACGTTCAACCGCCGGTGGCGCCAAGGGCAAGAAGAGCAGCACGCAAGCTTTGCGTCCGGCTGTTCGCTTGTTGGATGAAAATGGCAACGAAGTGAAGATTCCGGGTACCGATCACCGCGTGACGATTCAATTGCCGGTGGGAGCTTTGATTGTGGTTCGCGACGGTCAAAAGATCGGTCGCGGCGAAGTCTTGGCTCGTATTCCGGTTGAGTCCCAAAAGACCCGTGATATTACCGGTGGTTTGCCTCGCGTTGCCGAATTGTTTGAAGCTCGTTCTCCGAAGGACGCAGGCGTGCTCGCAGAAGTGACGGGTACGGTGACCTTTGGTAAGGAAACGAAGGGTAAGCAACGTTTGGTGATCACCGACAATGAGGGTACGGATCACGAATTCTTGATCAGCAAGGATAAGAGTATTCTTGTCCACGATGGTCAAGTGGTTCAAAAGGGTGAAGAAATCGTTGAAGGTCCGGCCGATCCGCACGATATCTTGCGCTTGTTGGGCATTGAAGCCCTGGCCCGCTACATCGTTGACGAAGTTCAAGATGTGTACCGTCTGCAAGGTGTGGCGATTAACGACAAGCACATTGAAGTGATTGTTCGCCAAATGCTTCGTCGTGTGAAGATTACCGATCCTGGTGATACGAAGTTCATTCGTGATGAACAAGTGGAACGTTCTGAAATGTTGGATGAAAATGACAAGGCCATTGCTGCCGGCAAGCGTCCCGCATTGTATGAAAACGTTTTGTTGGGTATCACGAAGGCCAGTTTGTCAACGGACTCCTTCATTTCCGCGGCTTCCTTCCAGGAAACCACGCGCGTTCTTACCGAAGCCGCCATTATGGGCAAGAAGGACGATCTGCGCGGTCTGAAGGAAAACGTTATTGTGGGTCGTCTGATCCCCGCCGGTACGGGCTTGGCCTATCACAAGGCTGTGAAGGCTAACGAAGTAGCGGAAGCGGAAGAAGCCGCTGGCTTTACCTCTACGTTTGCCACTCAAGAACCTGTTGATGAAGCAGTTGTCACGGAAACTGTGACAAAAGAAGAGTAGTAAACGGTTGATATTTTAGGTACGTCAATTAGCGTGCCTGAACGAAGACCCGATGGTGTTTTAAGAGATTTTTCACCTTCGGGTCTTTCGCGCATTTTCTCTTAAGGTCTTGACAATAAGAGAAAAAAATACGAAAATCTCAGCCTCCCGAAGCTTAAAACTTTCGGACCTCCGATCATTGACGCGATGGATGCGTTGATGAAGGGGGTTCTGTGCGTTAAGTTTTGGACGTTTTAAAACCAGCAATTCTGCCTTCCATGCGAGAGCCTGGTTGGAGAATTTTTAATACGGATATTTATGCCTACCATTAACCAATTAGTGCGTAAGCCCCGTGTGCTCACGCACGATAAAAGCAAGAGCCCCGCGCTCAAAAACTGCCCGCAAAAGCGTGGCGTTTGCACGCGCGTGTACACCACAACCCCGAAGAAGCCGAACTCCGCTTTGCGTAAGGTTGCCAAGGTGCGTTTGACCAACGGCTTTGAGGTCATTTCTTATATCGGTGGTGAAGGCCACAACTTGCAAGAACACAGCGTCGTGTTGATCCGCGGCGGTCGTGTTAAGGACTTGCCTGGTGTGCGTTACCACATCATCCGCGGTTCTTTGGACACCCAAGGTGTTAAGGATCGTAAGCAAGCTCGCTCCAAGTACGGCGCCAAGCGCCCGAAGGCAGCTTAATTCGCGGCGCATTGTAGCCGTGAACGGTTCAACCATCCGTTTGTGTTTGATGTGAGAACCGAGTAAGTCGCGATCCTAATTGAGTGATCGCATTGTTTAAGACTGAAGACTACGAAAGAGGAAAAAAATGCCCCGTCGTCGCGAAGTACCGAAACGTGAAATTTTGCCGGATCCGAAATTCGGCAGTGTTGAAATCGCCAAGTTTGTGAACGTGATCATGCTCGATGGCAAGAAGGCCGTCGCTGAACGCATCGTTTATGGCGCTTTAAGTGAAATTGAAGCCAAGACCGGCAAGGACGCTATGGAAGTGTTCAAGACCGCTCTCGACAATGTCCGCCCGCTCGTGGAAGTCAAGAGCCGTCGCGTTGGTGGTGCCAACTACCAAGTCCCGGTTGAAGTTCGCCCTGTCCGTCGTATGGCTTTGGCCATGCGCTGGTTGCGCGAAGCGGCTAAGAAGCGTGCAGAAAAGTCGATGCCCCAACGCTTAGCTGGTGAGTTGTTGGATGCGGCCGAAGGCCGTGGTGGCGCCATGAAGAAGCGTGACGAAGTTCACCGTATGGCTGAAGCCAACAAGGCTTTCTCTCACTTCCGTTTCTAATTTGATTAACCAGATGCGCTTACCGACATGAAGTAAGCGCATCGTCTCCAACTAGGGGAAACATAATGGCTCGTACTACTCCGATCTCGCGTTATCGCAACATCGGGATTTCTGCCCACATTGACGCGGGTAAGACCACGACCACTGAACGTATTCTGTTCTACACGGGTGTGACTCACAAGCTCGGCGAAGTGCATGATGGCGCTGCCACCATGGACTGGATGGAACAGGAACAAGAAAAGGGAATTACGATTACCTCCGCTGCCACGACCACGTTCTGGCGCGGCATGGACGGTACCTTCCCGGAACATCGTTTGAACATCATTGACACCCCGGGGCACGTTGACTTCACTGTTGAAGTGGAACGTTCCATGCGTGTTTTGGACGGCGCTTGCATGGTCTATTGCGCTGTGGGTGGTGTTCAACCGCAATCTGAAACCGTTTGGCGTCAAGCCAACAAGTATCACGTGCCCCGTTTGGCTTTCGTGAACAAGATGGACCGCACCGGTGCCAACTTCTTCAAGGTGTACGATCAAATGCGTGTGCGTTTGAAGGCCAATCCTGTGCCTATCGTGATTCCTATCGGCGCTGAAGACACTTTTGAAGGCGTTGTGGACCTCTTGAAGATGCGCTCCATCATTTGGGATGAAGCCAGCCAAGGCATGAAGTTCACCTACGGTGATATTCCTGCTGAACTTCAAGCGGATGCTGAAAAGTGGCGTGAAAACATGATCGAAGCCGCCGCTGAAGCCAGCGAAGACTTGATGAACAAGTACTTGGAAAATGGCGAATTGAGCGAAGAAGAAATCATCCAAGGTTTGCGTATTCGCACGATCGCTTGCGAAATCCAACCGATGCTTTGCGGCACCGCCTTTAAGAATAAGGGTGTTCAACGCATGTTGGACGCCGTTGTTCAATTCTTGCCTTCTCCTGTGGATATTCCGCCGGTGAAGGGTGTGGACTTGGATGACAATGAAGTCACGCGTGAAGCTGACGACAAGGCACCGTTCTCCGCTTTAGCTTTCAAGATCATGACTGACCCGTATGTCGGTCAATTGACCTTCTTGCGTGTTTATTCCGGTGTTCTCGTTTCTGGCGAAACGGTTTTGAACTCTGTGAAGAACAAGAAAGAACGTATCGGTCGTTTGTTGCAAATGCACGCTAACGAACGTAAAGAAATCAAAGAAGCCGAAGCCGGCGACATCGCCGCAGCTGTTGGTTTGAAGGAAGTGACTTCCGGTGATACGCTCTGCGACGTCGCTCACCCGATCATTCTTGAACGCATGGAATTCCCGGAACCGGTTATTTCTCAAGCTGTTGAACCGAAGACCAAGGCTGACCAAGAAAAGATGGGTATCGCTTTGAACCGTTTGGCTCAAGAAGACCCGTCCTTCCGCGTTCGCACCGATGAAGAATCCGGTCAAACGATTATTTCCGGTATGGGTGAATTGCACTTGGAAATTTTGGTTGACCGCATGCGCCGTGAATTCAATGTGGAAGCTACGGTTGGTAAGCCCCAAGTGGCCTATCGTGAAACGATCCGTTCTACGGTTGAAAATGCTGAATTCAAGTTTGTGAAGCAATCTGGTGGTCGTGGTCAATACGGTCACGTTGTGCTCAAGCTTGAACCGCAAGAACCCGGCAAAGGCTTTGAATTCGTTGATGCCATTAAGGGCGGTGTGGTGCCCCGTGAATACATTCCTGCCGTTCAAAAGGGTGTTGAAGACACCTTGAAGGCTGGTGTGTTGGCCGGTTACCCGGTCGTGGATGTGAAGGTGACCTTGCACTTTGGTTCCTACCACGAAGTGGACTCCAACGAAAACGCCTTTAAGATGGCAGCCTCCATGGCCTTCAAGGAAGGTATGCGTCGCGCCAATCCGGTTTTGCTTGAACCGATCATGGCTGTTGAAGTCGAAACGCCTGAAGAAAAGATGGGCGACGTGATGGGTGACTTGTCCTCTCGCCGCGGTGTGATCCAAGGTATGGATGATATCGCTGGTGGCGGCAAGGCGATTCGCGCTGAAGTGCCGTTGGCCGAAATGTTCGGCTACGCCACGACGTTGCGTTCCTTGACGCAGGGCCGCGCTACCTACACGATGGAATTTAAGCACTACGCTGAAGCTCCGCGCAACGTGGCTGAAGCGGTTATCGCTGAAAAGACCAAATAAGAGTAGACTTAGAAAGTTGTATCTAATTTAAAAATTACCAATTAAAGGATCCATAGAAATGGCTAAAGGTAAATTTGAACGCACCAAGCCCCACGTGAAC
>DVMY01000030.1 GCA_018714755.1 Candidatus Aphodousia faecigallinarum | reverse complement strand
TTTGGGTATTCGCAACGCGGGCTCTGTCTTTTTGGGCGATTGGTCCACGGAGAGCGCGGGCGATTACGTTTCCGGCACCAATCACGTCTTGCCCACCTATGGTTATGCGAAGACTTATTCTAGTTTAGGTTTGGTTGATTTTGAACGCCGCATGACTATTCAGGAGGTCACTGAGGAAGGATTGAGATTGTTGGGGCCGGCTGTTGAAAAGCTTGCCCAAGCTGAAAAACTTGACGCTCACAAACGGGCGGCTTCCATCCGTTTAGCTGCACTCAATAGGAAATAATTATGAGCATCACTTCGTTAATGCCCGCGTATTTGCAGAACCTTCAGCCGTATGAGTCGCCGAGTGAAAACGCGCCCGAAGGCATGATTTGGCTCAACACCAATGAGTATCCGACGGCCACCAAGTATGAGCTTCGTTTTGAAACGCTTAATCGCTACCCTGAAGTGCAGCCGCTTGCCTTTCGCAAACGCTACGCGAAGTATGCGGGTGTCAATGCCGAAGAGGTATTGATGACTCGGGGAGCCGATGAGGCGATTGAACTCTTGATCCGAACTTTTTGCGCGACCTTGAGCGACGCCGTTTTATATGCCCTGCCCACTTACAGCATGTATGGCATCAGCGCTCAAACGTGTGGAGTTGACATTCAAACGGTCGCTCCCGCTCGGGACTTAAAACTCAATATTGACGGCCTTTGCCGTGCGCTGCGAAGCGAGGATCGCGTCAAAGTCGTGTTTCTGTGCAACCCCAATAACCCCACAGGTGAGCTACTCAGTCGAACCTCCATTCTGAAAGTGTTGCAGGCGGCTCGTGACACGATTGTGGTGGTTGATGAGGCTTATATCGAGTTTTGCCCGCAAGCCTCCTGCGCGGATCTGATCGCGCAGTATCCTAATTTGGTGATCGTTCGGACTTTATCGAAGGCGTTTGCTTTGGCGGGCCTTCGCTGTGGAGTCATACTGGCTCAAAAAGAAGTGATTGGCGCGCTGCGAAAAGTGCTCGCTCCCTATCCGGTGCCAGAACCCGTTGGCGCCATCGCGCTTAAAGCACTCTCTGACGGAGGCGTGGCCGCCATGCGCCAGCGCGTTCAATTGGTGATTCAAACTAGGCGCCTTTTGCAGACCGAATTACAAAAACTGGCCGGTGTCAGAACGGTATATCCATCTGAAACTAACTTTGTGCTTTTTTCTGTCGATAATCCCGAAGCGGTCTATCAAACACTATGGAAAAAAGGGGTGGCGATCCGTGAGCCCGGTTCCGATAAGGGCGTGCTTCGCGTCTCGGTTGGGACAATTGAAGAGTGTCAGACATTTATTGAGAAATTGAGGCAAGTGCTCAAAGAGGTGAAGTGATGAACCAGAAAAAAGTTTTATTTATCGACCGAGACGGGACGCTCATCGCAGAACCGGCTGACTTTCAAATTGATCGGTATGAGAAGTTTGAGCTTGAGCCTGACTGCATTGGCGCTTTGCAGCGTCTGAAAGAGGCCGGTTGGGAACTGGTCATGGTCTCGAATCAAGACGGACTGGGCACCGAGAGCTTCCCTCAAAAGGATTTTGAAGGACCGCAAAAGTTGCTTTTGCAAATCCTATCCTCTCAGGGAATCTGTTTTTCAGAGATTCTGATTTGTCCGCACAAGCCAGAAGATCACTGTGAGTGCATGAAACCGAAAACGGGATTGGTTAAAAAATACCTTGCCTCGGGTGCGATGGATCCCGAGCGCTCTTTTGTGATCGGTGATCGACAAAGCGATGTGGAACTTGCGAAAAACATGGGCATTGGCGCTTTCCGTTACGACAGACAGGGTATGGGGTGGAAGAAAATCGCTCAGACTATTTTGGCTATGGGTCGTGACCGTTGCGCGATCGTCGAGCGAAATACGAAAGAGACAAAGATCAAGGTGCTTGTTGATTTAGATAAAAATGAGGCAAGTGAAATCAGCACCGGCATCGGTTTTTTCGATCACATGCTCGAGCAAATCGCAACACACGCAGGCATCACACTCAAGATTGATGCCAAAGGCGATCTGCAAGTCGATGATCACCACACCATTGAAGATGTGGGTTTGGCGCTTGGCCAAGCGCTCAAAGAGGCGTTGGGTGATAAACGAGGCATTGCTCGCTTCGGATTTATGCTGCCCATGGATGAGTGTTTGGCTCAATGCGCTTTGGATTTGTCCAATCGACCCTATCTCGTTTATGAGGCGACTTTTAAATATCAGAAGGTGGGGGACATGTCCACCGAGATGATCGAGCATTTTTTCCGCTCGCTTTCTCAAACGCTTGGCTGCACGCTTCACTTGAAAACCGAAGGCAGCAATGATCATCATCGCGCCGAGAGTCTGTTTAAAGTTTTCGCGCGAGCGTTGCGCTCAGCCATCAAGGTGGAGGGTGACAGTCTTCCGTCTTCAAAAGGGGTGCTTCAATGACAGTCAAAATTGTGGTGTTGGATACCGGTTGCTGCAATCTCACTTCGCTTTGCGCGGCCATTCGCCGACTGGGGGTTGAGCCCATTGTGACCGATGAGGCAAGTGTCGCGCGGCAGGCGGATCGTTTATTTTTGCCCGGTGTGGGCACAGCGCAAGCGGCGATGCGTGAACTGCAAAAAAGAGGTTTGACGCAGTGCATTGTCGGAAGCCTCTGCCCTGTCCTGGGCATTTGCCTGGGAATGCAGCTTTTAGGCGCGCAAAGTGAGGAAAGCGGCGGGGTGCCGATGTTGGGCGTGATCGATCAAACGGTCTCCAAGCTTCAGGTGGGGGAGCTTACATTGCCTCACATGGGTTGGAATAGAGTCAAGCTGACAACAAACGATCCTTTGTTTGAGGGACTGCAAAATCCTTTGGGTGAGTATTTTTATTTTGTTCACAGCTATGCCTACTCGGTCAATCCCCAGACCATCGCCACCGCAGAGTATGGAGTGGAATTTTCAGCTGCCATCCGTCAGGGTAATTTCTATGGCGTTCAGTTTCATCCGGAGAGGTCCGGCGCGGCCGGAGCGAGGCTGCTTGCCAATTTCATTGGAGGTGTTCAATGAAAAGAGCGAGAAACATCATTGCTTCGGTCGATTTGATTGACTCCAAAGTGGTGCGTTTGAAGCAAGGAGACTACCAGCGCCTGACCCAATACGAGGTTGATCCTTTGACACAATTGATGCGCTATGTCCGGGACGGCTCCGAGCGGGTGCATATTGTGGATCTGGAGGGCGCGCGTGATCCAAGTCGGCGTCAGGTTGATCTTATCGCCCGTTTAGTGCGTGAGCTGCCGGTTCCGGTGCAAACCGGAGGCGGCGTTCGAAGCGAAAGTGATATTGAGGCGCTATTGAATATCGGTGTGGCGCAAGTTGTCATCGGCTCAGTGGCGGTGAAGGACCCGGCTTCAGTTTGTCGATGGTTTAAGCGCTTTGGGGGAAATCGCTTGATTTTGGCGTTGGATTGCAAAATCAATGACAAAAAGGAGGCGATGGTAGCAACAGATGCCTGGAAGGACGTCTCCGCGCTGACCGTTGAAGAAATGATCGAGCGTTATAAACCCTTTGGACTAAGCCAAGTTTTATGCACCGATGTCAGTAAAGACGGTTTACTCAAAGGCAGCAACGCTCAGTTGTACAAACAGCTGAGTGGTCTTTATCCGGAATTGAAAATTCAAGCCTCAGGCGGCATCGGTTCATTGGAAGACATACGGGCGCTCTCGGACAGCAACGTGGACGGGATCATTATTGGACGCGCGCTTTTGGAAGGCAGATTCACAGTGAAGGAGGCCATAGCATGCTGGCTAAACGCATAATTCCGTGTTTGGATGTGAAAGACGGCCAAGTGGTGAAAGGTGTGCGCTTTCGCAATCATGAAATCATCGGCGATATTGTGTCATTGGCTAAGCACTATGCCGATCAAGGAGCAGACGAACTGGTTTTTTATGACATTACCGCATCGTCTGACGGCAGAACCGTCTCTAAGGAATGGGTCAAACGCGTGGCCGAGGTTATTGACATTCCTTTCGCGGTCGCGGGCGGCATCCGCTCCGTGAAAGAAGCGGCAGACATTTTGTCAAAAGGCGCTGACAAAATCTCTGTGAATTCACCGGCATTGGCTAATCCCGCCTTGATCACCCAATTGGCAGAGGAGTTTGGCGTTCAATGTGTGGTGGTTGGAATTGACTCTTGGTACGACAGTCAAAGCGATACGTATTGGGTCAATCAATTCACGGGAGATGAAAGCAAAATGCGCCGCACGCAGTGGAAGACGCTCGATTGGGTAAAAGAAGTGCAACAGCTTGGCGCCGGAGAGATCGTTTTAAACATGATGAATCAAGATGGTGTTCGCCAAGGCTACGATATTGAGCAGCTGCAAAAAGTGAGGGCAATTTGTCATGTGCCTTTAATCGCTTCGGGCGGAGCCGGCACCAAGGAGCACTTTTTAGAGGCTTTTTGTGAAGCTCGCGTGGACGGCGCCTTGGCCGCCTCTGTTTTTCATAAAAATATTTTGCAAATTCCTCAGTTGAAACGCTGGTTAATCAGCCAAGGCGTGGAAATGAGAACCGGTTTTGGAGGCAATGAAAATGCTTGATGCAAAAGAATTGGATGCTTTGGATTTCGAAAAAGGTGATGGGTTGTTGCCCGCGATTGTTCAAAACGCGGTTTCAGGGCGCGTGTTGATGTTGGGGTACATGAATCGGGAGGCGTTGGAAAAAACGATTCAGACCGGGAAGGTCACTTTTTGGTCTCGTTCCAAACAAAGGCTGTGGACGAAAGGGGAGACTTCTGAAAATTATCTTTATTTTGTGGATGTCGCCGCTGATTGTGATCGAGACGCGCTTTTGGTTTTAGCCAATCCGCAAGGACCGACTTGCCACTTGGGGCGAGAGAGCTGTTTTGGCGATATGGCGCCGGCGCATGAATTTTTAGCGCAGTTGGAGAGAATTTTAGCCGAGCGTAAAAACGCATCGACTCAAAGCTCCTACACCGCTTCCCTATACGCTCGAGGTACTAAACGCATTGCTCAAAAGGTTGGTGAAGAAGCGGTGGAAACGGCGCTTGCCGCGACGGTTCATGCTCGCGAGGAAACGATCAATGAGGCGTCTGATTTGGTTTATCACTTGCTTGTGCTTTTGCAAAAAGAAAATTTGGATTGGGCAACCATTGTCGCCAATTTAAAGAAACGCCATTTGGCTAGAGAAAAATAGTCGTCAAAGGAGGGGGCGTCGGCGCCTCCGAGACTTCTCTAAAAAATTAAAGAACCATTTTCTAAATTAAGCAAAAACTGCTTTGCCTCGTAGCCGCCACCATAGCCTGTGAGGGAGCGATCCGTCCCCACCACTCGGTGGCAGGGGATAATGATGGAGATCGGATTTTGACCGACCGCGCCACCCACGGCGCGAATGGCTCGGGGGGTGCCGATGCTTTGCGCGATGTCTTTATAGCTTACGAGTTTCCCGTAAGGGATCGTTTGCAGCGCGCGCCAAACGTTGAGTTGAAATTCGGTGCCGATTAAGTCGATATCGAGATTGAATGGGTTGGATTGACCGTGAAAGTAGGCCTCGAGCTCATTGATAGCTTGAGAAATGACGGGAGTGGTCTTTTCTTTCCAGTTGGGAGTGTTCAGTAATCGGTTAAAGCGCTTCATAATCGCTTCATGGTGCCAACCCTCGAGCCAGTCATTCATGACAAGCTTATTTCCAATGGAGGCCAACATCAGTCTCCCGCAAGGCGAGTCCCATTGCGTAAAACAAATTTCACAGTTCATGGCGGCAATCCTCTTTCGACTACCAAGAATGTTGACACTTTTGCGCACAAGAGTCCAGCTAACCGCTAAAATAAGTGGGTTATAAAGATATATTTTGAGGGTGAGATGGCACAGCCGAAATCCGTTCAGAAAATGACCTTTGAAGAGGCCATGCAAGAGATGCAGGCAATTGTTGAGACGATGCGCAACGGGGAGTTGACACTCGAAGAAAGTGTCAAGGCTTATCAGCGGGGCAAGGAGCTCTCCGCGCGTTGTCAGACGTTGCTTAATCAAGCCGCCGAAGTGGTCCGGGAACTCGAAGACGGCACGGAAGTTGCCTTGCAAGAGTCTGATCTGCGTCAAAAGGGAATGACTGATGAACTTTAAGAGTTGGAGCGCCGAGCGCGCCGAGCATTTCGAGTTGTGTGCGAAAAAGGCATTGCCTCCTGACAATCGCCTGCCTTGGAAATTGCATGAGGCCATGCGCTACGCGGTGCTCGATGGCGGCAAACGCATCAGACCGTTGCTCGCTTACGCTTCGGGTGAACTTGTAAGCGCCGATGAGGCCGCGCTGGATCATATCGCTTTGGCGCTCGAATATATTCACTCCTACTCCCTGGTGCACGATGATATGCCGTGCATGGATAACGACACGCTGCGCCGCGGCAAACTCACCACGCATAGAAAGTACGGTGAGGCGATGGCGATGTTGGCCGGCGACGCTCTTCAAGCGCAGGCTTTTTTTGAGTTGACCCAGACAAAATTGCCGGGTGAGCAAATCGCGATGCTTGTGAAACTGCTATCGGCCGCCGCGGGCTCGGCCGGGATGTGCGGCGGTCAGGCCGTTGATTTGCTCTCGGTGCACCAAAAGCTTGATTTGGATACGCTGACACTCATGCATCGGATGAAAACCGGCGCCATGATTCGAGCGAGCGCTCTCATGGGGCTTTATGGCGGCAAGAAAATGCCGTCCGCCGCCTTAATAGGCTTGATTACCCAATACGCCGATGCGATCGGCTTAGCTTTCCAAGTGATTGACGATGTGCTGGATGTGACCGCTGACACAGCGGTTCTTGGAAAGACTGCCGGCAAAGATGCCGCGGAAGATAAGCCCACGTATGTGTCGCTTCTGGGACTTGAAGAGTCTCGCCGCATGGCTTGCTGTGAAATTGACAAAGCCCTTGAAGCCCTGCGCGCGATTGAGGCGTTATCCCCTGATTATGAAGGCCGCACGGAGCGTTTGGCTGACATTGCCCGCTATATTTTGAGTCGGGATCATTAAAAGGAGAAGTAATGCGTTTATTGAACCGAATTCATTCTCCGAAAGATTTAAAAAAGCTGTCAGTACCGATGTTGCCCACATTGGCTCGTGAGATTCGCGAGTACATGGTCGAGTCCGTTTCAAAAACGGGCGGACATTTGGCAAGCAGCTTGGGTGCGGTGGATTTAACGGTCGCGCTTCATTACGTTTTTAATTCGCCCCGAGACAAAATTATTTTTGACGTGGGGCATCAGGCCTACGCCCACAAGATGATCACGGGGCGCCTCGATCAATTTAAAACATTACGTCAATATAAGGGATTGTCCGGCTTTCCGAAGCGAGGTGAAAGCGAACACGACGCATTCGGAACGGCGCACAGTTCAACTTCCATTTCAGCCGCGCTTGGCATGGCTGTGGCTGACGCGCTCAACGGCGACAAAGACGCCTGGCACATCGCGGTGATCGGCGACGGGGCGTTGACGGGCGGCATGGCGGTTGAAGCGCTCAATCACGCGGGAACCTATAAAGAAGGCATCAAGCTTCTCATTATTGTCAACGACAATGATTGCTCCATTTCGCCTTCTGTGGGCGCGCTCAATCATCATTTGGCTAAACTCGTCTCGGGACACGCTTTCTCAAGCGCCAGGAATTTCTCTAAAAAAGCGTTAAAGCCGCTTCCCAAACTTTGGAATTTATTTAAAAGCATGGAGCAGCGCACGGTGAATTTCGTCGCGCCGCACTCCACGCTGTTTTCCGCTTTCGACTTAAATTACTACGGTCCCGTGGATGGCCACGACATCGAAAATTTGATCACGGTCTTACGAAACATCAAAGCTTTGGATGGTCCGATGGTTTTGCACGTGGTCACGAAAAAAGGCAAAGGCTACGCGCCCGCGGAAGAAAACCCGACGCTCTATCACGGTGTCGGGAAGTTTGATCCGGAAAAAGGCATTGTCGAGAAAAAGCCCGACGCCGCGCATCCGACCTACACCGAAGTGTTTTCCCGTTGGGTTTGTGATATGGCCGCGGCCGACGAAAGGCTTTACGCCATAACGCCTGCGATGCGCGAGGGCTCGGGGCTTGTGGAATTTGAGAAACGTTTCCCGGATCGCTACCGCGACGTGGCGATCGCCGAGCAGCACGCCGTGACTTTCGCGGCGGGTTTGGCGACTTCGGGCATTAAACCGGTGGTGGCGATTTATTCTTCCTTTGCTCAGCGCGCGTACGATCAAATTCTGCATGATGTGGCGATTCAAAACTTGCCCGTGATGTTTGCGATTGACAGAGGGGGCCTGGTGGGCGCCGATGGAGAAACCCATCAAGGTGTTTTTGATATCGCCTACCTCAGAAGCATTCCCAATATGACGATCATGGCGCCTTCGGACGAAAATGAATGCCGAAAGATGCTCACCACGGCCTTTAAGATGGATACGCCCGCGGCTGTTCGTTATCCGAGAGGCAAGGGACCGGGCATCGCTCAGGACGCCGATTTGCAGAGCGTTGAAATCGGAAAGGCTCGCCTGCTTCGGGAAAGTCAGAAAAAGCAAGGCCGAGTGGCCATATTGGCTTTCGGTTTGATGGTCAGTCGCATGAAGGATGTGGCCGAAAAGCTCGATGCCACGCTCGTTGACATGCGTTTTGTCAAACCGCTTGACAATGAGATGATTGTCAAAACGGCGGCGACTCACGATCTTTTGTGCACGATTGAAGACGGAGTGGCCATCGGGGGCGCCGGCAGCGGTGTTTTGGAAGCGATCTCTGAGATGGGGTTAAATGTTCCTGTCTTAGTCATGGGCATTAAAGATCAATTTGTGCCTCAGGGAACGATTGATGAGCTGATGCGTGACAATGAATTGGATAGTGAAAGCGTCGCTCATCGGATCAATGAGGCGCTCCTAATCAAAAGCTTTGTTAATCTGAAGCCTTTTAACACCATGGCGGTGAGCGCCCGTGCTCGGTATTTTGCCCAGGTTCATGACCAAAATGAACTCAGGTTGGCGCTTGATTTCGCCTCGCGCGAAGGGGTTGAACCTTTTATTTTAGGCGGAGGTTCCAATCTCTTAATTACTGCTTCTCTTGTGAACCGCTTGGTGATTCAGATAGCCCTTAAGGGCTTTGAAGTGGATCAAGACAAGAAAACGGTCAAAGTGGGAGCGGGTGAAAATTGGCACGAAACCGTTTCTCGAGTGTTGGCTCTAGGTTGGGGCGGCCCCGAAAACTTAGCGCTCATCCCCGGAACGATGGGAGGCGCGGTTGTTCAAAATATCGGCGCCTATGGATCTGAAGTGTCTCAGTTTGTCCGTTCTGTCGAAGTGCTCGATCCGGAGTCGGGAAAGATTTTTGAATTGACCAATGAGGCGTGTGATTTCGGTTACCGGCACAGCGTCTTTAAGAGTGAGAAGGCACGGCGTTGGGTGGTGCTTTCGGTGACATTGGCTTTTGATAGTGATTGGAAGCCGAACTTAAGTTATAAGGAGTTGGCCTCGGCGTTTGACTCAGCTGAAAACGTGACACCGGAGGCTATTTTCAAGGCGGTTGTCGCGGCCCGCAAACGAAAGCTCCCCGACCCCAAAGTCTTGCCGAGCGCCGGATCCTTTTTCAAAAATCCGATCGTCACTCGGGAAGCGTTCCAAGAGCTTTTAGTGAAGTATCCGAGCATCGTGCACTACCCGTTAGCGGGTGGTCGGGAAAAATTGGCTGCGGGTTGGCTCATTGATCAGGCGGGGCTTAGAGGCGCCCGGGAAGGGGCGGCCGGAACCTATGAAAAACAAGCTTTGGTCTTGGTCAATCATGAAGGAGCCGCAAGCGGCGCGCAGCTGATGGCTTTCGCTTCGAAAATTGAAGCGGCGGTTAGGGAAAAATTCTCAGTGACGCTAGAACCTGAGCCTGTGATTTTGAAGAGCTTTTATAATTAAAAAGTTAACCTTTTTCTACTTAAGGAAATGAAACCATGCGAGTGACCACTCTCGAACAATTAGTTAAGGCCGGTGCCTTAAAAGATAAGCGTGTTTTTATCCGCTCGGACTTGAACGCGCCGCGTGATGAAAACGGCAACATTACAAACGAAGCTCGCCTGGTGGCTTCCGTTCCC
>DVMY01000029.1 GCA_018714755.1 Candidatus Aphodousia faecigallinarum | reverse complement strand
ATGCAATATGGCATTCGCGTGGTCATCGCCACCGGTTTCGGCGAGATTTTTTACTCCAACTGCTTTAATAACGGTTTGCTCGCCGCCAAGGTATCCGAACAAACAGCTTCTGATTTGTTCGCTTATCTTTCAGATAAAGATCCCAAAGAGCTGAGCATTAACGTTTCGGAGAAAACAATCCGAACCCCTGACGGCTCTCAATGTTGGCCCTTTGAATTAGCGCCTCGCCATCAAACCATGCTGCTTGAAGGGCTGGATATGCTGGAGACCACGCTCAAAGACCTGGAGCTCATCGAAAGTTTCAAAAATCAACACGAAAAACGCTACCCCTGGATGAGCGGATTGGCTGGAAAGTACGCTAAAACGCTTTAACTGGTTCGTTTAAATAGCCGCCAACTACTCCTTTTGGCTTATTTGGCCAGGAAGTTGGCGGTATTTCTTTGCTAGAATCGGATAAATCATTTCTGATATTTGTGTGCGTTGGGACTTTTTATTTCATTGATTTAATCAGTTTGTCACATTCGCACTTGAATCTTCGCATGTCGCGCGGCGTGTGATTTCTAATTTTGAGACGAGATTTATATAGGGGTCGGTATGGATTTTCTCAATAATTTATTTGGTGATCTCAACAGTGTGCTTTGGGGTGTCTTTGTGCTCATTCCCCTTTTATGCGGCACCGGTATTTTCTACACAGTCAAACTGCGTTTTGTCCAAGTCCGTCTTTTCCCGACCGCCCTTCGCTTCTTATTTAACAATGCCACGCTGTTTGGCAAGCGCGCCGACCAAACTGGCATGAGTTCCTTCCAAGCGTTAGCCACGGCAGTGGCCGCTCAAGTGGGCACCGGTAACGTCGCGGGCGCGGCCACCGCCATCGTCGCGGGCGGCCCCGGCGCTCTTTTCTGGCTTTGGGTGGCGGCCTTTTTTGGCATGGCGACCATTTTCGCGGAAGCCGTTCTGGCACAAGTCTATCGCGTGACCGGTGAAAACGATCGCGTGGTGGGGGGACCGGCCTTTTACATTTCCTTGGGTCTTGGTCCCAAATTTAAGCCGATGGCCATCTTTTTCTCGGCTGTGGCCATCATCACCATGGGCTGCATGGGCAGTCTCGTGCAATCCAACACGGTTTCTCAAGCCTTAAATCATGCTTTTGACATTCCGCTTTTAGCTTCCGGCATCGGCGTGGCCATCTTGTCGGGCGTTGTCATGTTCGGCGGCATGGGGCGCTTGGCCAGTGTGACGGAAAAATTAGTGCCCTTCATGGCCGGTTTATATTTGGTAGGCGGCAGCTACGTCCTTGCCTGCCACTATGATCAAATCATCCCCGCTTTCGATCTTATTTTCACAGCCGCTTTTAATCCGGAAGCGGTGGGCGGCGGCGCCTTAGGTTTAACCGTTGCTAAAGCCATGCAATTTGGCGTGGCCCGCGGCCTTTTCTCTAACGAAGCCGGCATGGGCACCACGCCTCACGCTCACGCCGTGGCCAAAGTGGAACACCCCGCCGAACAAGGCTTGGTGGCTATCTTTGGCGTCTTCACGACTGTCCTAATCGTTACTTTCACCGTGTTGGTGATTTTGGTCACCGGTGTGATGGACTTTGACACCACGGGTATCGCTTTGACTCAAAAAGCCTATTCCGTCGGTCTGGGCAGCGCCGGGGTCGGTTTTGTGGCCATCTGCCTATTTTTCTTTGCTTACTCAACCATCATCGGCTGGTATTTCTTCAGTGAGCAAAACGTCCGTTACCTCTTTCACGGACGAGGCATTTTTGTCTATCGAGTCATTGTTTGCGCTTTCCTCGTTTTGGGAGCGGTCACCCACGTCAATCTCGTTTGGACGCTCTCGGACTTCTTTAACGGCATCATGGTGATTCCGAACGTGATCGCTTTGGTGTTGTTGCATAAAGTGGTCGGAAACTCTCTGAAAGATTTTGAAGTCAAACTGAAGAAAGCCAAGCTGAATTAACAATGCGCACTTCTCCTCTGGTCGTTGCCCCGATGGAAGGCCTCACAGGCTTTCCATTCCGAAGGGTGCATGCGCACTTTTTCGGTGGTGCGGATGCCTATTACCTTCCGTTTGTCACGCCCACTACCCTGCCTCGCTTTACCGATCGTCAGATGCGGGAATTGGCCCCGGATGTGAATATCGGTATACGGGCTGTTCCACAGCTCCTGACTCGCCGGGCGGAAGACTTTATTTGGGCGGCAAAAGCCTTGGCTGACCTCGGCTACGATGAAGTCAATTTAAATTTAGGCTGCCCCGCAGGCACCGTTGTGGCTAAAGGCAAGGGCTCGGGCTTTCTGCGGGAACCGGCTGAGCTGCAGCACTTTTTAGATAAAATTTTTGGCGCCGATTTACCCATCGCGCTCTCTGTTAAAACGCGAATCGGCTGGTCAAGCGAAAACGAATTTGACCTCTTGGCTGATGTCTATAACCATTACCCGCAAATGAAGTCCTTGACCATTCACCCTCGATTACGAACGGACTTCTACAAAGGCGACATCCGCGAAAAAGTTTTTCAGCAATACTTCGCCTCGTTTGTCATGCCCATCGGTTTTAATGGCGATGTGATCACCGTCTCTGACATTGAAAAGACTAATAAAACGTACCAACCTTTGGCTCATATCATGGTTGGCCGCGCCTTGATGGCAGACCCGGCCCTATTTAGGAAAGCCAAAGGCGGGGCGCCCGCTTCGCTCAAAGAAATCGAAAACTACTATGACGCATTGCTTGAAAGTTACTGCGTGGCCTTTGGAAATGTGAAAAACGCGCTCATGCGTATGAAAGAGTATTGGTTTTTCCAACATAACTTGTTTGAAGGGGCTGAACGCGCTGTGAAATCCATCTACAAAGCCAAGTCGATGACTGATTATCAAAGCGCCAAGCAATTCATATTTGAAAATTGCGAGCTAAAGCAAGAGGCTTATTTCGGATGGAAGAAAGATTTAGGTTAATTGAACAACCTATTAGCACAAAAAATGACTTTGCTTTAAAATCACCATCTCTTTCGAAAAGAAAGAAGGGCCTGTAGCTCAGTCGGTTAGAGCAGCGGACTCATAATCCGTTGGTCGTGGGTTCGAGCCCCACCGGGCCTACCATCTTTTCTCGTTAACAATTCCCGCCCTTTCTGAAACCTTTTTCTCGGCATCATCGCCTATAATCAAACCGTTCTTTTAACGCGTTACTTTAGGTTTCTTATGCCCTCTATCGTTAAATTCAGCGCCTGCGCAATCGTCGGATTGTCGCTTGCCGCCATTGCCTGCGCCTCAGATTTGCCCGGTCAACCTCAAGCGCTTCCTCATGTCAGCACCTTGAGCGCTTTCCAAACCGGTGTTTATCATTTCTATGATCAAAATAAAAGTCTTTTTAAGTTAGGGAAGAAAGTCGGCAAAATTTACCGCTTGGCGACAGAATTTTCCAAGGGCACGCCTCACTACTTTTCCTATAACGTCAATCAAGACTGGACGGTGAGAAACGGCGCGCTTCAAAAACCAAGTGTTGCCAACACTCTTCAAGCCGCCTCAGCCAACAAAGTCAATCTTATCCGTCAAGGCACTTCCAGCGGCTTGTCGGTTGAATTAAAAGCGTACGATGTGTCCGATAAATCAATCGCCTCATACCTGAAACTTCAAAATGGCAAGTCAACGAAACTTTCAGAGAGTGTTTCCTCTTGGAAAAAGTTCCCGGCCGGTTCCATCGCCTATGTTCCGACAATCACAAGCCTTCGCACCGAAATCATTGTTCCTGAAACCAATATCTTCACAGGTCAAAAAACAGTCGAAGGCTTTATAAAGGCTTTCTCAGGAAAAATTCCCAATTGCCTTCGCTACGAAAAGCGCTCTGGTTCTCAACCCTACGCCATTCGCTTCACCAATCGAAAAGGCAACACCGGCACGATCGAAATTTTTGAGGCAAAACGCGGCAAAGTGTTCTGTGAAGTTGATGGCCCCAAAGTGGCTAACGGTCAATACAAAATTCAAACCATCAACGGCACCAAGGTGCTCACGCTTGATTTCCCGAAACATATTGACCGTCGGGACATCGGCATTCACTCTAGTGAAAGCGGCGCTTTGGATCTAGCGTTTGTCGAAGTGAAAAGACCGAAAGCGCAGGTGCTGCCCGGACGCGTGCTTCACGCCAAACGAACGTTTACAGACAACCAGTATCGCTTTAACAAGACCGCGGCCGATAGCATAAAAGCCGCGCTTAAGTAAGCTGATCGAGCCAATCTTCGGATTGGCTTTTTCATATCTCGTTCTTCAACTCAGTTAACCTTTTGACGGTTTTCACCAAATGACTGCGTAAGCAAATTAAAAGATAATGAATAGGCTTTGAAAGGAGAATCAAATGTCTGATACATATATCCAAGATATGATTGAAACACGTCGTGCCATCCACCATCGCCCCGAATTGGGTTGGACGGAATTTGAAACGATGTGGATTGTCGCCAGCCATTTAGACAAATGGGGCATCCCCTATGTGATGGGCACCAAAGTCATTAACCCGGAATATGTGATGGGCCGTGACGAAACAGAAGTCAAAGACGCGATTGAACGCGCCAAAAAGCACGGCGTTCCTGAAAGCTTTATTGAAAAAACAGAAGGCTACACCGGTCTTGTGGCCATTATTGAAACGGGCCGCCCGGGTCCTGTCACAGCCTTCCGCTGCGACATGGACGCGCTGCCCATCCGTGAATCTGATGATCCCTCTCACTTGCCAACCAAATTAGGTTTCGCAAGCGAACGCACGGGCGTCATGCATGCCTGCGGCCACGATGGTCACACCGCTGTTGGCCTGACCCTTGCTCATTGGCTTTGGGATCACAAAGATGAACTCTGCGGTAAGTTCAAAGTTCTTTTCCAACCGGCCGAAGAAGGCGTGCGCGGCGCTCGTCCGATGGCCGAATCCGGCATTGTCGATGATGTGGATTGGTTAGTGGGCAGCCACGTGGGCGGCAACTTCCACTCCGGCGAAGTCACGGTTCAAGACGGCGGTGTTCTCGCCTCCACGAAATTTGACATCACCTTCACGGGCTTGCAAGCCCACGCAGGCAACGCCCCTGAAAAAGGACACAATGCTTTGGCCGCTGCTGCTGCCGCGACCATGATGCTTCAAGGCATTCCGCGTCACAGCGAAGGTGACTCCCGTGTGACGGTCGGCAAACTGGTGGCGGGCGAAGGCCGCAACATTATCGCCGCTCACGCCTCCATGGAAATGGAAGTTCGCGGCAACACGCAAAATGTCAATGACTTCATGTCTGAAAATGTCGAGTACATTATCGAAGGCGTGGAAAAGGCCTACCAAGTCAAGGCCAACATTGAACGCGTGGGCGAAGCCTCCACTTTAGTGGTTTGCCCCGAATGCATTGAAAAGGTCGAAGAGGCCATCCGCAATGTTCCCGGTGTCAAACTCATGCCGCGTTTCCACGGTGCCTCCGGTTCCGAAGACTGCACCTGGTTGATCCGCAAGGTCACCGAACACGGCGGCCAAGGCGCTTATCTCATCTACGGTTGCGAACACAAGGGCCATCACCGTCCTGACTTCGAAATCCAAGATGAAACGAACTTGCCTGTTGCCCTCAAGTGCTTGGTGAGTTTCGCCAAGTTGGTTAATGCCAAGGCATAGTCTATAGCTTAAGCTTCGAAGCGCCGATGCTTTCAAAGGTATCGGCGCTTTTCTTTGACCAAAATCCCTGGTCTAAATAGATTTACTTAGTTTTATCAACTTACTCTGATAACTGATTTAGGTATTTCCCTAATTGGTCTCAATCTGACGAATCAAGAGGTTTAAGATAACCTTGTTTTGGTTTGTTTCAGACCAAAAATCGTAAACTTTTTCTTCTCGCAAGGAGCACAAACATGTCTTATACGATCGTTGTAAGCCTCGTGGTTGTCTGCGTGACAGTCTGGGCGCTTATCAAACGCTATGAAACACGTATGGTGCTTATCGCTGCTGGTTTGCTCATGGCTATCGTTTCTTTGGATCCGATGATGGCCTTCCAGCAATTCGATAAGTCGATGACCAACGCAAACTTGATCATCGCCATCTGCTCGGCAATGGGTTTTGCCGGCGTGATCTCTCTGACAAAGTGCGACGTTCAATTGGTCGCCTTGTTGTTGAAGCCGTTGCGCAGCATGGGCATTTTCCTTTTGCCCGCCAGTATGTGCGTTGCAGGTTTCTGTTCTGTGGCTATTCCTTCAACGGCCGGTTTGTGCGCCGCTGTCGGTCCGACATTGATCCCGATTTTGGTCCGTGCTGGCTTTAAGCCCGCTATTGCCGCTGCCGGATTGGTCGCTTCCGTTTTCCCGGCCTTCTTCAATCCGGGCGTGTCTCACGACGTGTTCGTTGCCAAGTTGGCCAATATGGAAGTTATGGACTTGATCGCCACGGTTTCCACGCAAACGTTGATTGTTGTGGCTTCCTTGATTGTGGCCACGACGGTTATCTGCATTATCTATAAGGACTACACGCGTCCTGACAAGAACGGCACGCCTGAACAACAGCAACAGGCTTCCAACTTGCCCGAAAAGATCAACTTGGCTTACGCTATCGCTCCGTTGGTTCCGATCGGCTTGTTGCTCGTCTGCACGTTGTACTTCGAATTCAAGATCTCCGTGGCAACCGCTATGTTGGTTGGTGCCATCTACGCTTTGGCCGTAACCCGCACGAGCCCCGCTGAATGCACCACGAAGTTCTTCGATGGCATGGGCTCCGGTTATACCAAGATTCTCGGTATCATCATCGCCGCCGGTGTGTTCGCCGCTGGTCTTCGCGCCGCTGGCGTCATTGACCTCTTGGTTGAATTCTTGCAAAACTCCAACGAATGGGCCAAGATCGGTGGTTCTATCGGACCGTTCATCATGGGTGTGATGACGGGTTCGGGCGACGCCGCTGCTTTCGCCTTTAACGAAGCCGTGACCCCGCACGCTCCGACGTTCGGCATGGAAATTCACAACTTGGGTATGCTCGCTGCCTTCACGGGTGGTTTGGGCCGTACTGCTTCCCCGCTTGCCGGTGGCGTGATTTTGGTTGCCGGTTTGGCTGGTGTAAGCCCGATGGATATCGTGAAGCGTTCTGCTCCGGTCGCTGTTATCGGTTTGATCGTTACGTACTTCGTGTTCTAATCACTAAGAACTGACATCACTTTGAAATCGTCCTCTTAGCGGACTGATTTCAAAGATTGAAAATGACGCCAATGTTTGGCTGGAATTAAACTCCAAAACAAACATTGGCGTTTTCTTTTGTCCTTTTTTCTTTCCACTTCAAAATTCTTTTTCAAACACTCCGATGTCAGTTAACTGACTGCCAAAAGACCTCCCGCGCAAAGATTAAGATTGAACGGTCAAACCGGAGGAATTATTTATGGAAAACAAACAGCGTTGGTTTTACCTTGTTTTATTTTGGGTGATCAACTTTTGCCTGGGTTCTTTTTATGCGTGGAGCGTCTATTCAAGTTGGCTCGCCGACCTTTACACTCAAGTAAGCGGCAGCGCGGTCTCGGCCGCATCCTTGACCTACATTTTCAGTGTCGGCGCGGCGCTCAACCCCGTGGCCATGGTTATCGCCGGCGGCATGACAGACCGCTTCGGACCGAGAGCCGTTCTCTTTATAGGTGGCGCAGTCACCGCCCTTGGATATTTCTTAATGGGCATCAGCACCGATCCTTTCTTGCTCTTGCTCGGTTTTGGCGTCTGTTTAGGCATGGGTTCGGGCAGCTCTGTGATCGCCACCGTTACCTCCGCGGTTAAGCTTTTCCCGGATAAACGTGGTTTCGCGGGCGGCTCCGTCGGCGCTTTTTACGGTCTTGGTTCGGTGTGTTTGCCGCCGCTAGCCAACTATTTGGCTCAAGGCATCGGCATCTCCTCCACTTTAATTGTTTACGCCGTCGCTTGCGGTGCTGTGATTATTGTGAGCGCCTTTTTAATGCATATCCCCGCTTCCCGCAGCACAGCGGGCGCGCAAACTTCCAACGGCGTCAACCTTATTTGGTATCAGATGATTCGCACCGGCCGTTTTTGGGCGATGTTTGTTCTTTTTATCGCAGGCACGCTCTCGCCGCTCATGCTCTTTTCTCAAACGGTAACCGTTGCTCAAACGCAAATCGGCCTAGGGTTATCCGTGGCTGTTTTATCTGTCTCGGCTCTGGCCTTGGCCAATATGTCCGCCCGATTCCTAGCCGGAGCCATCTCCGATAAATTAGGACGCGTGATGACACTGGCTTTGGCGGTGAGTCTTGCCATCGTTGGCCTGGTGATATTGATTTCGGCCGGCCAAGGAGACGCCACGCTCTTCTTCCTAGGGCTGGTTTGCGTCGGCGCGGGCTTCGGCTCTTTTGTCGGTGTCTTCCCCGGCTACACCGCGGAACAATTTGGGCCGGCCAACGCCAGCATGAACTATGGTGTTTTAGCGCTCGCCTTCTCCGTGTCGGGGATTTTAGGCCCCAACATCATTGCGCTGACAGTGAGCAACGGTCAATATCAGACCGCTTATCTGATCGCCATTGTGATCAGCGCGATTGGGCTTGCCGCCGCATTTGCCTGTCGGAAATTAGAAATCCGTCAGCAGTAAGATAGGTCAGTTAACTGACATCGGTTGTCGAATAATTCCCAATGGAGCGAAAGGTTGTGGATTCGTACCATATTCCCAACCTTTCTTGTTCATAAAAGGAGCTATCCATCATGTCCCTGACCTTTTGGGCCGCGCTAGTCATCATTGTGTTGACTTTGGTCGCCTTGGTTAAGCGTTACGAAACCCGATTGGTTTTGTGCGTATCCGGCTTGGTGATGTGTATCATCTCGCTTGATCCCATGGCCGCTTATGACCAATTTGCCAAGTCCATGACCACCGGCAACTTGATCCAATCCATTTGCTCGGCAATGGGTTTTGCTTTCCTTGTGAGCTACACCAAGTGCGATATTCACTTAGTGCAAATGCTCACCCGTCCGATGAAGTCGCTCGGTCTTTTCCTGATCCCCTGCTGCACGCTTTTGACCGCCGTGATTAACGCGGCTATTCCGTCTGCCGCAGGCTGCGCGGCCGCCGTGGGCGCCACGCTTATTCCTTTGATGATCCGCTCCGGCATCACGCCCGCCGGCGCCGGCGCCGCCGTTTTGGCCGGCACCTATGGTTCCAACTTCAACCCGGGCGGTGCTCACCCGGTGATGATCTCCGGCATGGCCGGCATCGAACCGATGGAATTCATCATTGAAAATTCTTTCACCTACGCGGTGCTCTCCTTGGTGGGCGCTGTCATGATCACGGTGGTTGAATTTGTCTTGCGTGACCATAAAGGTTCCGGTGACTTGGGTAACATCCAAACCGACACGACGGGTGGCATTGGCAAAGTCAATGTGCTCTACGCTATCGCCCCGATGGTTCCGCTCGTGATTTTGCTCTTAGGCAACACTTATGTTCCCGCCATTAAGATGGGGGTTGCCCAAGCCATGTTGATCGGTGTAACCTACACGATGATCATCACACGAATTGATCCCCAAAACGCCTTCAAAGAATTCTTCAATGGCGCTGGCAAGGGCTACGGTAACGTGTTGGGTATTATCATCGCCGCCGGTGTGTTCGCCGCTGGTTTGCGTGAAGCAGGCGTGGTTGATGCCTTGATTGAAGCGTTAAAACAAGCCAATGAATACGCCCGTGTCGGTGGTGCCTTGGGTACTTGGGCAATGGCCGTGTTGATGGGTTCTGGCGACGCCGCGACCTTCGCGTTTAACGAAGCTGTTACGCCTCACGCCGCTGAATTCGGTATGACAATTTCTGAACTAGGTAACACTGTGATGTGCGCTGCACAATTAGGCCGCACCATGAGCCCGATCGCCGGTGTGGTGATTTTGTTGGCCGGTATGTCTCAAGTCTCTCCGATTGACTTGGTTAAACGTACCGCAGTGCCGATGATCGTCGCCTGGTTCATATTGATCCTTTTCCTGTAATCATGTTGAATTTCCTCACAACTAAGGACAATCCCTGAGGACTTTGGACAACTTCACCCAAGTTGTCCACTTTTTTTAATAAGAGGTGAAAAATGAACGAAAACTACACCAATGAGATGGTTCAATTCCGCCGTCAAATTCACAAACGCCCGGAAGAAGGCTGGACTGAATTCGAAACGATGAATATCGTTGTCAAGCGTCTGCGCGAATTGGGCTTTAAAGTGGAAATGGGCACCAAGGCCATCAACCCCAAGTTTGTCATGGGCCGCGATCCTGAATTGGTTGCTAAGGCCATGCAACGCGCCAAAGAACACGGTGTGAGTCAAGAATTCTTGGATGAAACCGAAGGTTACACGGGCTGCGTGGGTATTTGGGAAACGGGTCGTCCGGGTCCCGTCACCATGTTCAGACATGACATGGACTGCGTGATCGTTCAAGAAACCGATGATCCCAAGCATGAATCCAACGTCGGCCACTACTGCTCTGAACGCGACGGCTTGATGCACGCCTGCGGCCATGACGCTCACACCTCTGTCGGTCTCGGCGTCGCCCACTGGATTGTCGACCATAAAGACGAATTGTGCGGCACGATTAAGCTTCTTTTCCAACCGGCCGAAGAAGGCACGCGCGGCGGTCTGCCGATGTCTGAAAGCGGTCTGCTCGATGACGTCAACTACATTGTTTGCTGCCACATCGGCACGAATTGCCAATTGGGTGAAATCGGCATCTGCCGCAAGGGCTTCTTGGCCACCGCCAAGATTGACTTGAGCTTCACGGGCAAACCCGCTCACGCCGGTTCCGATCCTGAAAAAGGCCGCAGCGCCTTGCTCGCCGCCTGCAACGTCGCCACAACTTTGGCCGGTATTCCCCGCAATGGTCAAGGCGACACGCGTATCTCCATCGGCAAGTTGAACGCCGGTGAAGGCCGCAACGTGGTGCCGGTGCACGCCAAGATGCAAGTGGAAGTGCGCGGTCAAACCGAACCGGTCAACCAATACATGGTTGATTACGTGGAACGCATCACCAAGGGTATCGCCGAAGCCTATGACGTGCAATACACCTTTGAGAAGGTGGGCGCCGCCACGACGCTTGAAACCTCCGATGAAGTCTCCGACACGCTCGAAGCGATCGCCAAGGATATCCCGTTTATCAAGCGCATTGTTCCAAGCGACGGCATCTCCGGCTCCGAAGACTGCACGTGGTTGATCCGCAAGGTTCTCTCTCACGGCGGCAAGGGCGGTTTCTTCATCTTCGGCTGCAACCAACACGGCCACCACAAGGGCGACTTTGAAATTCAAGACGAACAAAGTCTGCCCGAAGCGTTCGAAATGTTGACGCGCTTCTTGCAAGCCAAGAATCACGCCTAATCCGAGCTGATTCATAGGTGCTTGTTGCTGCGGGGAATCTCTTGCGGATTCCCCGCTTTTTTAGACTTTCCCCAATAGACAATCTCATTTGAGGGTCAGACAATGAGGAAAACAATAGGAGAAAAAGTATGTCTAAATTTCAAGTGAAACTCTCTGCATTGGTTTTATCTATAGGTTTGGCCGTTGCCGCTCAGGCGGCCGACACTCTCTACACCGTTAAACCGAAAGTCACCTCACTGCAGGCCGTGCCGACAAAGATCATGGTTGTCGGCAACTCTTACTCATACTACAACTGCGGCGTTTTTGACTATCTTTGGGGATTCGCCGCTGACCAGAAAGTGGATTTCCAAACGGCTCAGGCCACAATCGCGGGCGCCGACTTGGATTGGCACCATGTCGAGTCGCTTATCAACCCACCCGGAAAAAGCTGGTCATTTATTTTCAAAAAGGATAATGAGGGACGCCTTTTCGACGCGGTCTTATTGCAGCCCAACAGCATGTCGCCCATTGATCCGCGAATGGTTGATAACTTTAAAGAATGGGCTCAAAAGCATATCGCCACGATTAGAAAGGCCGGCTCTGAACCCGCTTTGGTGATGACTTGGGCGAGAAAAGGCAAACCTGAAATGACCAAACCGCTCGCCGACTCGGTTCTTTCAGTCGGCAACGCCAACGACACGCTTGTGATCCCGGTCGGAATCGCCTTTGCCCGTGCGCTCGAAAAAGATCCGAACATCAACCTCATCATGCCGGACAAATCTCACCCGACAGCGATCGGCTCTTATTTGGAAAGCGCTGTTATTTACTGCGCGCTTCAAAAGCGCCCGATTGAAAAATCCCAGTACTTGGGCGGCTGCGAAAAACCGCTTGATCCCAAGGTGGCTCAATTCTTGAGGGACATCGCCTGGGAGACAGTTAAAGATTTCTACTCATGGAACTAGAAATCATCTTGTCGGTTGCTGCCGCGCTTGACTATCGAATGGTCTCGTAGTGGCAGTAATCGGTGATGGTTGTCAGATAGCGCAATTCCACCAAATTATTGTTGATGTCGAAGGCCTGACGCTGTTGGATAATCGCCGGATATGGAAGAGTGAGTCCCGCCAATTGCGCTTGCTCCGCATTCAATAGCGTCGCTTTCAAAATATCGCGGCAATGCATGATGGTGACATCAAACTCACGCTGGTAAAACGCGTAGAGACTGTTTTTTTGACCTAAAAAACGCTCCCGAGTGAGCTCCGGAAAGTACTTTTTACGCAAAAAAAGCTCGTCAAACGTATCAACTTTATCGTCGCTTTCCAATTGGCTGTAGTGCAAACGTTTGATGTGAATGATTTGTTCGCTGGGGTCCTTGATGCTCATGAGATGACAAACACGAGCCGAAGGGTAAATGATTTCGAAATCCGTCATGTGCACACGGGTTTTCCACTTTCGAGCGGGGTCATCGGCGCGGATAGGAACAAACTTTGAGTAGAAGGCGTCAAATTCAGCTTCGTAGCTGCTCACATAGGTGCCCTTGCCCTGCTTTCTGACTAAAAACCCTTCTTGAACCAGCTCTTTTAACGCCCGGCGAAGCGTCCCTTGGCTTACTTTAAAGCTTTTCGCTAATTCGATTTCATTGGGCAAAACATCGTCATGATGCCATTCCCCGGTTTGAATCTTTTTAATGATGGAAGCTTTGACCTGTTCGAATAAAGGTGAGCGTGAAGGGAAAAATTCCTCTTTTTCTCCGCCTAGAACAACATTTTCAAACATTTCCGGACACCTTTAAAGGATAAAGTTGAGCTATTCGGCCTCTTTTTATCAGTTTTTTGTGTTAAAAGCCATCTTTTTTCAACAAAATCTAAAGAAAATATTCTAGAGATTGATCTATTACGTGTCGTTGCTTTTGGAGGAGAATCATTCAAACAGGGCCAAAAGAAAAGTTTTGGCCCCGTTGAAAGATTCTAGTTTTTGTCTCGGATGACGTAACCGTATGCGCGCTTGCGACCATCCGGATCCTCTTGGATATACACCCCTTGAAGCTCGGGAGAGAAGCCCGGCATGCGGTTGATTCCTTCTTCCAAGGCCAAGAAATACTGAAGCACAGCGCCACCCCAGACTTCACCCGGCACACAGCAGAGCACACCGGGCGGATAGGGAAGCGCTCCCTCGGCTGCGATGCGACCCTCTGCTTTTTCAAGCGCCACGTAATCAACGTAACCTCTGATAAATTCAAAGTGAGCCTCTTGCGGTCGCATGACCATCTTCGGGAAATGAGCCTTTCGGAACATTTCCTTTTGCAATTGCTTGACGTTGCGGCTTCGGTAAAAATCATGCATTTCCTGGCAAAGCCGCCGGATGGTGTAGCCGCGGTAACGCTCTTCATGAGCCGCATAAACGCTCGGCAGCACCTCTGAGAGCGGCGCGTCAGCATCAAGCAATTCTTCAAATCGCTTGATTTGAGTCACCAAATGCGTCATCTTGGCCGTGTCTTCCGCGGGCGTCATCAGGAAAAGGATGGAATTGAGATCACATTTTTCCGGAATGATGTTGTTTTCACGCAGATAATTGGCCAAAATCGTGGCCGGCACCCCAAAGTCCTCATACTCACCCGTTTCCGTGTTGATTCCGGGCGTCGTCAATAAGAATTTGCAGGGATCGACAAAATACTGGCGTTCACCATAGCCCTCGAAGGCGTGCCACTTTTCGCCCGGCTTGAAGTCAAAGAACTTCAAGTCGTGGGCCATTTCATCGGTGTCATAGCTCGCCCAAGGACGTCCCTCAACCTCTGTGGGCACGAAGGGGCGAATATAGCGACACGTTTTAAGCAATAGTTTTCGCGCCTCAATGCCAACCTTCACACAATCGAGCCACAAATCCCTGCCCAACTGTCCCTCGTGCATTTTGGCGTTCACATCCAACGCTGCGAAAAGCGGATAGAAGGGGCTCGTGGAGGCGTGCATCATAAAGGCATTATTGAGCCGTTTATGAGGAACATAACGCTCTTGACCTTTGATATGGCTGTCCTTTTTATGAATTTGCGAGGTCTGAGAAAAACCGGCTTGCTGCTTATGAATGGATTGCGTCACAAAAATGCCGGGATCTTCAGGCCCCAACTCAAGCAGAAGCGGCGAGCAGTCCTTCATCATCGGAATGAATTGCTCGTAGCCCACCCAGGCTGAGTCAAACAAAATGTAGTCGCACAAATGACCAATCGAGTCGATGACTTGTCGCGCGTTATAGATCGTGCCGTCATAGGTGCCCAACTGAATGACGGCCAAACGGAAAGGACGCTTTTGATTCGCTTTTTCAGGCGCCACTTCGCGCACCAAATCACGCAAATAATTTTCATCGAAACAATGAGCGTCGATGCCGCCGATAAAACCGTACGGATTGCGGGCGGTTTCGAGATACACAGGCGTGGCGCCCGCCTGCAGCAGAGCCCCATGGTGGTTGGATTTGTGATTGTTTCGATCAAAAAGCACCAAATCGCCCGGAGCCAAAACCGCATTTAAAACCACTTTATTAGAAGCAGACGTTCCGTTTAACACAAAGTACGTTTTATCAGCGTTATAGACTTTGGCGGCGGCTTTCTGAGCCGCGCACGGCGCACCTTCGTGAATTAAAAGGTCGCCCATGGAAACGTCGGCGTTGCACAAATCCGCGCGGAAAATAGATTCGCCGAAGAAATTGTAAAAAGCGCGGCCGGCGGGATGACGTCTGAAAAACGCGCCCCCCTGATGACCGGGGCAGTCAAATTGAAGGTTGCCCGCTTGAACATACTTTTCGAGACTGCCGAAAAATGGCGGCAATAACTGATCCTCGTACTTCTGAGCGGCGCAATCAACCTGGCGGCCATAAAACGCCCGGTCAGTGGGATGCTTTGCCCAAACCGCGCTCAATCGTCCCATCGGAAGGTCCGTATTCTGATCGGCTACCGCAAAAACAGGAATGCCCATATGCAAGGCTTCAATTTCCTGCAATTTGCCGGCCTGGATATCCGCGACGCTTAAAACCGCGGCGGACACTTCCATCCAATCGGCCCGGTCAATTGAAACCTTTTGCCGCTCAGACTCAAACACATCTTCTAAACCGATGCTCACCGCAATCTTTAATGGTTTCATTTTCTTCCTTCCGAAATTCAGTCCTTACGCCTTAGCATACAGCACTTTTTTTAAAACTTTGTCACTCTTGGTCGGGATTGACCGTGCGAATGACATAAAGCTTGTCATTTTCCCGCACTTTTTCAGGCACTTTAAAGGTAATATCCATCCCTTTTTCGACATTCTGCAAAGCGACGTCATCGAGCAAAATCTCCTGAGGCGTCACATAGACCGCGCCTGTGGTGGGACCCGTGATCAAAAGCTTTTCTCCCAACTTAAAGTTTTGGGCCTGCACTAAAAATTCCGCCACACCGAGTTTAGAGTAATACTTGAGACACTTCCCTGTGTAGAACTTCTTTTCCGTCGCCCTTGACCCATAATGCTCGGTGAGTTCCCCCACCGGCTGCCCCAAATAAAAACCATCCCAGAATCCCCGGTTAAACACAGTGGCCAACCTTGCGTCCCACGACTGAGAAAGTTGCTCCGACCAACGATTTTCCGCGATGGCTTTGAGAGCCTCGTCATAGCACTCGACGACCGTTCTCACATATTCAGGCCCTCTGGCGCGCCCTTCGATTTTGAACACCCGAACCCCGGCTTTGACCATGCGATCTAAAAATCCGATCGTTTTCAAATCCTTCGGACTCATGATGTACTCATTGTCAATCTCAAACTCAATGTCACGCTCCTTATCCTTGGCTATATAGGAACGACGACAGGTTTGGATGCAGCTGCCGCGATTGGCGCTGTAGCCCCGGGTTGACAAACTCAAATAGCACTTGCCGCTTACCGCCATGCAAAGCGCCCCGTGGCAGAACATTTCAATGCGAACGGGTTTGCCCGATGGACCGCAAATATTTTCGTCGTCAATGGCTTGGGCGATCACCTTCACCTGTTTGAGATTGAGTTCTCGGGCAAGAACCACCACATCGGCAAATTGCGAAAAAAAGCGAAGCGACTCAACGTTCGAAATATTCAACTGCGTCGATAAATGAACTTCCAGTCCGATCTGCCGGCAGTAGCTCATCACCGCCACGTCCGATGCGATGATGGCGTCAATCGCGGCGGCCTTGGCGGCATCCAAAATTTCGCGCATCAAAGCGCGCTCCTCATCGTAGATAATGGTGTTAACGGTGAGATAGCTTTTGATGTGGTGTTCGCGACAAATACCCGCGATTTCCTTTAAGTCGGCAATCGTGAAGGTTTTGGCCGAATGCGCACGCATGTTGAGGTTTTCCACCCCAAAATAAACTGCGTCGGCTTTGGCTTGAATAGCGGCAAAAAGGGATTCCCGTTATCCAACGGGCGCCATGATCTCGAAGTCACTTCTTTGCATTGTTTTCAATCCTAAAAGCCGCTCGGCGGTTGGTGCGCAAAATCGAGCACCATGTCGTACCAGGCCGCGCCGCCGTGCACGGAAGCCGACAAACCTTTATTCACAAACCCGAATTGTTCGTAAAAAGGAATCAGATTCTTCTTGCAGGTGAGAATCAGCCCTTTTCGATTCTCGTGACGAGCCTTCTCAATCAACTCCATCATCAAAAGCGAGGCGTAGCCAAGCTGCCTTTTCTGAGGCATCACCGCCAGGCCGAAAACACTCTGCCAAGCGCCGTCGGGGTTGTGAAGCGTCGCATCCTCATAAAGCTCATCGGTGATCGTTTCTTGATCGGTCACCATGCCATCGATGAGCGCGCAAATCTCGCCCTCATCTTCCAACACCAAAAAGTAATCGGAAAAGACGGCCAAGCGTTTTTTAAAATTTTCCAAGCTGCAAGCTTCGGCCTCAGGAAAAGAAGCCGATTCCACTCGGCTCAAAGCGGCGGCGTCTTCCAACGTCGCATTTCGAATCTGAATCAAAATCTTGTCTCCAAAAAAAAACAAGCGCCCGAGCTCAACAAGGGCCGTGGGCGCTGCACAAATTAAAAATTGTGACCTATCGGTTATTTTTTCCACTTGCCGTGAACAAGCACCACACGATAGCCATCGGCGTCCTCGTAAGCCACGCAGGGCCACTTGCCATTCACATACTGAATGGGAGGCGTCACTTGAGGAACACCGGCCTGGAACATGGCCGCGAGGCGCGAGATCCAGTGCTCTTCCTCTTCAATGCAGAAAACGCGATAGTGTTCAGCCGAAGGGGCGCGAGGGGCGCTCTCCGTGCCTCTGATCTGAGAGAATTCAAACTGATACGGCCAATCCTTATGCCCCAAAAGAACCGTGTCCATGCCGTCCACATTTTCACTGCGGTCAAGCACTTCAAAACCTAAACCGTCACGATAAAAAGGCAATAACAATTCAATATCCTTCGTTTGACGAGACAGACGTAATTTCGGATAAGCCGTCATGTTTCGAACTCCTAAAAACTGTGTCATAAAAAGCAACCAGCTCATTATAAACGCGAGGCGTCTTTTTTTCGCCTTTTGTCACACGAAATGACTTAGAAAAAGCGTAGGAAAAACAATTCGTTTCAATTAAAATAAGTGATTTCGACAGACATTTTAAGGACGCTCGAATTGAAACTCACCGTCAAGATCCAATCGATTGAAAAAATCAGCACTGACGCGCTCATCATCGGCTTATTTGAAAAAGCTCAAAAAATGCGTTCGGTCGGCAATGTTGAAAGCCTGCAGCAGTCGGTAAGCGACATGGTCTCTGTGGACGGTTTCAAGGCCAAATTGGGTGAAATCACCCATGTGCTGCGCCCAATGGGAATGGCGGTCAAGGAATTGGTTTTAGTCGGCTTGGGGCCGGAAGAAAAGTTTGATGAGGAAGCGTTCACGCGCGCCGCTCGCGCGGCCTTTGCCGCCACCCGAGCGCAAACCGTTTCGGTTCTGATCACTGATTGGCGTCTGGAAAACAAAACTGACGAATGGTCCGTGTTGCAATTGGCCATGGCGGCCGGCACGGCTTTTGAGCCGCTTAGCGATGACGATCGAGCGCTTTTAGATAAGCGCCGTGTCACCATTGCCGTCCAAGAAAAGGGCGTGGCTCTTGTTCAGGCCGCCAAAATCGGCGAAGCGATCGCCCAAGCGGTTAATCGCGCGAAGGTTTGGGGCAATCTCCCCGCCAACGTCTGCACGCCGACCTACCTGGCGCTGGAAGCCAAAAAATTCACCGCCTATAAATCGGTGACCGTGAAAGTGCACGATGAAAAGGCTATCGGCAAAATCGGCATGGAAGCATTCTTAGCGGTGGCACAAGGCTCACGCGAAGCGCCTCGCTTCATAGAACTTCACTATTGCGGTGCCGCTAAAACTCAAGCGCCCGTGTGTCTCGTGGGCAAGGCCATCACTTTGGACGCGGGCGGATTATGCCTCAAGCCCTCGGCCCATATCACTGAAATGAAGTATGACATGTCAGGCGGGGCCGCTGTGCTCGCCGTCTTTGAAGCGGCCGCCAAAGAAAAGTGGCCCATTAATCTGGTGGCGTTGGTTCCGGCCTGTGAAAATTTGCCCGACGGCGCGGCCTATAAACCTTCGGACGTCATCCAAACCTTATCGGGTAAAACCGTTGAAATCACCAACACGGACGCCGAGGGGCGCTTGATCATCGCCGACGCCATCACCTACGCCAAACGCTTCAAGCCGCAAGCCATTATTGATGTGGCTACGCTCACGGGCGCGGTTGAAGTGGCCCTGGGCAGCGACATCACCGGACTTTTTGTAAACGATCCGGTGCTCTGCGACATGATTGAAACCTCGGCCGATGTCGCCAATGACCCTGTTTGGGCGCTGCCCTATGGCGGCAGACGCTTCAGAGAGCTTCTTAAGAGCAACGTGGCCGATTGCGCCAACACTGCTCCCAGAGGCTCGGGCGGCGGCAGTTCAACCGCGGCGACTTTCTTGAGCCAATTTGTTGATGACGACACACCGTGGGCTCACTTGGACGTGGCGGCCACCGCTTACCGCGGCGGAAAAAATCCCCATTCCACCGGGCGCCCCGTCCCCCTTTTAATGATGCTTTTGCATCAATTGGCTACGCTTGCTGAGTAACGCCATGGCGCAACGAATCGATTTTCACTTCAATGTCGCCA
>DVMY01000028.1 GCA_018714755.1 Candidatus Aphodousia faecigallinarum | reverse complement strand
GGCTGATTACTTAGCGGGAGTTACATTTGTTGATATTTCCGGTGACGCGAACAACTTCTTAGCTCAATATCGATACATCTTTGTGGGCATTTTCGTGCTGCTGGTCGTGTCTTCATTCACGATTAGCCTCTTTCACTACGGACTTCGTTCCTGGCGAATTGTTGTGCCTTCGCTAGCTGGCGTGACTTGCGCTGTCTCACTTTCCGGCTGGTTTGGGATGCCTTTTACCATGTTTAGCGCCCTATCACTAATCGTAATTTATGCGATCGGCATTGCTATTTCGTTGTTGTATTACACCAATGAAAACAATGAAGATTTAAGTTTCAGTCTTTCAACTTTCAGCTTTTTATCGTGTAGTTTTACATTCTGCTTTATTGGATTGAGTTCAACACCAGCGATAAAAACCTTCGGATTAACTACTGCGCTTGGCATATTAACCACTGGCATCATTCTTCTATTAGTCCGTCCCGAACCGAAGCAAACAAAATAATTGATTCGCTGAGCTTAGCGTTTTCTTTTGAACCCGACATTGAAGGATGATAATTTTTTTATCATGCATGAGCTGCTGCGCTTAAACACTTCACTAAAAAGCGAAGGAGTCAACACAAAGATTAGCGTTTCTTATAGACTCACACCGAAAATGACTATTGAGCTGTACCGCCACAAATTGGAAAATTACAGGCTACTTGAAAGCAAAGAAAAACGGTAAGAAGCCATAAGCAACTTACCGTTTTGGAGATATCGGGTGCATTGCACCCGATTTAGCTATATGCCCTAGTTCAGATTAGAACACAGCGCAAGCAGCGAAACCGAAGACCACGCTGAAGACGATAGCTAACACGCCAGGGATAAAGAACGCGTGGTTAAACACGAACTTACCGATGCGGGTTGTACCGGTGTCGTCCATTTGGACAGCGCCCAACAACGTCGGGTACGTCGGGAGAACGAACAAGGCGGATACAGCGGCGAACGTGGCGACCAACATGTAGGAGTCGCCCGGGTTAGCAGCGGTGATACCCAAAGCCGTCACAACAGCAGGCGTAATGGCCTTAGCCGTAGCAGCTTGGCTATACAACAACATAGCGGCGAAGAAGAAGATCACAGCCAACAAAGCCGGGTATTGAGCCACGGTCGTAGCGGAGAAGTCCGTGATTTCCTTCGTGTGACCAGCAACGAACGTGTTACCGAGCCATGCAACACCCAACACGCAAACGCAAGCAACCATACCGCTCTTGAAGACGGAGCAGGAAGCGATGTCGTCAACGTGGATCTTGCACATAACGGTGATCAACGTACCGATCGTCAACATGATGCCCATAATGGCAGCGTCACGGCCGACGATGACCGGATCAACGATACCAACAGCCGGAGAAATGGCAGAGGCGTACAACACAACAGCGATAACGCCAACCAAGAAGATCCAAACGGACTTCTTAGCAGAAGCGGAAATTTCGCGGTGCGTAGCGCCTTGCGGAGCCTTAACCAAACCCTTGGCCAAACGATCCTTGTAAACCGGGTCGCTGTTCAAGTCCATGTTTTGGATCAAGGTCATGATGAAGGCCGTAACCATGCAGCCCAAGAACGTCGTCACAATCCAGATACCGAGCAAGGCGGGATAACTCCAGCCGAACGGTTCGAGAACGCCGGTCATGTAAATAACAGCGGCGGACACCGGAGAAGCCGTAATAGCGATTTGAGAAGAAACCACGGCGATGGACAACGGGCAAACAGGTTTAATATTTTGTTCCTTAGCCACTTCAACGATAACCGGAATCATCGAGAAAGCGGTGTGACCCGTACCGGCGAAGATCGTCAAAACATACGTAACGATCGGGGCCAAGTAGTTAATATGCTTCGGATTGCTACGAAGAATATTTTCAGCGATTTGAACCAAGTAGTCGAGACCGCCAGCCAACTGCATAGCAGAAATAGCAGCGATCACGGACATGATGATCAAGATCACATCCCAGGGAATCGCACCCGGCGTCATGCCGCAAACGAGACCCAAGACCAGCACGCCGATACCGCCGGCGTAGCCGATACCAATGCCACCCAAACGGACACCGAAGAAGATGGCCGCCAAGAGGACAATAATTTGAAGAATTAACATCAGATCCATATTACCCCCAAAATCGGAGTAGTTATTATCTTTCTTGTATTCCTAGAACAGAGAAGGTTTTACCTAGACCGATCTAGAACCCATTCGCACGGGCGGCGGAAAACCGCCGCCTATGCGACTGTGAGAACTTTACCTCGTAACAAAAAATTTCGATACGAGGTTTTCCCTAGGTTCACAAATTACATTTGGAACTTCGGAGCGATAAGGTTTTGCAAATTGAAGACCTTATCCCATTCTTCTTGCGTCATCAACTTACGTTCTTCAACGATCAATTGATGCAAGGTCTTACCAGTATGGTAACCTTCGTGGGCGATTTCAGAGCAGGTCTTGTAACCGAAGTGCGGCTTCAAGATCGTGATAATGCCCAAGGAGCCCATCACCAAGTCCTTGCAGCGGTCGACATTGGCGGTGATACCGTCAATGCACTTCGTACGCATGCCGTTCATGGCGTTGGTCATGACCTTCATACCGAAGAACAAAGCCCAAGTAATCGGGGGTTCCATCACGTTCAATTCGAGTTGGCCAGCAGAGGCAGCCAACATGACCGTGGTGTCCAAACCAATAGCGATAAAGCTGGCTTGGTTCATGGCTTCCAATTCAACAGGGTTGACCTTACCCGGCATGATGGAAGAACCCGGTTGCATTTGCGGGAGGTTAACTTCTTGGAAGCCGCAACGCGGACCAGAAGCCAACAAGCGCAAGTCATTGCAAACCTTCGTCAACTTAACGGCCAAGCTCTTCATAGCGCTGGAGATAGCGACATAACCACCGCAGTCAGAGGTAGCGGCGATCAAGTCTTCACTGTTGCGCATCGGCAAGCCAGTCAATTCAGCCAAGTACTTAACAGCCAAGGCCGGATAATCCGGGTGAGCCGTCACAGTCGTACCAATGGCCGTACCACCGAGGTTCACGACGTAGAGGTGTTCTTGAGCATCCTTAATCGTCTTGATTTCATCGGCGATCGTGAAGCCCCAGCCGTGGAATTCTTGACCCAAGGTCATCGGCACAGCGTCTTGCAAGTGCGTACGACCCATCTTCAAAACGGTCTTGAATTCGTCAGCCTTCTTGTAGAAGGAAGCGACGAGGTCTTCAACAGCCTTCAACATCACATTGCTGCGGAGCAACAAGGCAACGTGGAAAGCGGTCGGATACGTGTCGTTGGTGGATTGACCGAAGTTAGCATGGTCGTTCGGAGAAACCAAAGCGTAGTCACCCTTCTTGGAGCCCAACTTTTCAGCGGCCAAGTTGCAGATGACTTCATTGCAGTTCATGTTCGTGGACGTACCAGCACCACCTTGGACCCAGTCGGTCACGAATTGATCGTGATACTTGCCAGCGATCAATTGGTCGCAAGCCCAGATCAAAGCGTCAGCGACGTTGGCCGGGATCGTGCCGAGTTCCTTGTTGGCCATAGCAGCAGCCTTCTTCACGTAAGCAAAAGCAATGATGAAGAACGGTTCTTGAGCCATGGACATTTCCGTCACATGGAAGTTTTCCTTGCCACGAAGGGTTTGCACACCATAGTAGCAATCGTCAGGAATTTCCTTGCCACCAAGGAAGTCATATTCAATACGAGACATGTTTTTTTGCTCCTCGTTAAATCATATTAAGAAGGCGTCTTTTAAGGCGTCTCCGTTTTATAAACTACGCAACATCAATCGATGACTCCGGTTTCGAGCATCGTCGGTCCATTGACGTTCCGTAGGGTTTCAAAACCATCCATCAGGTGTGCCAACTCTAGGACGAATCAGCACACCCTTTTTCAGGCTTTGAGAATTACTTCACGACTTTGATAGGAATTGCCTTCTTCGGGGTCGGCAAAACCTTGTCATAGCCGCGGATACCTTGTTCAGCCATCTTACGACGGATGAAAGCAATTTGCGTCTTCAACGGCAATTGCTTCGGGCAGAAGTCGTGGCAAGCCAACAAGGACATACAACCGAACACACCGCTGTCGTCACCGATCACTTCATAGTAATCGGCGTCGTTGCGTTGGTCACGCGGGTCTAAGCGGAAGCGGGCGATCTTGTTGATAGCCACGCCACCGGCGAAGTCCGGGCGCATGCGAACCGTACCGCAACCGGCGATACAGCAACCGCATTCCACGCAGCGGTCCAAAAGATAAATATCTTCGGCCAACTGCGGATCCATCGGTTCTTCCTTACGGCAGATGTCAACTTCTTCTTCTTTCAAGTGAACCCACGTTTCCATGCGTTCACTCATATTGCGCATCCACTTACCAGTATTGACGGACAAGTCACCGATCAATTCGAAGGCCGGCAACGGAGCCAACGTGAATTCCGTCGGCAAGTCACGGGTCAACGTACGGCAAGCCAAACCAGGCTTACCGTTGATCATCATGGCGCAAGAACCGCAAATACCGGCACGGCACACGAAGTCAAATTGCAAAGAAGGATCTTGCTTATCGCGAATTTCGTTCAAGGCGATGAACAAGGTCATTGAATCGGATTCTTCCAATTCAAACGTCTGCATGTGAGGCACGCTAGCCGGATCAGCAGGGTTGTAACGCAAGATGCTGATCTTGAGCAGACGATGTTGCTTTTGGGTATTGTTTTCACTCATTTTTTCGTCAGCTCCTTAGGCCAAAGGTTCATCAATACGTTCATTCTTGCCTTGCAAGCGCTTCGGCAAGAGGTGAGCGAACGGCATCAAAGCGTTTTGGATTGCGAAGCGATCGGCACCTTCAGCTTCCATCTTAGCGCGGATTTCATCGACTTCAGCTTGACGCTTGGCCGTATCCGGGTGATCGATGTAGTTCTTGGCACCGTAACCACGCCAGCCCGGAGGCAATTCCATCTTCTTGACGTCGAGGTCTTCGTAAGAGAGCGTCGGCAACGTGTCGTTTTCGTCCTTCCAGCTGGCCAACGTGCGCTTGAGCCACTTGCTATCGTCACGGACCGGATAGTCTTCACGGAAGTGAGCACCACGGGATTCCGTACGAGCAGAAGCACCGCAAGCGATCGTCAAAGCCAAGCGCAACATCTTTTGCGTACGATAGGCGTACGTCAATTCGGTGTTGGCACCGAGATGCGGCTTACAAGAAACGTTGAAGGAGCGCTTGTACAAATCTTCCAATTCGCTAATAGCGCTTTCCATGTCAGCGCCGCGACGGAAAATACCGATCTTAGAGGTCATGATGTCTTGCATGCGAGCGCGCAACTTGGCCGGGTCTTCAGAACCATGGCCATCGCAGAAGCGATCAAGCTTGGCTTGTTCACGCTTGATGAAGTCATAGACGATAGAGGTCGGAATATCGATAACGTTTTCAGGCTTTTCGCAGAAGTCAGCGATGTATTCGCCAACCAACATACCAGCCACAACCGTTTCAGCCACAGAGTTACCACCCAAGCGGTTGAAACCGTGCATATCCCAGCAAGCGCATTCGCCGGCGGCAAACAAGCCCTTCAATTGACGGCTTTCACCGGTGTAGTCCGTGCGGATACCACCCATGGTGTAGTGCTGAGCAGGACGCACAGGGATCCATTCCTTCACCGGGTCAACACCCAAGAAGTAGTGGCAGATTTCGTACACTTCACGAAGGTTGTGCTTGATGTGATGTTCGCCCAACAAGGTGATGTCCAACCAGATGTGTTCGCCGAAACGGCTCTTCACACCCTTACCTTGAGCGATACGTTCTTCCATACGGCGGCTCACCACGTCACGGGAAGCCAATTCTTTCTTTTCAGGTTCCACGTCCGGCATGAAGCGGTGACCATCAACGTCACGCAACAAACCACCGTCACCGCGGCAACCTTCGGTCACGAGAATACCTGCCGGGAAAATACCGGTCGGGTGGAACTGAACGGCTTCCATGTTACCCAAAGTGGCAACACCCGTTTCCAAAGCCAAAGAGTGACCCGTACCTTCGCAAATCACGGCGTTCGTGGTCACACGGAACAAACGACCGGCACCGCCAGCGGCGATAGCCGTAGCCTTAGAAACATAAGCCATTAATTCGCCCGTGATCAAATCACGGACAACAGCACCGTAGCAGCGCTTGCCATCGTGAATCAAAGCGATGGCTTCAACACGTTCCACGACAGGGATGTGTTCAGCAATCACACGGTCACTAACAGCGTTCAACATGGCATGGCCCGTGCCGTCAGACACGAAGC
Source organism: Candidatus Aphodousia faecigallinarum (assembly GCA_018714755.1). Classification (GTDB taxonomy): domain Bacteria; phylum Pseudomonadota; class Gammaproteobacteria; order Burkholderiales; family Burkholderiaceae_F; genus Aphodousia; species Aphodousia faecigallinarum. Next base: position 24,818 of record DVMY01000028.1, on the reverse strand, counting down.
ACGTACGCCACTTCTTCGTACCACCGAAGTCACGTTGACCGATAAGACCTGCAGCTTCCTTGCGTTCGGTAATCGTCACACGTTCACCGTTGATGATCACTTGACGATCACCCGGGGTGATACGGCTCCAGGGCACACCCCAAGCAGCCAATTCACGAACAGCCTTCGGAGAAGTGGTCACGAAAAGACGAGCGACATCTTGGTCGCAGCCCCAGTCGGAACCTTTAACCGTATCGGCAAAGTGGACGTCTTCGTTATCGCCCAAACCTTTAATCACATTACCCAAAGAAGCTTGCATACCACCTTGAGCGGCCTTCGAGTGAGAACGCTTGGGCGGCACCAGCGACAAGATGATGGTGTCCTGGCCACGACGCTTGGCAGCAACTGCCATACGCAAACCAGCCAAGCCGGCACCAACCACCAGCACGTCGGTGTAGATGATTTTCATAATTACTTGGTCTCCTTGATCCAAGAGGGCCACCGGTTAAGGATTCCCACCCTAAACCGGCAGGGGTCTTTTAAAAAGGTTCCCCTCGCTCGTCTTAACCGTTCTTATCGAACCGTCCTCCTCGGGAAACCCAAGAGAATGCTCATTCTCTCTTGCTTGCGTCAACCGTCAACAACCGTTGCCGCCGCATATGAAGGGGACGCGCTCTCACGCGTTAAGCACGGACTAATACTCTGCTGAATTCACCTGCGCAAGTTGTCAATTCGCTACAAGATTTCTTGAATTCAGCCGCTTTAAAAATAGGTTGTGTCCTTAAGCACAACAGAACGCCTCGGTCATCCTCAGAAGCCCGAAACGAAAGTGCTTAAAGACAAAACATATTCTTCTCCATTCATGTCTCTCGCATCACCCGCAAAAGACACCTTGCAGATTGCAGGCTAGTTTAGAAGGCAATGAAATAGACACCCATTGGGAATAACCCGAAGTTTACACCAAACTGCAAAAACAGTAGCAACTATGCAACGATTCTGGTCAAATTCCCTGAACTTTTTGACAAAAAACAGACTCAGATCTTTAGACTTAACAGTCCGAACTGTCTCTAAAATAGAGGCCATAAAGCTTCCTTCATTGTTGAACCATAAGGAGAACGTCATGACCCATCAAATTATTCACACAGACAAGGCACCTGCTGCGATTGGCCCCTACTCTCAAGCTACGCAAGGTGTGGCCAACTTGTTTACATCCGGCCAACTCGGCATTGATCCTGCCACCGGAGAGTTACCCACTGACTTTACCGCGCAAGCCCGCCAAGCTTTTGAAAATGTCAAGGCAATTGTTGAAGCCGCCGGCGGCTCCATGAGCAACGTCATGAAAATCACCATCTTCCTGACGGACATGAATAACTTCCCGGCTGTTAACGCTGTAATGCAGGAATACTGCCAAGCGCCTTACCCGGCCCGCAGCTGTTTTGCCGTTGCCGCGTTACCGAAAGGCGGCGCAGTAGAAGTCGAAGCTATCGTTAGTCTCTAATAAAATTCGGCTGCGGTATGTCTTTTAATGCCTACCCTCGCAAAAAAGGTGAAAAATTAGCCCCGTTGGCCGAGCGTCTTGCAAAACTCGGTCTTAAACGGGACTGGGATTACGTATTACATTTACCTTTGCGCTACGAAGATGAAACCGCTTTAGTTCCAATCGGGCAACTTGAACCGGGCCGCAGCCAACAATGCGAAGGTGAGGTGATTCGCTCTGAACGAATCCGTCGCCCATCCGGAGAACAGCTTCAAGCTGTTATCAGTGACGCCTCCGGCTCACTGTATGTGAGATTGCTTCACTTCTATCCTTCTCAGGTCAAACAATTGTCTGTCGGACAAAAAGTCAGACTTTACGGCCCTGTTCGAGAAGGATACTTTGGGCTTGAGATGTTGCACCCAAAAATTCGAACAGCCACGGTCGGCACTTCTCTGCCGACCACCCTGACGCCAGTCTACCCGGCAGGCGAAGGCATTACTCAAAATTGGCTTCGCAAACGAATTTCGCGAGCTCTATTAGATGTTGAAATAAAAGATCTCATTCCTACGACCGTTTTAAATGAACTGGGGCTTCCCCACTTGAGTGATGCGTTGAGATATCTCCATCACCCACCGGTTGGCGCCAGCCTTCAGGCTTTGGATCAGCGCTCGGATCCTGCGTGGCTGCGTTTAAAATTTGACGAATTGGTTGCTCAACAGATCGCGCTTCGTCATTCTCGCGCGCTCAAAGCCGTCTATAGAGCGCCGCAAATAAACCCTCAAACGCATTCAATTACAGACCATTTGCTTGATGGGTTACCTTTTGCGCTTACTCACGCTCAAAAACGTGTGTTTTCCGAAATTAGCGCCGATTTGACAAAAACCACTCCGATGAATCGCTTGGTCCAAGGCGATGTCGGGAGCGGAAAAACCATCATTGCCGCCTTGGCCGCCACACTATGCATAGACGCGGGGTTTCAGGCTGCTTTAATGGCTCCCACAGAAATTTTGGCCGAACAACACTATGAAAAAATTGCACAATGGCTCAAACCCCTGGGAATTAATATCGTCTGGCTTGGGGGAAAGCAAAAAGCAAAACAGAGAACGCAAAATGTTGAACTTATCCGTTCCGGTCAGGCTCAATTTATCGTCGGCACCCACGCCTTAATTCAGGAGTCGGTTCAATTCCACAATCTGGGTTTGGCCATTGTCGATGAACAGCATCGCTTTGGTGTCGAACAACGTTTGACTTTACGTCGCCCTGTTGATGGTCAAATGCCCCATCTACTGATGCTTTCGGCCACTCCGATTCCTCGCACACTGGCCATGAGTTATTTAGCAGACTTAGACGTCTCGGTTATTGACGAGCTACCGGCAGGCAGAAAACCAATCACAACCAAGTTAGTGAGCCTAAAGAGAAAGAACGAAGTCATGTCTGTCATTCTTCAACAAGTTCATGAGGGCAAACAGGTCTACTGGGTCTGCCCCCTCATTGAAGAAAGTGACAAAATTGATCTGACGGCCGCCACGCAGACCTATGAAGAATTGTGCGCTCAACTGCCCTCGCTTCGAATCGGGCTGGTGCATGGTGCTTTATCCGCAGAAGAAAAACAAACGACAATGCTGGCCTTTAAGGACGGCAATTTGGACGTTCTTGTCGCCACGACAGTTATTGAAGTGGGGGTGGATGTTCCTAATGCCACTTTAATGGTCATTGAGCACGCTGAACGCTTTGGTTTGGCGCAACTGCACCAACTCAGAGGCCGAGTGGGTCGGGGCGCTCAAAAAAGTTTTTGCATCCTCTTATACGGCGAACTATCCGAGACTGGACGTGAACGGTTGAAAGTCATCCGAGAAAGCAACGACGGTTTTGAAATTGCCCGTCGTGATTTAGAAATCAGAGGACCGGGAGAATTTTTAGGCGCGAGGCAATCTGGGGTTCCTCTTTTACGATTCGCAGATTTAGAAAGTGACGCTCCTTTGTTGGAAAAAGCTCGTGATTTCGCAGCAAAATGGCTTCAAGAATCTCCCGATGAGGCTAAACAACACGCTAAACGGTGGTTTAGCGGATACGAAAATTTTTTGGAGGCATAAGTGACTCTTACAGAATTGAAATACATCATTGCCGTTGCTAGAGAACGTCATTTCGGACGTGCGGCCGAGTCTTGTTTTATTTCTCAACCTTCTTTATCCGTGGCGGTTAGAAAACTGGAAGAGGAATTGGGCGTGCATATTTTTGAGAGACGCTCCCAGGAGGTCTCTCTGACAGCAGTTGGAGAAAATATCGTCGAGCAAGCCCAAAAAGTTCTTGAGGATGTCCGCCGTATTGAGGAGCTTGCTGTTCAAGGTAAGGATCCGTTATGCGGTACTCTCCGCTTAGGAGCGATTTTTACGATCAGTCCTTATTTAATGCCCGGTTTAGTGCACAAAATGCTGCACATAGCTCCCAAAATGCCTCTCATTTTGTCGGAAAATTACACGTCTAATTTGCTTGAGCAGCTTCGCGCCGGTGAGATTGATGTTGCCATCATGGCTCTGCCCATCAACGAACCCGGACTAATGTTCATGCCTCTCTATGACGAAGACTTTGTGGTGGCGGTGCCACACGATCATCCTTGGGCCTCTCGAAACGAAATCCATCGAGATGAGATTCGGTCAGGCAAGCTTTTATTGCTCGGCAAGGGCCACTGTCTCAGAGATCAAATTTTGGAAGCTTGTCCTGAATCTACGCCAAGAAAAAACGGGATCTCTACGATTCAAAAAACAGTAGAGGGATCTTCCTTACTGACGATTCACCATATGGTCGCTCAGGGTTTGGGCATCACGGTCTTGCCGAGCTCAGCACTAAAGGAAACGAATGGAGACGAGTTGGTAAAAGCCATTGCTTTTGAAAAACCTGTTCCCACACGCAGAGTAATCGTTGCATGGCGAAAGAGCTTTAACCGCATGCCCGCCATTGACGCCATTAAAACAGCCGTCAATAGCCTTAACCTAGAAGGGTGTCGAACTCTGAATCTACCACCCGTGAGTTCCATTTCGGCAACTGATTAAACGATGGGCGAGACCAATATCTCGCCCAAATTGTTTTAACGCTTACCTAACTCATCTGCCAGCACCTGACTTCTGTTATAGGCCGCTTGAACAGCCTCGTCCATCATCTCCATGAAATGGTGCTCTTGCATCACCCGCAATGCTTCGGCGGTCGTGCCACCCTTACTCGTAACATTTACCCGAAGCTGCGCCGGCGAGTCTGAACTCGAAACCGCCAATTTAGCAGCGCCCAGCACGGTGAGAATAGCCATTTTTCTTGCACTTTGCTCGTCAAATCCACGCTTGATGGCAGCCGCCTCCAGCGCCTCGATAAACCGAAACACATAAGCGGGACCGGAACCCGACACCGTTGAGAGCCAATCGAGTTCTTGCTCGCTTTTAACCTCGATTGTCTCCCCCATCGCCTGCAAGATTGTCAAAACCTCTTCTTTTTGATCGGTCAGTTTCTTCGGAACGAAAAATCCGACCACTCCAGCCTTCACCAGCGCCGGTGTATTCGGCATCGCTCTCACCACCCGATCGCTGCCTAACCAACGAGCCATATCTTCGATCCGAACGCCGGCGGCAATAGAGATATAAAGCGCCTGAGCACTGAGGAAAGTTTTAATCTCTCCGATCGTATCAAATAAACCTTGCGGTTTAACAGCCAGCACCACCACTTCGGCTTGCTTTAACCAGTCACCTGCCGTCAAGTGGGTATTAACGGCATATTCGGTGTGCAAACGGTCGCACTTCGTTTGATTGCGATCCATTACATCAATTAAATGACTCGGATAGCCCGCGGCTACCAATCCCGCCACCAAAGCGCCCGCCATATTGCCGCCGCCGATCATTGCAATACGTTTTTGCATCTTCTCTCCTTTTTATTTTCTTGAATAATCTCTAGCTCCAAAGATGGCCGAACCGATTCTGACCAAATTGGCCCCTTCTTCGACTGCCCACTCAAAATCAGCGCTCATACCCATGGATAACGTATCGAACGGATACCCCTGAGCCCGATATTGATCAAATGTTTCCTTCATCAATGAAAAAGCTTTTCTTTTCTGAACCTCTGCGCTGTCAGCCCTGGGGACACACATCAGTCCCCTCAGGCGAATTCTCGGCAACAACCTCAATTGCGGTAACAAGTCCTGCAATTGATCAAGACTGACCCCACTCTTCGTTGGCTCGTTATCAATATTGATTTCCACCAAAACATTAAGTGGCAGCAACGTCGACGGTCGTTGATCATTCAATCGTTGAGCAATTTTTAACCGGTCAATGCTTTGAACCCAGTCAAAATGCTCGGCAACCAGCCGTGTTTTATTAGACTGAAGGGGACCTATAAAGTGCCATTCAATCGGCTCTTGAGCGTAATACTCTCTGAAATACTCCACCTTACCAGCACCTTCTTGCGCATAATTTTCACCGAAACAACGCTGGCCGGCCGCCAACGCCTGCGCAATAGCCTCATTGGGGAAAGTTTTACTGACCGCCAGCAATTTAACCGCTCTTCCGTTGGCCACACGGTTAATCTTTTCACGCACAGCGGTGATATTGTCTGAAATCGTACTCATAGAAATGCTCTCGCAATCACTTCGTGCAGTATACAATTGCCAACATTAAACCGTAACTATTTTGCTTTTTCATGACTGAAGTTTTATTGCATTGCTGCTGCGCGCCATGCTCATCGGCCATATTGGAGTGGCTTTTACAAAACGATTTCAAACCGACACTGTTTTATTTCAATCCCAACATTTATTCTGATTCCGAATACATCATCAGGAAAAACGAACTCAAGCGCTATGCCCAACAACTTCAAGTGCGTGTGATTGACGGCGACTACGATCATGGTCAATGGAGACAAGCCGTTCGAGGCCTGGAGAATCAGCCTGAAAGAGGCGAGCGTTGCCAAGTCTGCTTTAACTACCGTTTGGCCGAAGCAGCCCGTATTGCCTCTAAGGAAAAAATCAAACTATTTACGACCACCTTAGCTTCCAGTCGCTGGAAAGATATCGAACAAATCAATCGCGCGGGCAAAGCCGCCGAAGCTCTTTATCCTGATACTCAATATTGGGACAAAAACTGGAGAAAAGGCGGGCTTCAACAACGTCGCAATGAATTGCTGAAACTTAATGGTTTTTACAATCAGCTTTATTGCGGCTGTGAGTTTTCGATGAGGCGTTTGACAAAAGAAGATTGTGAGTTGATTTTAAAACAAACCAAACCTCAGGAGCTTTAACAAAATTGTTTGCGTCCCGCCCAAATCCAAAGCGCCGCGCCAACTAAAATCATTGGCAATGAAAGCCACTGACCCTGACTGAGCCCAAGCGCCTGCAAACCCAGGAAAGCATCCGGCTGTCTGAAATACTCAACCAAAAAACGACACAAACCGTAGCCTAAGCAAAAAAGAGCGGCCACCCTGCCCGGCTCGCGTCTGCGGGCGGAATAAAACCATAAAACAACAAATAGCAGCAACCCCTCTAAAGTCGCCTCATAGAGTTGAGAAGGATGACGTGGCAGATCATCACCAGCTTGAGGGAAAATCATGGCCAAAGCAAAATCATTTGAGCAAACCCTTCCCCATAACTCCACGTTGATAAAATTACCGATCCTGCCAAAAAATAGTCCAAGGGGCACCAAAGGAGAAACAAAATCAGCCACCGCCAAAAAAGCGACAGAACGCGTTTTAGCGAAGTAAAGCATGGCAAGAATGACTCCGATCACACCGCCGTGAGCGCTCATTCCGCCATCCCAAATCCGAATAATTTGTGAAGGGTATGAAATATAAAATTCCGGTTGATAAAAGAGGCAATACCCCAATCGACCTCCTAGGATGACGCCGAGCACGCCGAAAAATAACAAGTCTTCGACTTTCTCAGAATCCATTTGCCGCCATTGATCGCGTTGCGCGCGGTAAGTTCCCATCAGCCAAAAAAGTGCGAAACCCAATAAGTACATCAGGCCGTACCAATGAACAGACACCGGGCCAATTGAAAAAGCGATATGGTCGAACTGAGGGTGAATGAGCATGAGTCTTTTAATCAAATAATTATTTGCACAGCATTGTACCGATCCATCCCCATTGTGGTATCGTCAACACATTGTTTTTCTCTGTCTTATTATGAATAACACTGAAGTTTTTCCCTTAAAAAGTTTTGACCAGGCCTGCCATCATATGGTCAAAACGCACCCGCTTGTTCACTGCATGACAAACGATGTCGTTCAGGAAATTACCGCTGACGTACTGTTAGCCGCTGGGGCATCGCCTGCCATGATCATCGACAAACACGAAAGCGCTGATTTCGCTGCCATCGCAGATTGCTTACTCATTAATGTGGGCACCCTTACCGAGGAACGTTTTGTCGCCATGCAGCTGGCCATTGAGGCTGCCCAAAAAACAAATAAACCATGGGTATTAGACCCCGTTGCCAGCGGCCTTTTACCTTGGCGCGATAAGATGATTCATCAATTTCTGAATCTCATGCCCACTGTGGTTCGGGGTAACGCCAGTGAAATTCTCAGTCTTGCGGGAGCCGGCAACGGAGGACACGGAGTTGACAGCGCCGATGATAGCCGCCAGGCCGTGTCAGCCGCCCGACAAGTCGCTTTGCGTTATCACACAATTGTCGCTGTCACGGGAGAAACTGACTTTGTTACGGACGGCAAACGCACTTTAAGCGTAGTCGGAGGTGACGTTTTAACGACTTTGGTGGTAGGAACGGGATGTTCGTTGTCAGCACTCGTGGCTGCTTATTGCGCCAAAAGCGATTCGCCCCTTGAAGCCACCGCTGCCGCTCTGACCATGGCGAAACAAGCCTCTGAGATCGCCGCGTCGAAAAGCACTGGCCCAGGCAGTTTTCACCCAGCCTATCTAGACGCGCTCTATGCGATTGCTCGAGAGCATATCTGAACAAGTAAAAATTAAAATGCTCAGCAAGAACATAAACTACTCTGTCTATTTAATCCTTGACCCCGTTTTGACCGAGAACCTTGGAATGGTTCAGACAGCCCAATTGGCGGTTCAAGCCGGTGCCACCGTTGTTCAATTCCGAGCTCCCCAATGGAAAAAGCGTCAACGTTACGAATGCGCGCTTTCTCTAAAACAGATGCTTAAAAATTATCAGGTTCCGCTCATCATTGACGATGATGTGGATGTCGCACTGGCCTGCGACGCCGACGGTGTTCATGTAGGCCAAAAAGATTTACCGGTTGAAGTGGTGAGAAAATTATTGGGACCCGAAAAAATAGTGGGGCTTTCAATTAACAATGCTGAACAAATGGCTTTGGTCGATCCCAAAATGGTTGACTATGTCGGTGTGGGACCTATCTTTAGCACAACCACCAAACCAGACGCGGCCGCACCGATCGGCTTTGATGGATTGAAAAAACTAATGCAAATTTGTCCAGTTCCCGCGGTCGCCATTGGCGGAATTAAAGCGCACCATATCGAAAGCGCTGTTAAAGCTGGCGTTCAGGGCGTAGCCGTTATATCCGCCATTTGCGGTCAGGACAATCCCGAGCAAAAGACTCAGGAACTCGTCCGTTTATGGAAACAAAATACAATTTGATGTTTTTCGGGTGACTTTTGAGCTCTACGAATCATTACAATTGTTGAAGACATTATTTGGACTCAGAAATTGATGAGCGAGGCATATAAAACAATCCATCACGGTCGTTTCTCCCTTAAAGATGTTGAAACGATCACTCAGGCAAAGATGCTTGAGGAGACGCCCACTTTAAGTTGGGAAAGTAGCGACGCCAATCGCGCCACGCGGCAAGCTGCGTTGGCTGTCGGTGAAGACGCCACCATTTCCTCTTTTTTGGTGGCGCGCGCTCGCATCGTTGAAAAGATGATCGTGGCTAAAAATCCTTCTGTTAAACCAATCGCTCTGAATTTCACCCCACCGACATGGATTAACGCGCTCCTGATAGCTTTCGCGTTCTTTTTAGGACTGCTGACGGATCAGTTTGCCTCAGAGAGTTCGCGAATCAATTTATTGTCCCTGCCTTTTTTCGGCATATTGCTTTGGAACATTTTGGTCTATGTCGCCCTTTTCATCTCCACCGTGCGCCATCAAACCTTTAGAGATTTTTTAGGAATGCGCTCGGCTTTGACTATCTTAGAAAAAACGCTCACAACCAAACACATTCGCTTAACCAAATCTTTAACCTCTGTGCTTCAGCCGTTCGTATCGCACTTTGTTGCCAGAGCTTTTCACCTAGCGGCGTTCGCATTTGTTCTCGGAATGATTGCCAGTGTGCTTTTGCGTGGCATCGGAACCGCTTATACCGTGGGCTGGGAAAGCACTTGGTTTGCCAACAATCCCAACGTGGTTTACCAAATCATTGCGCTTACTTATGGCGTCTTCACCAATTTCCTTGGTCCCATGCCTAATATTTTGGATGTGGCCAACATGCGTTTTGACCGATTAGCGGTCAATAGCGTGGATATTTCGGCCGGGCTTTGGTTAATGCGCATGATTTTCATGTTGGCTCTGTTTGTAGCCATTCCCCGTTTGCTTTTAGCGCTCAAACACTCTTTGCAGATTTCAAAATTGCAAAAGGATTTTCCACTTGACTTATCGGACCGCTATTACGCAGACATTTTGAAGACGTGGCGCTCGGAGGCCATGACGCTGGACCTCCTGATCTCAGAGCATAGCGACAATCCCCAAAATATCGAGAGCATTTATCGCTTCGCCGAAGAGCTTGGTTTTAACTTATCCGAAGTTAAAACACACCACTGGAATCCGGAAACTGACGAAGAATCGCTCACACTGCAGGCACAAGGACAATCCCAACAAGTATGGGTTCTCATGAATGCCACCACAACCCCTGAACATGAAGTGCAAGGCGAGGCACTTACGAGGGTCAAAGAAAAAATGAAAAAGACCCCGGTAGTTGTCATGGTGGACATGTCCTCCTATCTCGCTCGTTTTGGAGACTATGCCGACCGCATCGAATCTCGTAAACAACTGTGGAAGAATTTTTGTGAAGGTGTGGGACTGCCCGTTGTGTTCTATCACAGCGCGGTACGCCCGGACCAACAAACTTGTGACGAATTAAAACTCGCCATTGGGCAAGTACATTAGGACTGAATTATGTCTGATCAACAAACTATGCGCATCAATTTAAGCTTGGTGTCGCACACCAATATTGGGAAAACAACCCTAGCTCGCACCCTGCTGGGTCGAGACATAGGAGAAGTTGCCGATCGTCCTCATGTCACGGAAACAAATGATGATTATGTTTTGATCCGTGCCAGTGACGGCTGCTCTGAGCTCGTGCTCTGGGACACACCGGGATTTGGCGATAGCGTGCGCTTGGCCAAGCGACTCGATGGTCGCTCCAATCCCATTGGCTGGTTCATGTCCGAGGTATGGGATCGCATGTCCAATAAGGCTCTGTGGCTCAACCAAAGAGCTTTAAAGCACGTGCGGGATACCAGTAGCGTTGTCCTTTATTTGGTCAACGCCAGTGAGTCACCTCAAGCCTGCTCCTACATCGCAGCCGAAATGCAAATTCTGTCTTGGATCGGCAAACCCGTCATTGTCCTACTTAACCAAATGGGCAAACCTCGAGAGCAGGAAATCGAGCAGGCCGAGCTAAAGCGTTGGACAGAGTATATGGCTCAGTACCCTTTGGTTAAAAATGTTTTGCCGATGGACGCGTTTGCCCGATGTTGGGTGCAGGAATTCGCTCTCTTTGATGCAATCGCAGAAGTGCTGACCGATGATCAAAAAGTTACCTTTGAAGCATTGAGAGAAGCTTGGAGTCGCCAAAGAAGAGCTGTTTACTCAACCTCCATTGAAGCGATTGCCAATTACATGACGCAATTGGCTGTTGATCACGAGGAGCTTTCGAACTATTCCTTAACTGAACAAGTCAAAGACTGGGGCAGACGTCTGGGGGTGGTTAAACTGCAAAGCGGTCCGATTGAAGACGCCAAAAATGCTTTAGCCGCCAGAGCCGCTGATTCTCTTTGCGCGCTGACCCAGCGTCTCATTGATGCCCATCAGCTGGAAGGATCCGGTGTCAAACGCGAAATCCTTAGACGATTAAAAACAGACTGGACAATCAATACCGCAGCCAATCCTAAAGGAGCGGCGATTGTGGGAGCGGTCGGCGCTGGAGCGGCCACGGGTTTAGCTGCCGACATTGGCACCGGAGGATTAAGCGCTGGCTTAGGCACTCTTTTAGGGACGGTTATCGGCGCTATCGGCGGCGCAGGAGCGGCCCTGGCATACAACCAAGTCAAAGGGGTCCATGGAACGCGAGTTTCCTGGAGCAAAATGGCTTTGCAAAATTTCTTGCTGGAAGCTGTTTTACTTTATTTAGCCGTTGCGCATTTTGGCCGAGGCCGTGGATATTGGGAAGAAAGTGAGGCGCCGGCGTTTTGGAAAGATGTGGTGATTGGTGAAATGAAAAAAATGCCTCAAGAGTATGACACGACATCTTTAACTGATCCGGATGCGATTGAGGCGCTCAGCAAACAAACTTCGGATGCGATTATCCGAGCTGTCTTATACGCTCTCTACCAAAAATCGCCTTAATCTCACCACGAAAAAGGGGTGTTGATAAAGTCTGCTTCGACTGACTTATTAACCCCCTTGTTTTTGGCCTATTGTCATTGATAGTTGTACAACTATTGCACTAATTCATCGACAAAATCATTAATTTTTTCTCTTTGCTACGCTGCAATGGTGTAGCAATTAAACAGTGATTTTTGTTTAATAGTAGAGTTGGACACAGTAAGATGACTCCTGACAACTTCATCTTACTAGGTGGCCCCGGGTTCGACTCCCTGGCCCACATTTTGAGGATTGAATTGATAAATTAAGGGGCGTTGATCTCATCGGCAACAGACGACTTTATCAACACCCCCTTTTTCATGTCTCAGGTCAGTTATGGAACCATCTCCTGAACCTGATCTTTCTTTATTGGTTTGACCAAATCTTCGCGCTTCACACCTAAATACAAAGCGATCGCGGCGGCCACAAACACCGAGGAGTACACACCCAAGCAAATACCGATTGTGAGCGCAAGCGCAAAGTAATGCAGGGCGGGCCCTCCAAAGAAGAACATCGCCAACGTCATGGCTAGGGTTGAAGAGTGGGTAATGACCGTACGAGACATGGTCGCGGTAATGGCTGAATCAATAATTTCCACCGTTCCCGTACGACGCATCTTTTTAAAGTGTTCACGCACACGGTCGAAAATAATCACCGATTCGTTCACCGAGTAACCCAACACGGCAAGCAGCGCCGCTAACACCGGCAGAGAAAATTCCCATTGGAAGAATGAGAAAATACCCAAAACCAACACCACGTCGTGCAAGTTGGCGATGATGGCGGCGATGGAGAATTTCCATTCAAATCGGAATGCCAAATACGTGACAATGCCGATGATCACCAAAATGAGCGCGGTCAACCCGTCAGTGGCCAATTCCTCACCCACTTGAGGGCCGACGAATTCAACGCGAGTCATCTTAGCACCCGGTTCTGTTTGATTCAAAACAGCCATCACTTCCTTGGCTTGTTGACCGGAACTTTCACCTTCAACGATCGGCAAACGAATCATCACGTCGCGAGCGGTACCGAAATTTTGCACCGCCGCTTCCACGCCCAATGAGGTTTTAATTTGTTCACGAATCTGTTCCGTGGGAGCCGCCTGTGGGTAGGTAACCTCCATAACCGTACCGCCTGTGAACTCAATGGAGAACGCAAGGCCTCGGGTACACAACAAAAACACGGCGATAACGAACGAAATGAACGAGATCGTATTGAAGACCTTGTCAAAGCGCATGAAGTGGATTGTGCGCCGAATTCTAAAAAACTCCATACTTCACTCCCCTATTCCGTCGGTTTCCAAATTTGACCCACGTGGAGTCTCTTCAGCTTCTTCTGACGACCATAGATCAAATTAATCACGCCGCGGCTTACCACAACCGAGGTGAAAATTGACGTCAAAATACCCAGGCAGTGCACCACAGCAAAGCCTCTGACCGGACCGGAACCAAAAATCAACAACGCGATACCGGCAATTAAACTCGTCACGTTGGAGTCCAAAATCGTTGCGAAAGCCCTATCAAAACCCTCACTGATGGCCTGTTGAGGCGTTCGTCCTTCTCGCAACTCTTCACGCACGCGTTCATTAATCAAAACGTTCGCGTCAACGGCCATACCAAGAGTTAAGGCAATAGCGGCGATACCCGGCAAGGTCAATGTCGCCTGAAGCATTGAAAGCAGCGCCACCAAAAGCATCACGTTGCAGCTTAACGCAAACACCGATACCGCACCGAACACCTGGTAGTACAAGATCATGAAAATGGACACTACCGCGAAACCATACAAAGTCGAACGGAAGCCTGCCTCAATATTGGCCGCACCCAAGCTCGGACCGACCAAGCGCTCTTCGATAATTTCCATCGGTGCCGCCAAAGAACCGGCTCTTAAAAGCAAGGCGGTATCCGTCGCCTCTGTCGCGGTCATTCGTCCGGAAATTTGAACTCTTCCACCGCCGATTTCCTGGCGGATAACCGGAGCGGTAACCACTTCGCCTTTACCTTTTTCAAAAAGGATAATGGCCATGCGTTTACCCACGTTATCTCGGGTCACGTCTTGGAAAATACGAGCGCCTCGGCTATCCAACGTCAAATTAACCGTCGGCTCCTGAGTTTGTTGGTCAAATCCCGGCTGAGCGTCGTTGAGGTTATCACCGGTTAAAACGACCTGACGCTTCACCAAAATCGGCACTCCCGCTCGATCCAGATAGCGCTCGTCACCGAAAGGAACGGTTCCTGCGGCTAATTGGGCATAGGCCTCAGGAGAATCGTCCACCATGCGAATTTCCAAAGTGGCCGTACGTCCCAAAATTTCCTTTGCTTTTGCCGTATCTTGAACCCCGGGCAATTGAACCACGATGCGGTTGGCGCCTTGCTGCGCAATCACCGGCTCGGCCACGCCCAGTTCGTTAATACGGTTATGCAATGTCGAGATATTTTGTTTTAGCGCGTAGTCACGGACTTCTCGCAACGAGGCATCTGTCATGGTCGCCACCAAGCGAAACATTTGCGCATCGTCACGATCATCTAGCGATAAATCGTTATGGGTATTGCGCAAAAGATCGCGGGCTTTATCCCGTTCTTCTTGGCTACGGAAAGCGATTTCAAGCGACGTTCCGTTACGAGTGATACCGGCGTGGCGAATACGTTCTTCACGGAATTGAGAACGCAAGTCGCTTGCTATGGCATCGGCTCGCTTGTCGATGGCAGCGTCCATATCGACTTCCAAAAGGAAGTGAACACCGCCACGCAAGTCCAAGCCTAGATACATCGGCAACGCATGCAAACTCAGTAACCATTGAGGTGTATTTGGCACCAAGTTCAATGCAACGACAAAAGACGGATCGGCTGGATCCGGATTGAGTTCTCTTTCGATCACTTCCTTGGCCTGCAGCTGTAACTCAGCCTGCGTCGGCTCAAAGCGGACTCGAATCGTAGATTGTTGAGCCCCTTGTTCAAAAAAGATGCCGTCAGGCCTAATATCGGCCCCGGCAAGCACTTTTTGAACTCGCTCATAAATATGCTCATCGACTTTGATCGTGGCCTTTTGGCTCGAGATTTGCACAGCCGGCGACTCCCCGAAGAAGTTTGGCGTTGTGTAAATCATCCCGATAACCAGGGCAACAATAATGACGATGTATTTCCACAATGGATAACGGTTCACGTCTTTTCCCCAGAATAAACTGAAAAAGAGAACGACTCTCTGGGCTCGCTCTCTCTGGCTTCAAACCGAAACGCTCTGATGGTCATCACGTAACGATTCTGCGAAAACCCCAAGACTTAAGCCTTGGGGTCAAAAATTAAAAGGTCTTAATCGTGCCCTTGGGCAAGACCGTCTGCACGGCCGCACGTTGCATCGTTAAAGTCACCTGCTCGTCTTTGACAGAAGCGATTTGCACAACCATATAGTCGTCACGCACTTCAACCACGCGTCCGGCAATTCCGCCAGCCGTTAACACTTCATCACCCTTGGTGAGCGCGTCAACCATCTTGGCGTGTTCTTTTTGGCGCTTTTGTTGCGGGCGGATCAAGAAGAACCAAAAGGCAACAAAGATAAGAATCATCGGCAACAAGCTGGTCACCAAACTGGCCGTATCACCACCGGCGGCGGTTTGCGCAAAAGCGTCAGAAATAAAAAACATGTGTTACTCCATAAAAAGTGTCTAATTTCATTAGACAAAACTGTTCGTTAATTATACGGTGCTTTGAGCTGAATTAATTGTGTCAATCCACACCACGCGCACGATTTTTGTAAAACTCTTCTCGCCACTGCTCGAAGCGATCTTCATCCAGCGCGTCACGCATTTCCTGCATGAGATGCAGATAGTAGTGCAAGTTATGAATTGTATTTAACCGAGCCCCCAAAATTTCATTGACTTTTTGCAAGTGATGCAAATAAGCCCTTGTGAAATGCTTGCAGGCATAACAATCACACGTCGGATCAAGAGGTCGTAAGTCGTCTTTGTACTTACTGTTTCGAATCTTGATGTCACCGTAACGAGTAAAAAGCCAGCCGTTTCGAGCATTACGAGTGGGCATCACACAGTCAAACATATCAATGCCTTGACTAACCCCTTCAACAAGATCTTCAGGCGTCCCCACTCCCATTAAATAGCGTGGTTTATCTTCAGGCAGCTGCCAAACAATCTTGTCCATGATGCGATGCATTTCCTCTTTAGGCTCGCCGACAGACAAGCCTCCTATCGCATACCCATGAAAACCGATCTCTTTTAGGCCTTGAAGGGATTCCTCGCGCAAATGCTCGTACATTCCCCCTTGCACAATGCCAAACAAGGCATTGGGATTGCCCAAGCGTTCAAATTCATCCTTGCTTCGCTTCGCCCAACGCAAAGACATGCGCATGGACTTGGCCGCTTCGGCTTCGGTGGCGGGCCGGTCGTTGATCTTATAGGGTGTGCACTCATCAAACACCATGACGATGTCGCTATTGAGCACTTTTTGAATCTGCATGGAAACTTCAGGTGTCAAAAATAGCTTGTCGCCGTTGATGGGGGAGGCAAATTTCACACCCTCTTCGGTGATCTTTCTCAGCCCTTTAAGAGAGAAGACCTGAAATCCTCCCGAGTCTGTCAAAATCGGTTTGTCCCACCCCATGAAGCGGTGCAACCCGCCGTGTTTTTCAATCACATCCAGGCCGGGCCGCAACCAAAGATGAAAGGTGTTTCCAAGAATGATCTGAGAACCGATCTCATTGAGCTCATTGGGCGCCATTGCCTTGACCGTGCCATAGGTGCCAACCGGCATGAAAATGGGCGTCTGCACCATACCGTGATTTAATTTCATTTCACCGCGGCGGGCCTTTCCGCTTGTCTTTTTTAATATAAATTCGAGGCTCACTATTTACTCCGGCTTTTTTTCCAGCAACATCGCATCTCCATAACTGAAGAAGCGATAGTTTTGCTTAATTGCGTATTGGTAGGCGGAATCAATTCGCTCTTTTCCCGCCAAGGCAGAAACCAACATCAAAAGAGTCGATTTCGGCAAATGGAAATTGGTGATCAACGCGTCGATAATCTTAAATTCATAACCGGGCTTGATAAATAAACGAGTATCACGAGCCCCGGACTGAATTTCTCCTTTTCGAATCGCCGCGCTTTCCAACGCTCGAAGACTTGTGGTCCCCACAGACACTACTCGACGACCTTCCCGTTTGGCGCGATTAACCGCGTCAGCCGTTTCCTGACTAATGGTGTACCACTCTGAGTGCATGATGTGCTCGGAGAGTTTTTCAACCCGAACAGGCTGGAAAGTACCCGCCCCGACATGCAAAGTGACAAAAGCAATTTCAACGCCTTTTTGCTTTAAGGCTTGCAGAATTTCCTCAGTGAAATGCAAACCGGCCGTCGGCGCGGCAACCGCGCCGGGCGTCTTCGCATAGACCGTTTGATAACGCATTTCATCGCTTTTATCAGCGGCGTGCTCAATATAGGGAGGAAGCGGCACCTTGCCGAAGAAATCCAAAACTTCCAAGACCGGATGTTCAAAACGCAGAGCGAAAAACTCTCCTTCACGCCCTATCACCTCGACACGTTCCGTTTGCCCCTGCGCCTCAAAAATTAGGAAGCTTCCAGCCTTAGGGCTTTTACTGGCGCGCGCCATAGCGATCGCATCACACTCCCCGGTGATCCTCTCAATTAAGACCTCAACCGCTCCGCCTGTCTCTTTTTTCCCTAACAGTCGAGCTTTGATTACTTTTGTGTTGTTCATCACCAAAAGATCATCAGGACGAAGCAAATTAACAATGTCCTTGAAATGCCAATCTTCCAAACGATCAGGCATAACATGCAACAGACGACTGGCAGAGCGATCTTTTAATGGAAATTGAGCGATTCGATCAGCAGGCAGATCGAAATCAAAATCAGATAGCAATAATTCGTGTTCAGACATGGCTTTACCGGCCAAAAAGTTATGAGAGGCCGTATCTTACCGAAATTTGGAAGTTTTTGTTCATCAAAAAGAATCTTCAAAAATACTTGCAAATGAGAATGATTATCGTTAATATACAAGTTACGAACCTTTTTATTTGATCGTAAGCTTCACGCAAGATTTCTGCGATAAAGTATCGAACAAGTAAGAAGTTTGAGCGGTTTTCCGAATTTAGGGGCCAGAAAAGGGGTGGAAACTAAAATTTGGAAAAATCTCTCCCAGCTCAATGAGCGTTTGTTTGTGTCTCCTTAACAAAAAACGTTCAAGTCCTAAAGACTTCTTTGGTCCAAGCAAAAGCCGGCGCTATCACGCCGGCTTTTGTCATCTACTGTTTTATCACTTTTCAAATCGAACTCAAGATTCCCACCACTGAACCAACGCTCAATAACGTAAAGGCGACCGAAAAAACCGTTTGAGCCACCAAATCAAGCAACCATTCATATTTTTTCATTTTTATCTCCGTATCATTTTTTGATACTATTATTATTGCATTTTATTGTCACTATTTTATTTATAAATTTATTTTTATTTGATCTGAATTAAGTTTTAGATCTTTTTATGATCTTTTATTCTGCTAAAAGCGGCGATCTCATCGATCGCCGCAAACCTCAACTCAACTATTTAATGGTGAAACGAACCTCAGCCGGAACGCCTCCGGTGAGTTGACCCGGCTTAACGCCTCTAAAAGCGTTTTCAGCGTCAACACCTTTCTTTACCGCCTCTTCAACTTTTTGTTTCAGAGTCGCCAACTCTTTTTCATCCTTGGCATTCAAAGAAACCTTAAAGTGTCCATCAGCGGCAATGGAGTTCACGGAGTTGCCACCATTAAACCCTGAAACAACGCATTGTTTTTGAGAGGGGATGGCTTTTTCAATTTCCATAATGGCGCGCGCTCCGGCGTGAACAGCGTTGGTGTTGCCGTATGCGCCGTTACTGTGACCTCCGGGACCCTGGATATCAACGGTCAAGACACTGGAAACATCGGCCATCGCCACCGAAGCGGCAAAAGAACCCAGTAAAGCAACTAATAATTTTCCTTTCATAATGTTCTCCCGATGTCCCTTAGTACATTTCTTCAGTCGTACGAGCGCCAATAGGAGCCGCCGTCGGTTTAACCACATCACCCGTGCTCGTGTGATAGCCTGCAGCCGTCAAGCCCATCAAAATCATGCGGAAAATGCGCTTACCTTCATCTTGGGCGTTACCAGGAATGCCCCATTCGTTAAAGGTATGTCCGCCACCGCTGGCGGCAACGGTATGCACATTAAAGTTCACTGTCGGCACACCAACTGCAGCCGGAACGTTATCGTTCAAACTGGAAGAATTCGTCTTCAACGCCTTGATTTGGTCAATACCCACTGTTTGGGCAGTTTGCCAATAGATTTGCGTGGCGATGTCGTTGAAGTTCTTACGTTGGTGAGCCGGGCGGTCCCCGAACCACACCAATTCCATCTTCACGGCGTTCTTATCACCACTCTTTAGGCCATACTTGGCATTTTCTTCATCCATTGCGGCCTTGAAGGTGGGTTCAATTTGAGAACGCATTGCACTCAACGGCCCTTGTGTCGGCGAGCGCATATCAACCATTAGCGTGCAAGAGCGAGAGCGTTCCCCAGGAGCGGCTGCGTCGCAACTTGCCACACCAACCGTATAGGTTGTGCGTTCGGCTTTCTTATCCAAATCCCACGGCGATTTGATATCGGAAATCTTAGCGATTGAACGGGTCATCGCCATCAGCGCGCTCGGCGCTTCGGCTCCGCCCTGCTTATAGCCTTCAGGTTCCGTGTACTTCACTTCAAAGCGGTAACTGCCTAAATAATTAAGCGTTCCGGATCCCGGACGCGTCGAGTCGGCACCAAAATTGGCCACAAAATTCAAAGCGTTATTGCCCTTGCCTGTGTCTTGGTTGTAGCCATAAAGTTGCTTCATGCCGCACAAGTTGCCCTTGCCTTCTTCACCGGTCGTGCCGCAAACCCAAATATCGTAAACGGGCTTGATGTTGTACTTCTTCATCATGATGGCGGCGGTCATGACACCGGTCGTGTTACCCATAGCATCGGCAAAACCAGGCACGTAGATACGATAGCCACCCTTCTTTTGAGCGTCTTCCAAACTGGCGTAACGCACATACGCCTTCTTGTAGTTTTCATCCTGAATGATCTTGCCGTTTTTATCAAAATGCAATTCATCCTTAATAGCCGCCAATGCTTCCGGAGTTGCCACAATCGCTTCTGAAGCCTTCTGAAGTTTCACAGGCATGTAAGGATTGCTCTTCGGCGGTAATTTCGCCGGATTCACTGTGTCGGTGTGCCCTTCTAACAAGACCTTCGGGAACTGTCCCTTATAGCTTTGCGCACCTTTTTCTTGAGAATAGGTCCCCGGGATACGAACGCACACGTTGTAAACAGGCAAGCCGTCCACCTTCTGAATACCGGCGCCTTTAATGATGCCTTCAGGCGTCGTCATAATGTCTTTTTTATCAAATCCCCATTCTTCAACCATACGGCGTGCGAGCTCTTCTGCGCGTCGCATTTCTGAGCGAGACGGCGATGCGATGCGAGCCACTTCCATGTGAGTGTTAAAGCGGAATTGAGCATTTTCATCGCTTGTTAATTCCGTGAGCATTTTTTGCATCACAGGATCTTTATAAATTGTTTCTGTCGCCTTTTTCACATCGGTACTGACTTCAGGCACCACGGCATAGGCCACACCTGTAATCAACGCTAAACCGACGGCTAATGCACAACGAGTTTTTCGCATAGACAACCTCCATATTGAAAGACTCTAAAAAATCTAGCCTCTAGTATTTTCTGCTTAAAACGTTCCTTTTTTAATCAGGGATAACCTAATATCTTGTAAATCACGGTAACAGTTATAAGGCGCTAAAATAGCGGTTTACACTGTTGTCTCCCTATAGATTCTTAAATCTTTTTCGCCTAGTTCATCCCACCTACATACTGCGTCACCCGTCTTGGATTTTTCCTTTCTTTGGTGACACAATTGCACGACCTTTTACTTGGTGACACTTCGATGTTAATTTCAGTCGCTTTATTTTTATTGCTGCAGTTAGTCGGCGAAGCCCTTTCTTATGGCTTTGGCTGGCCTATCCCCGGGCCTGTTCTCGGAATGATTTTTCTGCTGATCGGCTTTCTGATCAAAGATGACCTCATTGAACGAGTGCGTCTTACCGCTTCCGTGCTTCTTGCCCATTTAGCGCTTTTATTTGTTCCCGCTGGCGTTGGGATCGTCCGTCATTGGGATCGTATTTCTTCTGAGTGGCTGGCTATCGCCGCCATTTTGGTAGTTGGAACCGCCATCACAATGGTTGTAACGGCACTGGTGATTCAATGGAGCGCCAAGCTGCTAGGAGTCGATGATGACGATTAATTTATTGTGGGATCACTTGGCTCAAAACCCCGTTTTGTGGCTTTGCTTGACATTGGTGGCCTATCAAATCGGCATTTGGGTTTATCAAAAAAGTGGCTACCTCACCCTATTGTCCCCTTTTGTGATTGCCGTGGTCATTTTGTTGGCTATTTTATTTACCACTCACACCTCATACGAAACGTTTTTCGCTGGAGCTCAATTCGTCCATTTTCTTTTAGGGCCGGCCACGGTTGCATTGGCAGTTCCTCTTTTTGACCAACGTCTGCGTTTAGCCAAACTTTGGGCTCCGCTTTTAATCGGCGTTGTTGTTGGCTGCATTACCGGAGTCGTTTCAACTGTTTTACTGGGTGTGCTTTTCAACGCCTCCTTTGAAAGCATTATGTCTATGGCTCCTAAAAGTGTTACCACGCCGATTGCGATGGGAATTTCTGAAAAAATGGGAGGTATCGCGGAATTCACCGCAGGCATTGTGGTGCTGACCGGAATCGTTGGTTCTTTATTGGCCACCCCCTTATTCAAGCTCTTCAGAATAAAAAAGGACTATGTGAAAGGCTTCTCACTTGGCGTTTCCGCCCACGGCATGGGCACCTCAAGAGCTTTTCAGATTAGTGATAAGGCAGGAGCGTTTTCTGGGTTAGCCATGGGGCTGGCGGGCATTGTCACCGCATTTGCTGCGCCGATGATCGCCCCACCGCTATTAAATTGGCTTTTGAACTGATTTTAAGGCTACCGAAAATCGGTAGCCTTTTCTCTTAAAGAGTATCTGCAATACGCTGAGCAAGTGTCTGAGCCAACGTTTTGTCATCAGCCTCTACCATCACTCTCAAAAGCGGCTCTGTTCCAGACGGTCGAATAAGCACGCGCCCTCTGCCTTCAAGCTTAGCCTGAGCTTCAGACAACGCTTTTTGCATAGGTTCATGAGACTTCCAGTCAAATCCTTTCTCAATGCGTTTATTAATCAGAACTTGCGGCAACAACTTCAAGTCTTGCGTCAACTGCGCCAACGTTTTGCCTTGGCGCCTCATGGCGGCCAACACTTGCAAACTGCTAACGATTCCATCACCGGTCGTTTGGCAATCCAACACCAACAGATGGCCCGAAGTTTCGCCGCCAAAAATCCATCCTTCCCGCGCCTTTAGCTGTTCGAGAACATATCGGTCACCCACCTTGGCACGAACAAATTCAACGCCAAGTTCGGCGAAACGCTTTTCCAAAGCGTAATTCGTCATCAATGTTCCGACAACCCCGTTGACTTTTTCACGCAACATGCGATCACGCACCATCACATAGAGCAACTCGTCACCGTTATAAACATGGCCGTTAGCGTCAGCCATGATTAACCGGTCCGCGTCACCATCCAGCGCAATACCCACGTCGCAGCCACGTTCAAAGACTTTTTTAGACAACTGTTCAGTATGAGTCGCGCCTACACCGTCATTGATGTTAAAGCCATCGGGAGTATCACCCACAGTAAAAACATCCGCCCCCAATTCGTGGTACACAGCTGGCGCGACGTGATAGGCAGCTCCGTTGGCGCAGTCGACCAAAATACGAAGTCCCTTTAAATTAACGTTGCTATCAATTGTCGATTTGCAAAATTCAATGTAGCGCCCCGATGCGTCCTCCAGCCGCCAAGCCTTCCCTAACTCACGACTTTCAACACAAGAGAAACCCTTATCAAGTTCTTCTTCGATTTCTAATTCGACCTCATCGGGCAACTTTGTTCCTGACTCAGAGAAAAACTTAATGCCATTGTCGTTGTATGGATTGTGGCTGGCGCTGATCACTACACCGGCATCTGCCCGTTGCGCGCGAGTAAGATAAGCGATCGCCGGTGTTGGAATGGGGCCGCAGAGCACAACATCGACACCAGCGCTGGAAAATCCCGCTTGAAGCGCCGCCTCCAACATATAACCAGACACACGAGTATCTTTACCGATGACTACGCGAACATGACGGTGGCCATCAAGATGTCGTCTGAGAACTCGGCCAGCTGCCTGGCCCAACTTCATCACAAAATCAGGCGTGATTGGAGCTTCCCCTACGCGACCACGAACCCCATCCGTGCCAAAATATTTTCGAGTCATAACCTTATTCCTTGTGAGTTTGACTGGCTGTCATTAACCAAATTTTAAACGCATCGCGAGTAGCCGCGACATCGTGCACTCGAACAATGCTCGCTCCGCGCTGCGCGGCGATAAGCGCACCAGTAACTGAAGCCACCACCCGTTCGTGAACAGATCGTCCTGTCACCGCCCCTAGACTGGACTTCCGAGAAAGGCCAACCAAGAGCGGATACGGCAATTGAGCGAAACGATCTGTGTTAGCTAGCAATTGAAAATTCTGTTCCACTGTTTTTCCAAAACCAAAACCGTAATCCAAGCAAATTCTTTCTGAACGAATTCCCGCTCGTTGGACAGCTTGCGCTCGACTCAGTAAAAAAGATTCCACCTCCTCGACGACATCGGCGTACTGAGTCTGACTTTGCATATTTTTAGGTGTTCCGCGCATGTGCATCAAACATACACCTAAATTTGTGCTGGCGGCGGCATCTAGCGCCCCTGGCCACTGCAAGGCCCTTACATCATTTATGATGTGAGCCCCCGCTTGAGCGGCGCAAAGAATCACTTGCGGCTTACTTGTGTCAACGGAAAGGATCGCTCCTGTTTCAGATAATTGTTCCACTACCGGAATAACTCTCGCCAACTCCTCTTCGACAGGAACTTCGGGCGCTCCGGGACGAGTCGATTCACCACCGATATCCAAAATGTCAGCGCCTTGCTCTAAAAGCTTCAATCCATGCTCTACCGCTTTGTCACAACTATAGTGTTCACCGCCATCTGAAAACGAATCCGGTGTGACATTGACAATCCCCATAATCAGAGGAGTTTCACAGTTTAATTTGCGCCCTGCGCACAACCATTTCACGGTTAAAAATCCAAAATCAAGTCAAAAACAATGGACTTGATTGTAGCAGTCAAGGAGTTAATGCCTAAAAACTTTCTTTTCACTATTGCGTTTCGCAGCATTTTCCTGCATAATACCGATTCGCACTTGAGGCGGGGCGTAGCGCAGTCCGGTAGCGCGCCTGCTTTGGGAGCAGGATGTCGGGGGTTCGAATCCCTTCGCCCCGACCACGTTTCGACAGTCGTCGAGCCGCCCGTAGCTCAGCTGGATAGAGCATCGGCCTTCTAAGCCGAGGGTCACAGGTTCGAATCCTGTCGGGCGGGCCAAAAGTTTGATGGTGGGAATAGCTCAGTTGGTAGAGTCCCGGATTGTGATTCCGGTTGTCGTGGGTTCGAGTCCCATTTCCCACCCCATCAACTTCTCTTCCCAATCTTTTTAGAATTCCCAGTTTTTTCTAAGAACTAAAAAGGCCCACCGATTTAATTCGGCAGGCCCCGAGTTTCTGTTGAGAATTTTTAGTTCTGCA
>DVMY01000027.1 GCA_018714755.1 Candidatus Aphodousia faecigallinarum | reverse complement strand
TCGCTCCAATCAATTTAACTATTCAGGCGATGCCATTTCAGTCAACAAGGGCGTTATTAATCTCACATTTGGAAAGGGAACTCAGTGGGTCGGTCGAGCCGATGATTTCAAAGATGCTGATTCCGAAGACTGGCGTCAAGCGCATAAAGGCGAATTCGGAGATGTGGTAAGTGATTTACTTTCATCAGGGCAAATCAACGTCAGCATGAGCGAAGGCGCCTATTGGAACGTCACGGGACAATCCTGGGTATCCAAACTCGACGGACAAGGCACCATTGACCTCCGAGGTTCCGATACCGGCGGTTACGCGCTTCATATCGGCGAGGTCACCGGTTCAAATACCTTCTTAGTCAATTTGGATAAAGACAATAAAGCTCAAAGCGACATGATCTACGTCTATAACGGATCAGGAGCCGATGAGCAAAACGTCGTCATCAGCAATCGCGATGAAGTTTTAAGCTCCATGGAAGTGGGCGATCGTGTCCGTTTTGCCACAGTCGCCAACGCAAGCGGCGGTTTTGTTAGCGAAGGCATGGACACCGAAGTCAAAGGTGACGGCGTAAAAACCTTCGGTAAAAGCACACAAATTCGTGACGCGGGCGTCAAAAATGTCAACTTTAAAGTCGTTTATGAGCCCTATCACAGCGATCAAAGTTCAGAGGCAGACAACTTAGGCTACAACGGCGGAGAAGAATTTAACGACGTTAAGCCCGGCAATGATTACGTTGAGGCCATTTATAGCGAAGGTGAAAATCCCTACAACGTCTATATTGAACGCGCCGAGGATATCGCAGATGTGACCGATCCGGATGATCCCAGTCAAAACGTCACCGATGCCGGCCGCACCATCATTGACATGTCTCGAGCCAATTACGCCAACGCTGTACAAATGGATACACTTAACAAGCGACAAGGCGAAATGCGTTACAGCCAAGGTCGTGAGGATGGTTTGTGGGTAAGAATCCGCCACGATGACATTGGCAAGAAGTCCTCTTTCCGTCTCGACAACACGATGATTGAAGTGGGGGTTGATTCCCGTTATGTTAAAGACAATGGTGAATTCCACACCGGGGTCGCGCTCGATTACATGAACGGAGACACCGATTACCACCACATCAGCGGCAGCGGCGATTTGGATCGCTATGGCGCTTGGATGTATCTGACCTGGTTGGGTAACGAGGGCGATTATTCTGACCTTGTTCTGAAGTTCGGTCACTTGGAAAGCGACTTCAAGATTTGGGCGCCGACCACCGGTGAACGAATCAGGGGCGATTACGATAACGATGTCTTCTTAGTTTCTTACGAACAAGGCAAGAAGTTCCAAAACGAAGAAAAATGGTTCATTGAACCGCAGGCCCAATTGCAATACGCCTATGTCACATCGGACGAATACCAAACTTCACAGGGAACAGAGGTTCGGTTGGATGGCATTCACAGCTTGATTGGCCGTGTCGGTCTTCGCATCGGCAAAGATGTGACGCGAGATAATCCCCTCACCTTCTACGCTCGAGGCGATGTCATGCACGAGTTTATGGGGGATCAAGATATCAAGGCAAAGGATAATACCGGCGCGATGCGCATCCGTTATGACAATGACGATACCTGGTACAGCGCCGGTGCCGGCATGACCTATGTTCGAGATGAAAATACTGTGATGTACTTCGAGGCTGAAAAAGTCTTTGGCGCCTCCAATACCAGCAGTTATATTATTTCGGGAGGGGCAAGATTCCTTTTTAACTAAATTAGGCAAATGGCTGAAGTCATTTCCGGCTTCAGCCCCTCAATTCACAAACTTTGGCATTACTATCTGATTTCTAAACAAAAAGCGGGACTTCTGTCTCGCTTTTTATTTCTTTTTCATTATATTACTTTTGTTTTGAAAGTTCGCTACTCACTGGATTACCGCTTGGTTGGACAGGCGCTTGAGCGGGCTCTTCTTTTTCTTCCACCCACTCCGGAAACCACGCATCAGGATCATCCACTTCCTTGCCCCAACCGGCAATAATGGCCGCGACAACAACAATGACAAATAAAATGTTAAGGATCAGTCGAATAGTCTTTTTTACTTTAGTCAAATCGGGCATGGGCTATTCCTCGTCCGGTTTATCTTTCGGTGGTGTTTCATCCGGGGCGAGACCCGCAAAATAATGAGCCCAACCACTCATAAAGGCATAGTATTCTTTGCGCGAAATGCTCTCACGTCCTTCTTGAGGCGCTCGAGCATGCTCCATAAAAGCCTCTAAAAAACGCTTCAAGGCATGTTCAATCACATCACCTTCAACGTTTTCTTCATGACGGGCTAGATGTTCGCGAAGCGGCGCGCCGGCCCAACGAACCTTTTTGTTGATGCGTTTATCATGAACTTTGCCCTGAAAGATTCCTAACAGGTCAGAATAAACATCCTGCGCTTGATCATGAATATCCGCCGCCTCGGGATGAAAAGGTTCATTGTCTTTAATCCACTGGCTCGTTGAAAACGTGATGGCGAGCTCTTCTAAGAGTTCCATCACAATGTCGGGATTACTCACATCAATCAAAGGCAATTGTTTAGTCGGTTTGGTCAATTGACCGAATAAAGCCATTTTCGCTTTCCTTCACACTAATTGTTTTCATGCACCACACCGTCGGGCAGAGGCAACACATTGATTCCCTCATCCAGGAGTTCTTCAGCTTCATTGAGCGTGCAGCGACCATGAATGGTTCGCATCGGAGCCTTTCCTTGGTGCACCGCACGAGCCTCTTGCGCAAAACGCTCGCCAACGTTTTCACTTCCTTGCAAAAGCTTCCTCGCGGCGGAATATACGCGGCTGCGCACCTCCGCTTCCAGCTCGCGCTCCGTGTATTGAGTTTTTTCCTTATCACGAGAAGCCAACACATAGGACGCTGTCGGCACCCTCTTTACATTCGTTGTTTCGCAATAAGGACACGTCACCAGTCCTTGAGCGATTTGTTCGTCAAGGCTCTCCACCGAGTCGAACCACCCCTCAAACTGATGACCGAATTCACAAACGCAATTGAAAACTTTCACAAAAAAGAAACCTGAAAATACGTTCCAAGGCGACCTATTTTAACGACTTTGACAGAAGTCGGCGACGTCTTTGCTCAAAAAGGCAAACCGCTGCCGCGGCGGCCACATTTAAGGATTCACAGTCTTTTTCAATCGGAATATAAAGCCGCTGATTAGCCACCGACAACGCTTCGTCGCTCACACCGGGGCCCTCCGCCCCGACAATCCATACCGTGTTGGTTTCCTCCCAACCGGCTGTCGCGTACAAATCAGATCCGCCCCGAGCGTCTGCCGCCAAATACTTGGCTTTAAACATTTCTGTTAAATCTGAAGCGGCCATGTTTTCATAGAGTCTGGCACCAAAATGAGCCCCCATCCCGGCTCGAAGCGCTTTAGGTGACCAAAGCGAAGCACAGTCGCGGCTGGCCGCGATGGTTTTCACACCCGAAGCCACCGCCGTACGAATTAAAGTTCCGACATTGCCCGGATCCTGAACCCCATCTAAGTAAAGCACATCGCAAGCTTCATGTTGTGGTTTTTCGGGAACCGAAACTTTAATTTCAGCGGTCA
>DVMY01000026.1 GCA_018714755.1 Candidatus Aphodousia faecigallinarum | reverse complement strand
AATGGCTCGCAAAGTGCCAGACAGCACTTGCGAAAAGCCTCGGGCAAAGAAAGACGGCACGTCACCCACGTCAATCACGTAGTGAGTAAATCAATTGTAAAAGAAGCGGCCAAACAGAAAGCGAAAGTGATTGTCTTGGAGGATCTGACGCATATCAGAGAGCGTGTAAGAGCGGGCAAAAGAGTCAGAAGCCGACTGCACCGTTGGTCTTTTCGCGAGCTTCAACAACTGATTGAGTACAAGGCGCAAAGGCGAGGGATTAACGTAATGTATGTGGATCCCCGGTATACCTCACAGACGTGTTCGGCGTGTTGGCAATTGGGCAAACGGACGAAACACCGTTTTGTTTGTCCGCACTGTGGTCTCCGTGCGCACAGCGACTTGAATGCCAGTCGGAATCTGCAAGGATTGGGCTATCAGCTGATTACCCAATGGCTGTTGTAAACCGGCCTAATGTCGAATTGCTTTGCAATGACGATAAATAAAAGCTTTCGGCTTTTAGCCGAGAGTTGTTTACTGACTTGAGTGACTTCCCAGCTGTGATCAGCGTTGCCGCGTTTTTGAAGGAAACTGTCCGCTTCGTCAATT
Organism: Candidatus Aphodousia faecigallinarum; assembly: GCA_018714755.1. Classification (GTDB taxonomy): domain Bacteria; phylum Pseudomonadota; class Gammaproteobacteria; order Burkholderiales; family Burkholderiaceae_F; genus Aphodousia; species Aphodousia faecigallinarum. The sequence goes on along the minus strand of DVMY01000026.1, from coordinate 12,142 downwards.
ACGAGGATGGCGTTTTCACTTTTGGCTTCTTCAAAAGCCAACGCGATATTTCGTTCGGTCATGCCGACATAACAATTTAAGAGGTCGCTCGAGCGCTTGACAATCACTTGCTTACCAAGCATGCGCCCCAAGTAATGCGCCCATGCGGTCTTGCCGGTGCCGGGAACGCCATAGAGACAGATTCGCGCGTTTTGCGCTTGAGCGACGCCTTTGGCAATTTCGTTTAGGTCGTAGTCCGCGGTGCTCAGTTGCGGATCGTAAAGGTCTGCGGGATCCAGTTTTTTCTGCAAAAGAACAGGACGAATGCCCATGGTGTCCAAAGTGGCATTTAAATGAGTGAAAAAGTGCTTTTGCAGCTCTTCCTTGGGAGCGGCGATCGTGGAAAGAACTTTTGCGGTGCGGTCAATTACAGCGGGCGCAATATCGCTTCTTTTGGCAATGCAGTGAATGCCTTCAGGCAAAAGGAAGGCGCCAGCTTTGTTTTCAATGATCTTTCTGCGTTGCGCTTCCGGTGGCACCGGGACATTTAAGCAAAAATCAAATCGGCGGATATAAGCGGGATCCATTGCATGGATCGAGTTCGTAATCCAGATGACAGGCGTTTGGTTGCTCTCCAAGAGTTTATTCGTTAATCCCTTATTGCCTTTGCCGGCATTTGACGGAGCTGCATTCATTGCAAAGAAGGCAGGAGAGCCATAGTTTTTAAATAAGTCCTGCGCCTCGTCAAAAACAAGTACAGCCTCAGGGTTATTTTTAAGTTGAGACAAATTGAACATTAAACTGCTCATTCGGTCGCGGACGGCTTCACCCTCGGCCTCCATCACAGGCACTTCATAAAGATCAGCTCCGATATGTCGGGCGATGGTTCTGCTTAATTCACTTTTGCCGGTTCCCGGGGGACCGTAAAGAAGAACGTTGACGCCTTGCTTTTGGGATTGACGGGCGCAGCGCAAATATTCCACCAAAAGGGGCAGGTCGGGAGAAAGATAGGAAAAGTCTTCAAGATTAAGTGAACTTTCTTTTCCCTTAACCAGCGACCTATCCAAAAGATCTTGCAGTTTTTGATTGGGGTAGACGAGTTTCGCCGCTAAGTCTCCTTCAAAGTCGAGGTAGTACTCAAAATCTCGCGGTTCCTCATTGACACTAATAAGGCGGTTTTGTACAAGAGCGCCGTTTCTGGAAAGTGCTTTATAAAGCGCCTCGTAACCGCAGTCGCTCACGGTGGCTAAAAAATTGCAGATGAATTCGCGATAAGTGATGAGTTCGCTTTTCTTATTCTTAAAGATGTTAAATAAGTCGAGACAGTTAAATTGATTCAGCTTAACGATGCACAGGAAAATCAGAATACTTTTTTCCGCTTCATTTAAGCCGAAAGTTTTGGCCAGAAGTTCTACATTAGCTTTTAAGTTCTTAGGAACAAGGGGCGGCTCGGCTTCAAATTCGCGGTACTTTTTCATTAAGAGCGAATAAATCTTGGATTGATTTTCTGCGACTTTTTTCGTTTTCTTAATTTCATCGGGTGTTAAGAGCTCAAGTTCAGGCAAGCCCAACACGGCGTGCCACTTCACGTTTTCAAAGTTGTAGTCAACTTTATCGTTGAAGCCGGAGGTTACGTTTTTCCACAGATCGCGATACAAAAGAATTGATAGGAAAAAGAACTGATAAAGACGAAAGGTCTTTTCGTCTGCCGTGTTTTTATTGGCATTTAGGTTGCACTTAAACATATTTTTCCTCTTTTTCTCGAGAGGAAGTTTAGGGTTTTATATTTCATTTTATGATGCATTTGAGGAGTTGGGTTAGAAAGTTTGTTCTTGAAAAAGAAGACTATTTTTCAAATAATGTAATAAGGTGATAACAGGAGAAAGCCATGACACAGTTAAGAAATTTAATTTTTAAAAATGGAGCTTTGTATGATCGAGTGATTTCCTCCAGTCACATGCTTTGCCATATTGATGACAACAAAATTTATGAGGGAACCGTCACATCGTCCTCCCATGTTTTATGCACAATCAAAAACGGGAAGATCTACAAAGGGACTGTGATTTCTTCTTCAAAACAGTTGGGTTTTATCGATGACGCAAAAGCCTATATGGGAACAGTCAAGTGCTCATCCAAGGTGGCCTTAACCTTTAAAAATGGCAACATCTACGAAGGCGGAGTGGTGTCATCGAGCAAATCGTTGGGCAATATCAAAGGTGCCGAATACCTGGACGAAGCCTATTTAGCCGCGATGGTCCACTTTTTTGTGACGCCGATTTTTTAGTTCTAAAGCAGCGTCAATGGAACCGGTCCTCTATTGGGAACTCGGTAGGCGTGGAGCGTTTTTTGCCCGAAGCAGATAGCGCACCATGCCGTTTCTTCTTTTTTGAGTCCCAAAAATTCCCGAACATTTTCCGATTCCGCGGCTTTTGTGGCGTAGCCTGCGAAACAGCATCCAATATCATAGGCTTCGCACGCCAAGTTGAAATAGGTGAGTGCTATGCCCGTGTCGACCGGCCCCCAAACGTGTTCAGTCGGTCCCACCACGTAGGCAACATGAGGCGCTCCGCGCAGAATGACATCTTTTCCTTTTCTATAACGCTCCAAAATTGAGTCAATGGCGTAGCGCTTGCCATAGACGGGATGATATCGGGCTTCTTTGTCAAACCAAAGAGCGATCATCTCTCGAAGTTTGGCTGTCTTTTCAGGCTTTTCAAGCACAATCCAGCGCAATTTCCGATTGTTGCCGCCCGATGGTGCGTAATTGGCTGTTTGCAGAATTTTCAGCAGCGTTTCGTGAGGTACCGGTGCCGATTGAAAATTGCGATATGAACGGCGGGATCGCAAAAAACTCAGCAACTCTTCTGTTTGATTCGGATTGAAAGAAAGCGCTTTCGCAAGCTCGCAGCCTTCGGAGAATTCCTGTTGCGCGCAACCTTGCGGGCAATACGCGACACATTGACCGCAGTTATTGCAGCGCTTGGAGGCTTCCTCGGTCATCACCGGTGTGCCGGTGGAAAAATCAATCAGACCTTTCGGGCAGACCTGAGCGCAGATTCCGCAGTGAATGCAACGAGAGGTGTCACTCTTGAATTTAGCCATGATAGTTCTCCGAACGCTTTTTTGAAATCATAGATCAAAAAGGAGATAGGATGGATAAGAGGGTTCTCTCTTTGTCCAAATTGCAAATAAGAGCGTTTTATCATCAACGTCGTAAAACCAGCTCATTCATGAGGTGGATATAAGACGGCAATCCATGGGATTGCTAAAAATCAAATCTATGCCATCCGAGAGTTGAATATTGAGATCAGGACATGATACGATTCTGATATATCTCTTGTATCGTATCAATTTAGGATCTATCCAAAGGCCTTTCAGTGTCAATCTCTGATTGACCACTTCGGTTGCGCCCGTTGGGTTTACAACCGCTATCTCTCTGAAGCTAATGATTGTTACGAAGCAACCGGCAAGACCATGAGACGCAATGACTTCATTGTCCGTTTGGTTAAGCTCAAGGAACAATACCCGTGGCTCAAAGAAGTCAACTCGCAATCGCTTCAGATGGTCGCTCGAAACGCCGACCGCGCTTTTGTGAATTTCTTCGAGAAACGAGCCAAGCGTCCGAGATTTAAAAGCAAACACACCGGCAGACAATCCTTTCAATGTCCCCAACACTGCAAAGTTCTCTTTCCAGCGGTAGGAACAAAAGGGCATATCGTCTTACCGAAAATTGGTCCTGTCAAAGCGATTTTGCATCGACAATTCAACGGTGCGGTTAAAACCGTTACGATTGTTCGTGACCCTTCCGGCAAATATTATGCAAGTGTGGCGGTTGATGATGGTCAAGCCGCTTTAGCGCCGGACAGTATCGATTTTGAACACACCGCAGGAATTGACGCGGGAATAAAGACAGCTTTTACCGTAGTGAGTCAAAATGGCACAGAAAAGATAGATAGTCCGTCATTTTTGAAAAAGAATTCTGAACAGCTCAAAAAACAGCAGAAGCGTTTGTCCCGATGCAAACGCACGGTAACTTTCAAAGAAAACGAAAAAGGAGAACGAATCAAAGAGGTGACCGTCTCAAAACATTACGAGAAGGTCAGACAAGAATTAGCCCGCACGCATGAAAAAATCCGTCATAGACGAAAGAATTGGATTGATCAGGTCACACGTCGGTTAGTTAACGATAGCCAAGTAACAACCTACGTGATTGAAGATCTGAACCTAAAAGGAATAGTGAAAAATCACCATTTGGCCAGAGCCATCTCTGATGTGGGTATTGGAAATTTCTACCGGGTCTTGCGTTACAAATTAGAAGCGTCAGGGAAAAACCTGGTTGTGGCGGGACGATGGTATCCGTCAAGCAAGCTATGTCCGGAGTGCGGGACAAAGAAAGAGGGCTTGACTCTGAGAGAACGACAGCGGTGCTGCGCGCACTGTGGTCATGAGCATGACCGAGATGAAGCGGCGGCGAAAAACTTGCGTCATTGGGTCAAACTGACGGAGATTGAAAGGAACGGTCGTGCGCTGGAAAGGGAAGCGATTCCCTTTTGAAGAGTTCCCCCGAGGATAGTCCCGTCGGTGCGGGTTTCTCGGCGAGAGGCTTGAGTCTGAACGACTCAAGCGGGTCGCGCGAAGCTTCGTGCTTCAGGACGGAGTAGTTCACGTGAGCGAAAGATGGTTTGAAGGTTCATAAATTGAAGGTTTGGACGAGAAAATACCTCCTAGAAAAAGGAGAAGAAAATGCTTGCTAAAAAGCCTAACCGTTCCTATTTGCCGCTTTTTGTCACGAATCTTGACCGTCTGATCGATGCTCCGGAAGCGAATCAAGACCAGATTAAAACAGCCTGCGAAATGATCGACAGATATTTCAAAACCGATCACACTTTTTACGTTCGACCGCTTCAAATTGTGGTGACGAGCAAAAATCCGCGAGCGGCTAAAGTGACGGTTGAGGAAATTTTGGGAGCCGAAGACGCTTATCGCGCCGATCATATGAAGGTTGATGATGAATTGGGCGATCTTGTTGAAGACAATCAAATCGTTGTTTTAGACATTCTCGATGAAGATTATCGAATTGACTCCCCGTACATGGCCGGAAAAGAGGGGGTGTTGATTTGGATGATGCAGCCCGGAGAGGCTGCCGATTCAATTGATGCGGATTTCAGAATTGATGTGAAAGATCTTTCTTCTTCGGAGGCAAGACAGAAACTCAAACGCGCGACACGCCTTCCTTTTTCGGTTGTCGACCGTTTGTTGGAGAGTAAAAAAGATCCCTGGCAAATTGAGGAAATCCTGCAGCTTTTACATACACGTCGATTGGATCGGAAGGATCTTGACTTGATCGGTCAAATTTTTGAAGTGCCTCTTTCTGAAATCGATTGGGTTGAAGAGGATGAGGATTCAGCGGTTCCGACACGAAATAAAACAAAAAAAGCGGCAACGAACGATACTGTCGCCCAAAACGAAAAACGCTCGCTCTGAGGAAAAGGCAAAATGTCAAAAAGATGGTCAAAGCTGCAAAAGAAAATCTATTGCATGATTGATCCTAATCTTGATTGGCAGATCCATTGTATTAAATATCGACTGCCCGGACACTCGGGCATGCAGGAATTTCCTCGGTATTTTGTGACGCTAAATGGAAAAATCATTTTTGATTGGCCTAAAGCGTATCCATTGGGTGAGGGCCCGGAATCGCCGAAACTGGACCTAACTCATCGGGCCTGTTGGCGCGCCAGCGAAATTACCGAGGCCATTATTGAATACCTTGAGGGGGATACGCAAAAACAAATGACGCTCAAAGATCCTTGGGGAATTATTGATATCGTTCGCGCGGCTGATCGCCGCATAGGACGCCGTCGTTGGGACCAAGTCTTTGCGATTTCCAACTCTGCGGGTCGAGAAATACTCTTGACCCGCAAAGCGGCCAAACAATCTAAACCTTAAAGCGTTCTTCAAATTGAGTTAAAACTTCCTTTTGATAGTCATCCAAAAAGGTCAAAGATTTCTCTTCAATCCAAGAATCGACTCCATAGTAAATGGCGGCTACGCCACCGGTGATGGCGGCCAGAGTGTCGCTGTCGCCTCCGATACTGACGGCGTTTCGAATGGCGTCTTCAAAGGAATCGGATTCAAAGAAAGCCTTGAGTGCGAAAGGAACGGTTTGTTGACAGCTGCCTTGATAGCGATAAGTCGGTCTGATTTTGTCCAATGTAAAGCCCATCGGATAGTAATGCTGATTAATGTAGTGTTCGATATCTTGTTTTTTAAGGCCCGTTTTGGCGAGAAAACCGGCGACAGCGGTCGCTTGAGCGCCCTTTAGCCCCTCGGGGTGATTGTGAGTGGGAGAGGTGACGGCCTCGCTCATTATTTTTGTCTCTTCAAGCGTTTGGGCGGCAATGGAGCAAGGCGAGACACGCATGGCGGCGCCATTTCCGAAACTTCCGTAGGGCTGCGCGTTGTCGATTAACATCCAGCGTCTGAATCCGTCTCCATAATCTTTGTCCGCGTAATGCCTTGAAAATGCGCGCAAAGATACAGTGGCGGCCCGCTTTAAATCCCCGGTGTTTTTTAGCAGCGCATCGCAAACCGCAAGCGTCAAGACTGTGTCATCCGTGACAAAGCACTCCTCAGTGAACAATTGGAAATCTTTTCTTTTAATGTTGTTGTATTCGAATCTCGAACCGACTATATCGCCGACAATAGCTCCTAACATAAAGCGCTCCTTCTATTTCCTGACGCAATGAGTTTAAAGTCTGAAACATCAGTTTGTGATGGTTTGTTTGTTTCATAAAGTGAAGTTTTGAACTCTATCCTTAGATTGTCAAAAAAGGAAAAAGCAATGTCCGGTAAAAAAGAATTCAATCCCTTTGATTATCAGTCAGGCACAAGTTTCAGAGCGATTTTGAGTCGTGACTATTTCGCTTTGATTGAAGAGATGCACCAAAAAGTGTCCTCTGACATGTTTTCTTTTGCTCTTGACGTAGGCAATTACTTTTACCGAGCGGTGTTTGCCGAGCGCGTCATCATGACAGCCATGGTTTGCGCAAGCGGTTTGCAGCGCTCGGAGCGGCTCAGCGCTGATGAAAATGAGATTGTTCATGATGTTCAGACTCTCTTCAATGGCACTTTAGAAAAAGAGACCGGTATTTTCGAAAATGTGTCTGACATCGCCTGCGGCATGGGCGTGGTTTACTTTAATTACCTGATTGATTACCGCAATCGCTTGGATTTAGATCGATTCAATTGGGACTATAAGAAAAGTCAGGACTTTTTTGCCAAATGGTACGGTTTCGCTGAATGCGTCAAAGCCTCAAAATTTGCTTGGACACTTAATCATCTCATCGATGAGTTGGCCAAAGAGCAGGGTTTTGACAATCCCGAGCGCGATATTAATCGTGACATTTATCACATTGATGCGCCCAACCAAACTGTTGCCGAGGAAATTTGGCGTGTTGTTTGGCTCGCGGGCTTTACAGTGGGGATGTCGAAGCCTTGGCGAGGGCGAATGGATGTCCCCACGCACTTTATGCTCAAAAGTTTTGCCTGGGAAAAAGAAAAACTTCACAGAATGGTTCAGCTGATCGGCTGGCATTTCCCGAACGTGCGAATCAAGATGATTTTGCCGCTGAAAGAGAATTTAAAAGGTTACAGCTGGTACCGAAATCGTCTGGATATCAGCCAGAAAATTTTGATTTACTCCCGATCGGCGATGCTTAGTCTTTTAAGCAAAGATAACTTTACCGATCCTTGGCCGGAATTCAGGCGTTTGGCTAAATTGGATTAAGAAGAGGACTCAAAAGATGTTATCGACGATGATTAAGAAGTGGCGCTCGGAGCGTCCCGGTATTTTTATTCTTTCAGGCGCCGGTTTGTCAGTTGAAAGCGGTATTCCCACGTACCGGGGCGCGGGCAGCGACCCCGAAAATGACAGCTCCAGTTTATCGGCGGGTTACATGCGCGCCTTGCCCGAGCGTGTCTTTAAGGCGACCAATCAGCGTATTTTGGATTTTGATCATTGCCGACCGAACGCGGCTCATGCGGCCATTGCGGAATTTGTGAAAAAGTATCGCCTCAGAGCCGATATTATCCATGTGACGCAAAATATTGATTTTCTTTGCGAAGAGGCGGGGGACACCTCCGTTTTTCATTTACATGGGTCTCTTAATAGGAGCCTGTGCAGAAAATGCGGCGCTGTTTTCCCAAGGAAAGGTTTTTATCGTGAGGGCAATGTTTGCCCTAAATGCGGAGCTAAATATTTCAATGTCAGACCCGATGTGGTGCTTTTTGGAGAAACGCCGCATGGATTGGACTGGATCATGCCGTACTTGAAGCAAGTGGATATCTTTATCGCCATCGGCACCTCGGGAACGGTTTATCCGGCGGCGGATTTTGTGCAAATGGCCGCGGCGGCGGGCGCCCCCATCCGAATGCTTCTTAATAAAGAGGCGCCCCGCGAAATGGACTTGAATTACTCCATGATGGACGAAGGCTATGGCCCTTATAACTACATTCGTTTGGGCAATGCCACTGCCATTGTTCCGATGGTGCTCAAAGAGGTGGGGCAACTCATTGAAAACGTCCGCTGATGGACTCCTCCACGTATTTTGCGGCTTCTTGTCTGTTAATTGAGCCGGTTGAAACTGAAACGACAAAGTCAGCCAAATCGGAAGGAACTTTTGTTTGAACGCCGTTTCGATGAAGAAACAGATACAGAGCGTTCACCGCGGTTCGTTTGTTGGCGTCTGCGAAGGCGTGTCCCCTGGCAATCACTTCACAGTAGACGGCGCCCACTTGGGGCAAAGTTTTCGCCTCTTCGTATTGACAAATTTGGCGCACGCGCTCGCAAAGAGCCTCAATGCGCGCCAGGCGTTCTTTTGAAGGAGCGACGCTTAAACCGCCGTAGCGCTCCAACAGGCGCTGGTTTAGATGAAGCAGTTCCCAGGCTTTAATTTGTTTCATCGGTCAAAAAGTTCCTTGTTAATTGCATCGAGTTCCTCAAAAATCGCGTCAATTTCCTGATCTAAAGTCTTTGAGTCTTGCTCGAGATTTTCAGTTTCTTTGTCTTTTTCTGTTGCCATTTAGCTATCCTCATCCATTTCAAAGAAGACGACATGAATATGATCGGGGATGGAGGGGAGTTTATTGGTAATGACCCATAAGGTGGGAATTTCCTCCTCATTTTTTTCCGGGTACGGGGTTAAGCCGTCGGTGAAGATGACGCAAGCGTCGGCTTCGGGTGCGTTCTCACTGACCCATTTGTTGATCGATCGCATATCGGTGCCGCCTCTGCCGGCAGCCTTGAGTTCGAAAGGAACTTCCTGCCATTGATGGTTTTCAACTTTGGCCACCTGTGTGTCGCACCAAAGGACAAAGACCTCTTCGGGTTTGCACTCTTCAATGACATCGAATAAATGACGGCCGAAACAGGCGAGTTTTTCATCTGAAATGGAACCGGAGGTGTCAATGCCAACCACGAGCGTGCCCATCCGGGCTTCCTTGTCAACTGATGGTAAATAGACAACGGAGAAGCGTTTGTTAGGCCTGCGCCAGCTCTGGTTTTGATTGACAAACTTGTTCATGTATTGTCCCAACAGCACGTGCCAGGGAAGTTTTTCAGTCAGAACATAATCCTCAAGCAAGGTAATGAGCTTACCCATCGCGTGCCCCATGCCTTTTCCCATCATTTTTTGCTTAGTGATGGCTTCGGCCACGGCGAGTTTGACTTCATTATCCAAGTCTTTTGCAAGGGAGTCACTGATTGTGTCTCCATATATTTTTCGAGCTTTCCCAAGGCTGTCACCCTTGATGCCAGTGATATTTTTGTCGCCTGAAAAAATCAGGTCATAAGTGAGGCGGATGAATTTTACGTTTGCAAAGATTTCATCATAGATGTCTTCGGCGTAACGATTTTGAGCATTTTCCAATCTCACGCCGTCCTCAATAAAGCGGCCTACTCCCAATTCAATGAGTGTTTCATTGATGACCGCGTCACAGGCGACGTTGAAAATCATATGGTCTCTATTGCCTCGCCTTAAGGTGTGAGAAAAGGCGATGTGAAGAACCTCATGGCAGAGCAGAAAAATGATCTCATCGACCGATAACTTTTCAATAGCTTGGGCGTTATAGAGAATTTGACCGCGAGGAGTCACCGCGGCAAACGGGATGATGCCCGTTTCAATCATGGGGAAACGGTAGAGCATCGTGCTGAAAAAGGGTTCTTTAAGAGCGAGATGCGTTTTCGCCTGAAGCAGTTTATCAACGGGGTTTGTCATTAGAGCGCCTTACTGATTTTGGTTGCCAAGTGTTTGAAAGCGGGACTGGCGACAAGGCGTTTTTTGCCTTCGCCTCGATAAAGCTCGCGCACAGCCATGGCCTGCATGTCCGCCGGCACCCGGCTGATGTAAGTGAGCGCCGCATCGGCTGTTTCTTGCGAACATTGGTTCTCGGCGATCAAGTCCACCAATTTCATCACCGTGGCCCATCGGACACTTAACTCTTGCGGAATAGGGTAGGTTTTGGGATTGGCCAACAGTTCAGAAAAGTCAGGAAGACTCATGTACATTTTTCTGAAGGCGCAATAGGCCGCGGCCGCTCCCTTGCCCACATCTCCCGCAACCAAGGCCTGAAAGAGTTTTTCTTTGTTTTTGCCTTGAAAAGTGGGGATGAGACTCACCGCTTCCCAAGCGCGCGGCGTCGGGTTGGTTTTGCGGGTGGGATCAAAGTCTGAAAGAAGTTTGGGCTGAAATTGCAAAAACTTAATCAGCACATCGCAAATATTGTTCTTTTTAGCCCAATCAACCCAGTCATTTAAGTCTTCGTCAAAGGGCAGGCAGCGCAGACGGTTGCCAAGTTTTGTGCTCATGCGCGTGGCGCCTGACTTGTCTTCGACGCGGTTGCCGGTGGCGATGATAAAGAGTTGGTCGCTTAGCTTAACAGAGCCCGCCCATCGGTCCAGAATGATTCGGCACATAGGGTTTTGCATCGACATCGGCGCGTCGGTGAGTTCTTCAATGATGAGCGCGCAGGGACCCACGCCTTGACGCAAGTTATAAAACTCCTCGGGCGGCAGCCACACGTTGTGAGTGCCGGATTCGTGTTTGAAGGGAATACCCAAAACATCCACCGGATCGCGAAGAGAGGGATTGAATTCGATGATCTGTTCATCCGGAATATGAAATTGTTTTTTAAGCTCAGCCACAATTTCTCGGGCGCAGGCCGATTTGCCGCCGCCGGGTTTGCCTTCGATGAAAGGGACAATGCGGTTGCCTTGAGGCACCATGAATTGAGCGAGGATGCTTTCTTTGAGTTCAGAGAATTTCATTTTCAGTTTTCCAAGTGATTAATGGAGGCTAAATAGTCGATATCGGGCATCGGACAACACTGAATGCCGCCGGGTTTGGAGTCGCCTTGAAATTCAGCGGCCTTGGAGGCGCAGGCGAGCGCGAAACTCGCGCGATTGACCTTGTAGAGGGAGTGACGATGTTGGGTGCGGCTTTCAACTTCATCGATCACTTCGCTCAAGGGCCGATCGTCAACCAAGATTTGCTTCAATATAGGGTTGGTCACGCGAAGGGGCGTTTGAGGTGTTTCCACTTCTGTGAGCAGTACCAAAACGTCTTCAAGTTCTTGAGCCGTGAGCGTCTTATCTTGAGACCAAGCCAATGCATCCAAAACTTCATCAATGTCGGCGCCCGCCTGAGAATGACTTGCGTCTTGAGGTAAAAATTTCCTCATGCTTGATTCCGATAAGAAGTGCTTCTCCTCGGGTTCGTACAAAAACCACTTCCAAAGCCGTCTCGGAAGAAACCAAGCCCTTTCAACAACACCCTTGGGGTTGACTTTGCGAATGCAAATGCCAAGCAAGTTATGCCGGTGCTCGTCGTCAATCTTCATTTCATAGAAAAGTTCGCTGCTCGTGAACACATTGACGAAATTGGTGTCCATGTGAACAAGCCGTCTGGCCTCGCGGGTGGGTTTGTAAACGGGGCTTTTGTTTTCGAGGTGGTTGGACCAAAGGCCTGATGTGATATATGTGGGGCGGCGTTTGAAGGACTGCCCCAAGATTGTTTCTTTTTCACTTTCAGTGAGTTCTCCGCTTAACGGATAATCCAATTTTTCAGGGTGAATCAAAGAGGCGACGAGATGATTTAATCCCATATGA
>DVMY01000001.1 GCA_018714755.1 Candidatus Aphodousia faecigallinarum | reverse complement strand
GTTCTGCAGACATTCACTATCCCCTTAATGCTTTCCGCCGATTTGGTACTTCTTGGTTAAGAAGAAGGCCAAGGCGTTAAAAATAAACGTTGTGATAAAGAGCACGAGACCGGTGGCAAAAAGCGCGTAGTAGTGAGTTGAACCCACGGCGGCTTCAGCCATTTCAGCCGCGATGGAAGCCGTCATCGGACGCAGCGGATCAAATAGGCTTTCCGGAATGATGGCCGCGCCGCCCGCCACCATCAACACAACCATCGTCTCGCCCAACGCGCGGGAAATACCGAGCATAATGGCCGTGCCGATACCGCCCAAGGCATAGCGGAATTGCACTTTGTAAAGTGTCTCCCAACGCGTCGCCCCCAAAGCCAAGGAGGCTTCCGATAAAGCAACCGGGACGTTGCGAAGGGCGTCTTCAGAAATGGAGCAAATAAAAGGAATGCACATGAGACTCAACATCACGGAAGCGTTGAGCCAATTCAGGCCGGAATCCAATCCGATCGATTCCTGCAGCCAGGGCGCGACAACCACCATGCCCAAGAAACCGACGATAACGGAAGGCAAAGCGGCCAACAATTCAATGGCCGGCTTAACAATGCTGCGAACCCGCGGACTCGCAAAATAAGCCAGATAAGCCGCCGTAAGAAGCCCCATCGGCAATGAAATCATCGTGGTAGTGGCTGCCACCGCTAGGCTCGCTACCAACAGAGCGCCGATTTCAAAATCAGGAGCCGGGCCCGTCGGGTACCATTCTGTGCCGAATAAAAAAGTGAAAAACGGCACTTCTTTCAATATGGGTAGGGCTTGGGTCAGAAGAAAAACCAAAATGGCAGCGAGAGCCACAATCGAGAGCATGGCTATCGCTGCCAAAGACTTTTCAAACCCCTCGCCTCGTTTCATCAAAGTCATAATGAAATCTCAAAGGGTTTTTCAAGTCAATTACTTCTTGGCGGGCAACGGAACGAAGCCGACTTCCTTCACAGAAACCTGGCCTTCAGGAGACAAGGCGAAGTCAATCAACGTCTTGGTGTCGCCGCTGGGTTGACCGTTCGTGAAGAGGTAGAGATCACGGGCAAGCGGCCACTTGCGAGACAAGGCGCTTTCAGCGGAAGCTTTCATGCCGCCGATCGTCACGTCCTTAATGTCTTTGGTGATGTAGCCCAAACCGACGTAGCCGATGGCGTTCGGGTTCTTGGCAACCGTTTGAAGCACGGCACCGTTGGAGGCTTGCAAGAGGGCGCGTTGTTGAACGCGTTCACCCTTCATCACCAATTCTTCCCACGTTTCAAACGTGCCGGAAGAAGAGTCGCGGCTCACAACTGTGATGCGAGCATCGGGACCACCAACTTCTTTCCAATTGGTGATGCGGCCGGCGTAGATGTCGCGGATTTGCTGCAAGCTCAAATCCTTGACCGTGTTCTTCGGATGAATGATCGGCACAATGGCGTCAATGGCCACCGTGTAGCGAACCGCTTCACCGCCGTTCTTTTTCACGTTTTCAACTTCTGCGGGCTTGATATCGCGGCTAGCCATGGCCACATCAGTGGTCTTGTCAATCAAAGCCTTGATGCCGTGACCGGAACCGCCGCCGGACAAGGACACTTGAATGTCCTTATGCTTGGCCATGAAGTCTTCGGTGATCTTTTGCATAGCGGGCAAAACCGTCGTGGAGCCATTCACAACCACGGTGCCGGCAGCGGCGGCAAAAGAGGCGAGACCAACACAACCGGCCACCAAAGCAGAAATCAAAGTACGTTTCATAATGAAGTTCCTCATAAAAAATTTGAGATCATTTGTCGTCTGAACTTGAGCGCTATTGTGAAGCGCAGATATGACTGAAAAGTGACGACTTTGTGAAATTTTGATGAACAAACGCCGCTTGCTTGAAAATCAAACAAACGGCGTGATTATGATGAGAAGAGAACTTAACTTAGGAACGTCGTAATCACCCAAATCCAAAACGGAATGGTGACAATGGCTGCTAAAGTGTGTGCTGTTGTGATCCCCGCCACCAAGGGCGCGTTGCCTCGCATGCTAGCGGTCATCACGTAGCAAGACTGCGCGGTCGGAAGCATGGCGAAAATCATGAGCGCCCCCATTGCCGCGTCTTTGAGTCCGAACAAAAGGCAAAAGAGCATCGCCACAAAAGGCACCGCCATCAAGCGTTCAATGGTGTTGGCCGCCACAAGCGCGAATTCGGATTTCATATCATCGACTTTAAGACCGGCGCCTATGCACAAAAGTCCCATGGCTAAAGAGGCGTTGCCAAGCGACTTAAAAAAGCTCATCAGAACATCGTGCACGGGAATATGACCAATATTCACAATAAGACCGGCAGTGGTAGCGATGATCAACGGGTTGGTGACAATCGCTTTAATTGTTTTTGACAAAACACTTCCGGACGTTTTTTCAGTGGCATCTCGTTTGGCAACGGCGCTAGCGAGCGCCGCCACGGCGATGGAATTGCTGATCGGCACCCAAAAGGCTATTAATAAGGACATTAAAGCCAAGCCTTCTTGTCCGTAGAGACGACTCACCAATGCGAAGCCAACGTAGGTGTTAAATCGAAAACCACAGTGAAAGGCGGAAGCGTGCGTCACTTCATCGGCTTTAATGATGAAACGGATGAGGTAGCTTAAAACCACCGCGCATAACATGGCCGCGATCGCCACGACCAGAAATTCGCCGGCTTCTGAGAGCGTGAGGTTGGAAGTGGCAACCGAAGTAAATAACAAAGGCGGGAAAAGGACGTAGAAAACCAACTTCTCCGCCCCTTTCCAAAAGCCGGCGTTAAATACTGCATTTTCAAACTGCTTTCTGAGTAAAAAACCCGCGAGGATCACCAGAAAGTCAGGCAAAATCAAGAGCACACTGAGCATAACAGTCTCTTCTTTTTATAAGTGCACCTTTTTCATTGTATCAGTGTGCATCTGCGTCAACCGATACATGACGGAAAGACACCGAATCGAAAAGCCCCTTGTCGGTCAACCGCAGATAAGGAATAACGGCTAACGGCAAAAAACTCAAAGACATGATCGGATGGACACCCGCCGGAATATGCAATCGCTCGTGAGCCGTTTTTATCAACTGGCTTTTCGTCCCGGCTGTTTCAATAGCGGGCTTTTGAGTCATGAGGCCAGCCACCTCCAATTGAAGCGACGCAATCAATTCACCGTCTCGGACTAAAACTACACCGCCTTGCATAGCCTCAATGGCTTTCACTGCCAAAAGCATGTCCTCGTCGTTATCACCCGCAACCACAATGTTGTGAGAATCGTGCGCAATGGTGCTTGCGATGGCGCCATTAAATCGGCAGCCCTTCTCAACCATGCCGCGCACCAAACCCAAACCAATCGCGCCGCTTGTCCGATGGCGCTCAACCACCGCGAGTTTTAATAAACCGGGGTTAGCGCCAACCTGAACTAGTCCTTGAGAGTCCATTTCAACCGCTTCAATGAGGTGTTCTGTCACCAAGTCCCCTGCCCGCAAACCGATTACACGGGCCTTTCCCGATCGGCAGACAAGCGAGAAAGAATCTTTTTCAAGCACTTTCACATGAACGCTTGAAAGCGCTGTTTCAGGAGCCTCAAGACAAGGTTCCTTTGTTTGCATGTGACCGTTTTCAGCGACAAGCTTTCCGGCGACCCAAACCGCTTTCACGTTGAAATCGCGCAAATTATCAAAGATCACCAAATCCGCGTCACGCCCTGGCGCAATGGCGCCCTTGCTCTTCAAACCAAAGTGTTCAGCGGTATTGATGGTCGCCATGCGAATGGCTTCGATCGAATCGACCCCGCAGGCTACCGCGCGCCTGATAACATTATTGATGTGCCCTTTAGCGAACACGTCATCGGGCGAAGCAT
Organism: Candidatus Aphodousia faecigallinarum; assembly: GCA_018714755.1. Lineage (GTDB taxonomy): Bacteria > Pseudomonadota > Gammaproteobacteria > Burkholderiales > Burkholderiaceae_F > Aphodousia > Aphodousia faecigallinarum. The sequence continues at coordinate 792 of DVMY01000001.1, read as the reverse complement.
CGTCGGTACACAAACAAAAGTGACGACAGTTTTTCCCGTTGATCGTGGGACATAGAGCTGAAACATTTTGACCGGCAGAGCCTTCGCGCATAAATATCCTCATGCCCCGACTGATTCTTTCACTCACTTCCGCTTCGGTGCTGCACTCGTGATCACTTGTGACACCCGCGGCGGCATAGGCTGAAAGATCGGCCCCGGCTGTAAGCGGACTGTGTCCGTCAATGAGTTTGTCTCGCAAGAGAGTCATTTGAACTTTTTTCAAAATATCCTCTTCGCAAGACAAAACGCCAGGAACATTCATGAGTTCGGCCAAACCCAACACGTCAGGATCTTCGATAAGTTCTTGAAGATCCTCGGCGCTTAAGTGAGCGCCGGAGGTTTCAAACGGCGTCGCGGGCACACAGCTTGGAAGCATGAATTTCACGGTGATTTCTGCCTTTTTAGCCTCCCGCATCATGAAGCGAATCCCATCAAGACCCAAAACATTGCCGATCTCGTGTGGATCGGCAATGATGGTCGTGGTGCCGCAGGGCGCGACTAGCCTGGCAAACTGCACGGGCGTGAGCATGCCGGACTCGATATGCACGTGAGCGTCAATCAATCCGGGAGCGACCAAAGCCCCGTTTAGATCAACGGTGTCGATCGCCGTTGCCTTACAGCTCAGCCCAGCATCAATGATTTTGCCGCAATCAATGAAAATATCGGCCTTTTCTATGAGTTCTCCGCTCAAAACATCGATAAGCGTCGCATTTTTTAACCTTAACGCGCAAGGCTCTCGTCCCAGAACGCAAT
>DVMY01000025.1 GCA_018714755.1 Candidatus Aphodousia faecigallinarum | reverse complement strand
ATCTTTTTGATTTTTCGACACATTATTGAGAGGCATTCGAAATATATTTAATCGACAAATATCAAAAGCTTTTGGAAAATGACAGTTGGGTAATTTTTTAGACTTCCGGCTACACTGCGAAAAATTCAATCGAATACGGAAAATAAAATGAAAAAATTACTGACAGTACTGGCAACCGCAGCCATCTTTGCCACCGGCGCCAAAGCGGCCACTATTTTGGTGGGAACAGACGCGGGCTACGCCCCGTATGAATACAAAGATCCGAAGACCAATGAAATTGTCGGATTTGATATTGACCTCATTAAAGCCGTGGCCAAAGCGACCGGTAACGAAGCCAAAATTCAAAACATGCAATTCGCTGGAATCATCCCCGCTTTGCAAGCCAACATGATTGATGTGGCAGCCGCCGGCATGACGATCACCCCGGAGCGTCAAAAACAAGTGAGTTTCTCCGACCCATACTACGATGTGGGCGGTTTGATCATGGCGGTTCACAGCAAAAATGTTGATAAGTACAAACATATGAATGATTTGGAAGGCAAAAGAGTTTGCGCTCAAATCGGTTCAACCGGCGCTCTCTTAGCCAAAGAAATCAAAGACGCCAAATTGGTGGCGTTTGACCAAACGGGTGAGGCCTTTATGGAATTAAAGATGGGCGGCTGCGAGGCAGTTCTGGTCGATAAAATCGTCACGGAATTTTATCTTGCCCATCGTGCTGAAAAAGACATAGTTTTAGTGCCGCACCTCTACACACACAAACAAAATGGTTTCGCTATTGCCAAGGGCAACGAAAAAATGCTTAAAACCATAAACGACGGGCTAAAAGCTATCCGCGCCAGCGGTGAATACGATAAGATCTACGCGAAATGGTTTGGTAAAGCACCCGAAAAGAAATAAATAATTTTTTATTTAAATAAGGCAAACGATCGAGAAAAAATTATCAATCTCGATCGTTTCTTTTATAATGGATGGAGTTAACTTACTGTTGCGAAGGTAGAAAATGACTCGCCCTATTCGTATTGCTGTCACCGGCCCATGTGGTTCTATCGGTTATTCCATTTTGTTTCGCATCGCCGCTGGCGATCTTTTCGGGCGTCATCAGCCTATCGAATTACGCTTGCTCGCCCGTGACACACTGGAAAGTCAAGCGCGATTGAAGGGAACGATGATGGAATTGGCGGACTGCGCCTTTCCGCTTTTATCCGAAATGACCGCGCATACGGATGAAAAAGAACTTTTTGACGGAGCACAATGTGTCTTCTTAATCGGCGCACAACCTCGAAAAGACGGCATGGATCGCTCTGATTTGCTGCGAGCCAATGGCGAAATTTTCCGTCGCCAAGGACGAGCGCTCAATGAACGCGCCTCGCGAGATGTTCGAGTGCTGGTTGTAGGCAATCCTTGCAATACCAATACCTATATCGCCATGCGTAACGCGCCTGACTTAAAACCGGAATGTTTCTCTGCCATGATGCGTCTAGATCAAAACCGCGCCATGGCCCGTGTGGCTGAAAAGCTCGAGGCACCGGTAGCCGGAGTAGAACAAGTCTTTGTTTGGGGCAACCACAGCAATACTATGTACCCTGACATCCGTTTCCTGCGCTATAAAGGACATCGCCTAGCCGATCAATTTGACGCTCAATGGCAAGAAGAATTTATTAAAAATGTGGCCACCCGCGGCGGACAAATCATTAAAGCCCGCGGCGCATCTTCTGCTGCTTCGGCCGCAAGCGCCGCTCTGGATCACATGCGAGACTGGATCTTAGGCTCTGAAGGCAAATGCTGCACCATGGCCGTTCCATCTGATGGCAGCTACGGCATCCCAGAAGGATTGGTCTTTGGCTTCCCCTGCTTGTGCCCGGGTGAAGCGCGCTATCAAATCATCAGCAACATGCCGATCACCCAGGAAGTTCGTCGTCGTTTGGACATCACGCGTGACGAACTATTAGCCGAAGCCCACGCTGTCGCTGATCTTCTGCCCTTATGAGCGTGAATGCCGATCTCCTTAAGCAAATAATTCAACGCGCCCCAACCATGGGGCACTTGGATCCAGGGGCTAATCTTTGCATCATTGATACCAACATCGCTCTGGATTTGCTGCTCTTTCACGACAAAAAATCTCAATTTTTGTTTGATCTGTTAAAGCGCGATGAGTTAATCGCCGTGGGGCATTTCGACACCTTTTATGAATTTGCCGATGTGATCTGCCGAGCTCAATTTAAACTTGATCCGGAAACCATCAATGAGCTTCTCAATGAGTGGGTTTCTTTACACACGATTGTCACAGAGACTTTGCCGACAAATCACTATTGCAAAGACACTGATGACGACAAGTTTTTTAATTTAGCCTGCGTTACCGGAGCAAAATACCTTCTTTCAAAAGACAAGAAGGTGCTGAAAGCCAAAGGCAAGGCAAAACGCTTCAATTGTTTGGTCCTCAAACCTGAAAATTTGCCAATCTAGGTCTTTTCTCTATTGCGGCTTCACGTTCAACGTGCCAAACTGTTTGAAGTAGCTCAGTGAATGAGGGGCCCCTGCCATGGATTTTTTATACCGTGAACATTTACCCAACCCAGCTGTTATCAACGAACGCATCAGGAAATTCAACCACATCATTCATGCTGTGAGTCAATGGCGAGAGCCCGCTTTAGATGCTCAATGGCCCGTTCTTGTAAAGGACAATATTGATGTCTCGGGATTAAGAGCGACGGCCGGCAGTTACGCTTTAAAAGAACTCAAGGCTGAGGACGCTTTTTGCATTAAACAATTGCGTAAAGCGGGCGGTCTGCCGTTTGGAAAAACGTCGATGAGCGAATTGGCTGGATTTTTAAGCACAAAAATGCCTCCCGGCTACTCAGAGCTGGGCGGTCAAGGCATCAATCCCATCGATCCGTCACTGCCGCCCGGCGGCTCCAGTTCAGGCTCCTGCATAGCTGTTGCCGCGGGATTCTGCCACAGCGCGATCGGCACGGAAACACACGGCAGCATCGTGATCCCATCCATTGCCTGCGGAGTTGTCGGTATAAAACCCAGCGTCGGAATCGTTTCCCGAAACGGTGTGATCCCCATCTCGCATTCACTCGATACGCCTGGAGCCATTGCTCAGAGTGTGACCGAAGCCGCCAAACTTTTACAGGCCATGAGCGGTGCTGATCCTGAAGATGAGGCCACTGAAGTTTGCGACAATAATTTGGATTTTGTCACCGACATTGGCGCTGACCGATCACGCATTCGCATTGCACTAGCCCTTCCCTCATACAGAACTTTCGATGATCAGGAAAGACAAGCGCTTGAGCGCCTAATCAGGGAAGCCAAGTCTAAAAATATTGAATTTATAGAGGTCAAAACTAAAGAAATAGAAACCTACTATAAAGTTATTTCTTCCACTGAAATTCAAACTGATTTCGATCGTTATCTAAGTCGTTATGGAAATGGCAAAACACCCGGAAGATTCAGAGATTTAGTCAAAATGTATGAGATGCGCGCTCAGCATCATCCTTACGGATTTGACAGGCTCACCGATGCGCTTAAGTTTTCTGCCGATCTTGAGAATCCGGTATATAGAAACGCCCTGGAAAAGGGCATTGCAAACGCAACCAATGCTATTGATGAAGTGCTTAAGAACGCTCAAGCCGAGGCTATTGTCTGCGTGGGCTTTACTCCATGGTGGGCAGTCGGCCGTGCCCCATATGTCGCACTGCCTCTGGCCAAGCGAGCCAATAACGCCATGATTGGTATCACCGTGGGCTGCAGGCGCTTGGAAGACAGAAAAGCCATCGACATCGCTGCCAGACTGGAAAAAGTTATTGCCTCCGCTCGATAATTCTTTAACATTAACGCCGCCTTAATTGGCGGCGTTAACCTAAAACTTGACCATTGCCCCGATAAACTGAATAACAATGCACGCGATCATCACAATCAGGGCGATCACAATTCCAATTTGCATGATTTTTTTCAACATTTAATCCTCTGCGTTAATGGCGGGAAAAAGCGAGTCAGATTTTTTTTCTCCGGGCAATTCTTCCACATCACGCAAACGTTTGCCCATCACATTGGTGCGGGTTCTCACACCAGCGATGGCGTTTTTGACGCTGTCAACCCGTTTTTCCATCGTATCCAGAGCTTCGGCAAACTTAGCGAATTCAGACTTGACTTGCCCCAACACACTCCAAACTTCTGCGCTTCGTTTTTGAATCGCAAGCGTTCTAAAGCCCATTTGAAGACTATTTAAAAGGGCACTGAGCACCGTGGGGCCCGCAACCGTGACGCGATAATCGTTCTGCAAAGTCTCAATCATCCCCGCTCGCTTCAGACACTCCGCATACAGTGACTCACTGGGTAAAAACATCAAAGCGAATTCTGTTGTATAAGGCACTTCCACA
>DVMY01000024.1 GCA_018714755.1 Candidatus Aphodousia faecigallinarum | reverse complement strand
ACAACGTCAAATTGCCTTGAACCCACCAGCCTAAAAATCCAGTCATTAATGCGACGTAAGTGAAGCCATAGAAGGTGTAAAGCACCCACCAGGGAAGGGCTTTGCCTAAAAATGCGATGAAAGGTTGATAGGCAGCGGCCTTGAGCCAGTCTGTCACCTTTTTGTCCCGCCATTCAGTCAGCAGTCGGCTGGCCACTGCTAAAGCAAGGCCCAAGTGAAGAATGCCGGGAATAAGCGTTGGCAATATATAGGCCTGGAAATTAAAGCCAATATTGCCCAAAGTGATCGAGTGTGTCGATATCAAGTTGGTGGCTCGTTGCGCTTGCTTGGTATTAAGCCCCGCCGTTTGTGCTAAACGAACAAACTCTTCTTTTTGAAAGACAATCAACGCCTGCTTTATGTCTAATTCAAGTGTGGTGGCAATCGCATAGAGGGTTTTCGGAAAATAGAGCTCAATTGATTCTGATTGTGGTTTTCCGTTTCTGTTCAGCCATTGATTCGGTATCACCACGTAGGCGTAAATTTTGTTTTCTTTTATCGCTTTCTGCGCTTCAAGAGGAGAAGCGAAAGAAAGAAGTTCTACGCTTGGCAGGGCGTCTAATTTCACTTCCAATTCAATCGATTCGGGCTGATGGTCGAGGTTGACGACTCCCACAGGAATATCACGTATCAATCCCGGACCAAAGAGGCCCGCGATTAATAAGCACCAAATGACAGGCATCACGATGAAAAGCGCAATATCCCACGGGCTGCTGATGACAGCTCGAATTTCCCGACGGATGCTTTCAACAAGAGCCTGACAATAGCGCATACTTTCAATCAGCGATTAACGATGACACTCATTCCGGGGCGCAAGTTGTTGACGGCTTGCACCGGGCGAGCCCGAACTTCAAAGGTTTTAAGATCATAGCCGCTTGATTGACGGGTGGCGCGCCAAGTGGCATAGTCGGCGCGAGGGTTGATAAAGTAAACCTTGAATTGAACATTTTTCGCCCCCAATGCGGGGATCTCGGCGTTTAATACCGCTCCTTTAACAATTTGCGGCATATCATCTTCCCGAATGTTGAAGACCACCCATTGATCGCTTAAGTCCACGAGGCTGGCCAAGGGTAAGCCTGCAGCCGCTATTTCTCCCGCTTCAATGAAAAGTCGAGAAACCTCACCCGCGATAGGTGATTCAACATTTTTTTCTTTTACCAAACTGGCGACTTGCTCAACACCACCTGTAGCCTGCTCGCTTAAAGCAGCGGCAGCTTCTTTTTCTTGGGTTCTTGCTCCGGTCATCGCGATGTCATACTGTTCACGAGCGGCGGCTAACAATTCGTCGGCACTTTTCTTTTGAGCGAGCGCCTCATCGTGTTTTTGTTTAGAAATCAGCCCTTCTTTATATAAGGAGTAAACACGCTTATAGGTTTTTTGTGCTAATTCCTGTCCGGCTTGCGCGCGAAGCATCTGTGCTTTAGCAGCGCGTATTTCCTGCGGTCTTGCCCCTTCATCAACGAGACTGGCTTTTGCCTTGGCGGCAGACTTCAACGCTTGAACCTCCTTGAGTTTGGCTTCCACCTCGGGAATGTCCAGCGTCATCAACACTTGACCAACAGAAACAGTGTCACCCTCGTGAACGATCAGTTTTTCCACACGTCCGGTAACTTTAGCGGCCACGTCAACTGTTTTAGCCTGAACAACACCATAGTACGGCTCTTCTTGCGGATGCGTGCCCATCCAAAATCCGATTCCTAAGACAAGCGCGCAGGCAAACACAGCCCCAGTAATCATTATTGGTTTATTGAGTTTTTTATTTTTACCGTCTGTCATTGTTCAACAACCGTAATATTAGGATGCCCGAAGGTATCCATGAAATCCATCATTGTGCCGCTGGCTGCATGCAGCAAGCTATAAGCGAGCACAAACCGATAAGCGGCGACTCGTTGGGCGACTTGCGCGCCAATGAGCTTATTTCGCGCGTCATTGACATCGTCCACCGTTGACAACCCCTCCTTGAAGGACCGCTCACGCAGACGCACATTTTCTTGCGCTAACTCAATTGAACTGGTGGTTAAGCGATATTGCTCAAGAGCTTGTGAGCTTTTTAACCATGCGACCTCAACCACCTTATTAATTTCATTTCTTGCTTGGCTTTGCGCGGCCTGAGCTTTGTTGACCAAAGCCTGCGCACCTCCCACGCGTGCGGATCGATCACGATTATCCCAAAGCGTGAAACTCACTCCGATTCCGGCGATCCAATCGGGTTCCGGTAAAGTGAGATAGTGCTTGATCATGTTGTAGTGTCCGAAGAGATAAATCTGCGGATGAAAACTGCCTTTTGCCGCTTTAACACCCATGCGGGCTTGTTCGTGCTGCGCTTCAAGCGCTTTTAAAGTCGGGTTGTTGGCCACGGCCAGGTCTTGCCAGTAAGTTAAAGTCTTCAGATCACTCGTGATAAACATGGGAGTGTCAAGAATCCCGACTGTTTTTTCACGCAAAAGATCCGCGAGTTCCGCCTCAGCCACTTTACGATCTGTTTGCGCGCCGATCCATTCCCGTTGCGCGGCGTCTCGATTGACTTGGGCGCTCATGCGTTCGATTTTGGCAATCATTCCGGCTTTTTCAAACCGTTTGGCGCGATTGAGATCCCGCTCGGATTGCTTAAAAAGGTCGTTGCGCAACTTTTCGACGCTTCGCGCTAATTGCACGCCGAAATACTTTTGAACCAAAAGCGTGTCCAGTTCGTCTCGGGTTTGATCATGACCGGCCCTGGCCTGTCTTAATGCCGCTTCACTGGCGCTTTGTTGGGCGGAAATGGCGCCGCCTGTGTAAATTGGCCAAAATAAATCGACTGAAGCTCTCGGTCCGGAGATGTCTTCCTCCATGTCGATTTTGAATTTGTTTTGTCCTAAAACACCAGCGAGCGGAGCCAGCTGTGGAATCTGACCTAAATAGCCCCCGGCTGAAGCCAAAGGATTATCAAAAGCCATGTGTATGTCTTTTCTGCCTTCGACTTGCTGCGCGTTAAGGCTGATTTTGGGACCGCTTAGCGACGAGGACTCTTTGACTTGCTGTTGTTTGTGCTCAATTTCCGCTTGGGAAATTTTGAGCATATCTGCCCGTTGCTGCATGAGTTCACGTGCGTGACCAAAACTCATGCCGCCCGCGTAAGCGCTCGCTGAAGTTATCAGGGCGCTTATGGCGATCGTTAGAAAAATCTTATTCATCGTCTAATTATTAAGCTTACTTAGTCTCATTTTAGACTTAATAAGCTATTTTTCATCATTACCTCGATCGAGCGCTTTCACAAAACCTCTTAGGTAGGCCAGTCGAGCCTCAATTGTGGGTGTCGAGGTGTCAATTCTCAATTTTGTTGATCCTAACATGCGCATGTTTTTGCTTTTTTGCATGAGTTCTATCAAGCGCATGGGCTCGAAGTGCGGTTTGGCAATGAACGTAATGATCATCACGGAGTCCGTGGCTTCGATTTTTTCGATGCCTAAGAGCTGACAGTAAAGCCTGAGTCGATGCGTTTCAATGAGAGTGTTGGCTTCTGGCGGTAATTTTCCGTAACGATCGCCAAGTGCTTCCCGCACGGTTTCTATGGCGTTGAAACTTTCACAGCTGGCGAGTTCTTTATAAAACGACAGTCTCTGGTGAACATCTTGCACATAATCGTCTGGCAACAAAGCCGGGGAGTGCAAATTAATCTCAGCCATGGCTTGGAAGGGGGCGTCTAAATCGAACGACTCGTTGTTTCGCATGCTTTTTACAGCGCGCTTTAACATTTGGTTATAGAGATCATAGCCGACGGCGGCAATTTCGCCTGATTGGTGTTCACCTAAAACTTCACCGGCCCCACGGATTTCCAAGTCATGCATGGAGAGGTAAAAGCCGCTGCCTAGATCTTGTAGGTTTTGAATGGCCTCTAAGCGTTTTTGTGCGTTCTGGGTCATTGCCTCTTTGCCGGGAGTGAGCAGGTAGGCATAGGCCTGATGGTGGCTTCGACCCACGCGGCCGCGCAGCTGATGCAGCTGAGCCAGACCGAATTTGTCGGCTCGATGCATGATGATGGTATTGGCGCTGGGAACATCGATACCGGTTTCAATGATGGTGGTGCATAACAAAAGGTTATAGCGCTGTTGGTAAAAATCACGCATCACGGTCTCGAGCTCTCGCTCGTTCATTTGACCATGACCGACGACAATACGAGCTTCGGGAATCAGCTGGGCCAATTGTTCACGACGATTTTCAATCGTGTCCACATCGTTATGCAAGAAGTAAACCTGACCGCCGCGCTTTAATTCACGCATCACAGCTTCTCGGATGACCTCAGGCGACTCTTTTCTCACAATTGTTTTAATTGCCAGTCGTTTTTCTGGAGCCGTGGCGATGACCGAAAATGAGCGGATGCCTTCAAGGCTCATAGCCAAAGTGCGAGGAATCGGGGTGGCTGTTAGCGTGAGTACATCCACTTCGGCTCGAAGTTTTTTTAGCACTTCCTTTTGTCTGACGCCGAAGCGGTGTTCCTCATCAATGACCACCAATCCCAGACGAGCGAACTTCACTTTTTCAGATAAGAGCTTGTGAGTGCCGACAACGATATCAATGGTTCCCTGTTCAAGTCCTTCGATTACTTGAGCGCTTTGTTTGGCACTTCTAAAACGAGAGAGTTCGGCTACTTTAACGGGCCAGGCGGCAAAACGATCCTTAAATGTGTGAGCATGTTGTTCGGCTAATAGGGTGGTCGGACATAAAATAGCCACTTGCTTGCCGCCCATGACTGCGGCAAACGACGCTCTGAGCGCCACTTCCGTTTTGCCGAATCCGACATCGCCGCAGACAAGCCGATCCATCGGTTTGTCCGATTTCATATCGTCTAAAACAGCCTCAATGGCTGCCTGCTGATCAGCCGTCTCCTCAAAGGGGAAGCTTTCAGCGAAAGCATCATAGTCAGCCCTGGAAAATTTAAACGCATGGCCATGACTTTTTTCTCGCATCGCGTATAAATTCAAGAGTTCAGCCGCCGTGTCGCGAACTTTCTCCGCGGCTTTTTTCTTGGCTTTCTCCCAATCATTTTTGCCCAAAGCGTGCAGTGGTGCATGTTCGGCGTCGCTTCCGCTGTAGCGAGAGATCAGCTGCAGCTGCGCGACCGGCACAAAAAGTTTGGCGTCTTTCGCGTAATCGATTCGAAGGAATTCTTCCTTGCCATTGACCGTGTCAATTGTTTGAAGACCGGCGTAACGCCCGATGCCATGAGTGATATGAACGACCGGGTCGCCGATTTTCAGTTCGGCTATATCCCTGATCATCATGTCAATGTTGGAGCTGTGGCTTTGGCGACGGAGAATCCTCTTAGGAGCTGAGGCGTAAAGTTCCGTTTCGGTCAAAATGGTGATATTCTCAGCCGTAAAGCCCCGCAGGAGCGGGCCCACTGTGAGCATGACAGGCTCTTCGTGCGCCAGAAATGATTCAAAAGTATCAGTGTAAGGAATCTTCAGATCGTTTCTTTGGAAAAGCTGCGCCATGGTTTCACGGCGGCCGTTGCTGGGCGCCATGATGAGCACACGGTTTTTCCTGGTTTTCTCTTCGTCAATTACTCGTTCAAGATTAAGAAGCGGCTTTTCCGCTTTACGGTCAACGAGAATTCGACTGGGAGCGGAGGCTTCCTCGATTTTTCCCTGAAAACGGATAAAACGTTTTAATTCGGTAAAAAAGCCTTCTGCGTTTAAATAAAGTGTGTCGGGCGGCAGCACGGGGCGCTCGGGGTCAGTCTTCAAAAACCGATATCGGCTCTGCGTTTCTTCCATGAACCGCGTCAAGGCGTTTTCATTGTCTCCCAGCAACGAAATGACCGTTTGCTCGGGATCGAAGTAATCAAAGATGGTAACCCGTTCATCAAAAAACAGCGGTAGAAAATACTCGATTCCGGCGTCAATCACACCGTGAGAAAGATCCTTATAAATGATGGCCTTGGTGGGGTCGCCTGTGAAATGTTCACGCCATTTGGCTTTGAAGTTGATGAGCGCCTGTGCATCCACTGGAAATTCACGGCCGGGCAGCACCCGTATCTCATCGACCATCTCCAACGACCGTTGAGTATCCGGGTCAAACGAGCGGATGGAGTCAATTTCAGTGTCAAATAAGTCCAACCTGAAAGGGGATTGAGCGCCCATGGGGAAAATATCAATTAAGCTGCCCCGAACACTAAATTCGCCGGGAGCGACCACTTGACTGACATGATCGTAGCCAGCGCTCACCAAACGTTCTCTAAGCGTGGCCGCGTTTATTTCTTCTCCTTTTCTAAAGAAGAAAACGCGGCTATTGAGATACTGCATCGGAGCGATGATTTGGCTCGCTGTCGTTGAGGTCAAAAGGATAACGTCAAGAGAATTTCTTTTTTCCTCTCGGTTTGAAAGGTTATACAAAATCTGCAGTCTGTCACTGATTAAATCTTGATGAGGGCTCACCAAGTCGTAGGGTAAAGTTTCCCAGTCAGGAAAGTAAGCGACATCAAGCTCGGGCGCGAAATAATGGATATCTTCTCTGAGCCGCAAGCATTGCGCGGCGTTATCAGCGATGATGACAAAAAGTTTTCCGTCCCGACGCATCATCTTGGCAGCTTCGGCTAACCATAACGCTTCAGCACCCGCGGGCCCGAGTGTTAAAGTTCTTTTTGCTTTATTTGTTAGATGAGACAGATCTCTTTTGACTGTTTCGCTGAGCTTTTCAAACATACCGACCTCATTGTTGAGGTTCTAATTATGGCTTTTTTTCTCAAGCTTCGTGAGACGCCAGTGACGCTTTTCGTTAAAATCGAGCGCGTAAAGGATTCAAGATGGCATTAAGTGATGACGCCAAACTTTGGCGCGGCATTGTTTGCACATTGGTGGGCGGCATTGGCTGGGGCTTTTCCGGTGCTTGCGGCCAATATTTATTTACCTATCAGGATGTCCGCCCGGACTGGCTCACCGTTGTTCGCATGGTGATCGCCGGTGTTTTGCTGTGTCTGTCGTTTTTCCCTATGCATCGTGCCGCAATGAAACCCATTTTCAAACCGGGTTCGCACTGGTTGTGGCTCTTAATTTATGCCATGGGCGGCTTGATGATCAGTCAATTCGGTTATTTGACCGCTGTTGATTACACCAATTCGGGCACGGCCACTATGCTGGTTTACTTCAATCCGGTGTTTATCTTACTAGCTGTCTGTTTAATGCAAACCCGCTATCCCCAAAAAAGGGAATTATTGGCAATAGCCTGCGCATTGGCCGGTACCTTTTTTGTGGCCACCCATGGCGATATCACTCACTTGGCCATTTCGGCCCAAGGTTTGTTTTGGGGACTGGCGAGCGCCTTAGGAATCGCGGTCTATACTATTTTGCCCGCGAAATTTTTATCTCGCTATCCCACTCAAGCGCTGATGGGGGTGGGGATGCTTGTCGGGGGCTTGCTCACAGGCTTTCTTATTGATTTCCCATCCATTGAGTTTAATCTGGACTTTCACGGCATCTTGGCTCTTATCCTCATTATTTTGTTGGGCACAATTGTCGCCTTTATGCTTTATATGCAAGGAGTCGCAGATTTAGGCAGCGTCAAGGCAAGCATGATCGCCTGCGTTGAACCGATTTCGGCAGCGGTCTTTTCGGTTGTCTTTTTTGGCACGCAGTTTGTGCTGATGGACTACGTTGGATTTGCATGTATCCTTGCCACAATTTTTATACTCGGAAAACGTTAAGAGGGAATTTGTATGCCAAAACGATTGTTGTTGATCCCGGCAGCCGGTGTTGGCGAACGGATGAAAATCGGTTATCCAAAACAATATTTACCGCTTATGGGCGAATACTCGATGCTTGAGGTAACCGTCAATCGTTTGTCCGCCATGGAGCTTTTTGATCAAGTCGCAGTTGTTGTCTCTGAGTCCGATGCCTACATAGATAAATGCCGATTCGACTCAGAAGTGTCTATTTTTCGTTGCGGGGGAGCCACAAGAGCGCAATCAGTTCTCAATGGACTTAAGGCGTTAAAAGCTGAAGACGAGGATTGGGTGTTTGTGCATGATGCCGCTCGTCCATGCATAGACAAAGATTCTGTCGTTCGGCTGATTGAATCGTTAGAGGATAGCCGAATTGACGGCGCGATTTTGGCTTTAAAGGTTACCGATACGATCAAATGGGTCAACGAGGATTATTTAATTGAAAAAACGATTGATCGCTCGCATTGTTACCGGGCTCTGACACCTCAAGTCTTCCGCAGTGGCCAACTGATAGCGGCGCTCACGAGCGCGGACACTCTTGTCACCGATGAAGCCGGCGCCATGGAGCGGTCTCGGGCCAAAATCAAAGTTGTAGAAGGTTCGTCCATTAACATAAAGGTGACTTATCCTAATGATATTGATATTGTTAGGCAAAATTTAAAAGCTTTAAATAAAAAGAGAGGGATTTATAAATGAGTTTTCGCATCGGTCAAGGTTATGACATCCATCGATTGGTTCCGGGAAGAGCACTTATTCTCGGAGGGGTGAGAATTGACTATGAAATGGGACTTTTAGGTCACTCAGATGCGGATGCTTTGCTTCACGCCATCACTGACGCTCTCTTGGGAGCGGCCGGATTGGGTGATATCGGTCGTCACTTCCCGGATACAGATCCCGCTTATAAAGATGCCGATAGTCGCGTCCTATTGTCCGAAGCCGTCAGCCTGGTGGGCAAAGCCGGCTGGGCCATTGTCAACGTTGACGCTACTGTGATCGCGCAGGCTCCCAAACTGGCTCCGCATATGGATAGAATCCGTGAGTCAGTCGCGCAGGCTATCGGCATTGATCTGCAACGGGTTAACATTAAAGCCAAAACCAATGAAGGCTGTGACGCTGTGGGGCAAAAGCAAGCCATTGAAGTGCAGGCGATTGCTTTATTGGAGGCTCTCTAAAAAGAAAAGGCGCATCCATTAAGCGCCTCTCTTCTTTTAGTTTTCTTTTTTAGGCAGTAGAGTATCGCTCGGTGCCGTTTGCTCGCCCAATATCGGTTTTTCATTTCGCTTGTTGGCAAGCGGCATTACCAATTCAACAATCAAACCGTGGGGGTGATTTTCAGATAATTTGATTCGGCCGCCCGAGCGCTGAACAACCCGCACAACAATGGCCAAACCGAGTCCCGCGCCTTTGGCGCCGCCGCGCGCTGTGTCGCCGCGCTCAAATGGTCGAACAACGCGAGCCATTTCCTCAGCGGGCACACCGACGCCTTTATCGCTTATACGCAATACGGCTTCATCGCCTTGCCGCAGCACTTGAATATTTAATTCCAATAAACCGCTTTCTTGAGTTCTGCCATAGCGATCGGCATTGACAATAAGATTTTGAATGGCGCGCACGAGTTCGGTCGGGTGGGCCATGACAAACAAATTGCCCATGATGCTGGTTTCGAGTCTGACATCGTCTTTGCTGCGCAGCCGCATATCGTCAATGGTTTCATAAGTCATC
>DVMY01000023.1 GCA_018714755.1 Candidatus Aphodousia faecigallinarum | reverse complement strand
CCGATACGCCATTTCTGTTGAGTTGAAAAATAACACTGACTCAACTCAAGGCTATCCCATCCTCACGGTTGTGATAAAGGGAGAAAAAGAGGACATCATTACGCGGCGTCGCATCAACCCGCAGGAGTATTTAACCGATCCCAACCAAAAACTCGCTCCGCAAACAAGCGCGACTGTTTCGATCGCTTTTGATATGACCGATGGAGATCCGGCCACGCTCTCCGTTGAAATTGATCCTGTTCTTTAATTTCTTTTTCTCCCGCGATCGGCGGGAGTCATTTTTATGAGCATCTTTATTTCAGGTTCTGTCGCTTATGACACCATTTTGACATTCAATGGTGTGTTCTCTGATCACTTGTTACCCAATAGCCTGGACCGGATCAATTTGACCTTCCAAACCCCCGTCATGGTCAAACATTTTGGCGGGTGCGCCGCCAATATCGCTTACAGTCTAAAAGCAACCGGCGGCGAGCCGCTCATCGTAACCGCTGTGGGAAAAGATTCAGACAATTATTTGACGCACCTAAAAGCACTGAATATTCGAACCGATGCGATAAAAATCATTGCAGATGCCTACACTCCCCAAGCCTTTATAACAACCGATCGCTTAGGCAACCAAATGACGGCGTTTCACGAAGGCGCCATGGCGTTTGCTGACTCCGCGCTGCCGGCAGAAAATGAAAAATTGCAGTATGGCATTGTGACCCCCACAGCAACGCACGTCATGAAAGCGCATACTTTGTATCTCAAGAAACGACATATCCCTATCGTGTGGGATATGGGCCAGGCAAGCGCTTATCTCACAGGCAATGATATTGAATGGTTTTTAGATCACGTCGATGTCCTCACGCTTTCCTCTTATGAATGGGATGTGCTGAAAGAGAAAACCGGTAGGAGCATTGCACAGATCACATCAAAGCTTCAAGCCGTTATCATCACAAACGGCAGTCAAGGAGCGACGCTGTACCGAAATGCAGACTCTCAACACTTCAACGCCATTGAAATGTCAGGAGCCACTTATCCGGTGGGTTGCGGCGATGCGTTCAGAGGCGGTCTTCTTCGCGGGCTAAGCCTCGGTTGGGATTGGGGTGACTGCATGCGATTAGCGACCGTGATGGGAGCAATAAAAGCTCAATCGCCTCAAGCGCAAGGTTATCCGACCTCTAAAAATGAAATTGCGCGCCTATTTAGACGCGCATTCGACAAGGATATCTCTCTTTAGCAACTAGAGCCAGGCGCTCACAAAATACCCTTGAGAGAGCGGAGTCACCCAGTAGAGCAACGCGTTGACAATCAAGAAAATAATCAGAGGCGACCAATCAATGCCAGCCAAACGGGGTAGGCGGGAAGAAATCGGCCCCAAAATAGGATTCATCAGTCGCCAAACCATGCCATAAGCGGGAGAGGCGGGTTGCAACCAGGATAAAACCACATAAATAATCGTTCCCCAAAGAACAAGTTCCAATATCCAACGAAGCAACAAAAAGAACGCGCAAATAGGTACGCCCAGCCAACCGACAGGCAGTCCCGTGACTTGTCTTGTCACAACGGCCACCACGGCCGCCATAATAAAGGCGGACAAAACCGATGCCCATTCCCAACGTCTTCCGGGCTTGACTAAGCGAGAAACCGGCACAACCAACCAATTAGTACCAAACCACGCCAGGCGAGCAATCGGGTCAAAAATAGACAAGCGCTGATAGAAAACATAAGCGCGCAGAATCAACAGGCAACCCACAAAGGTTGTGATCATGTTGAATAAAAAAGCGATAAAACTAGCCATCATTTTTATAAGGTTAGCGTTTGAATAGTCGAGTATTTTAGCCGTTTTGAAATCTCGGGAACGGACAATACCATTTTCCAATCAAAATACGGACCGGGATCCGTTTTTCGATCCGGAGCAATATCACTGTGTCCCGTTATGAACGATAAGCGAGGCTCGGATTGAATGAGCGTCACGAGCAATTTTTTCAGCGCCTGATACTGCTCAGGCTCAAAGGCGACGAAGTCGGACCCTTCCATCTCGATTCCGATAGAAAAATCATTGCAACGGCTTCTGCCTTGGAAGATTGACTTGCCGGCGTGCCAAGCTCTTTTTTTCGTACTCACGAATTGAGTGATAAGTCCCTTTCGATCAATAAAAAAATGTGAAGAAACTTTCAGACCTTTTAAGGATTCAAATCCTTGAATAGCGGTGTTGATCAACTCCCCTTTAAAAAGCGCCTGAACGTACCCTAAACCAAATGCGCCCGCCGGCAATGAGATATTGTGCATGACAACCAGATCGGGCTCGAGCTGTCCTTCCCGATCATCAAAAAAGGGACTTGGCACGCAAACGCACCCCTCCCCTTCAATCCAACCTTCTCTATTAATTTTCACCTTTTTTTCCCAGCCTTGGCTTTTTCGGCGCAGGCTTGACTGCAATATGTGATTCCACTCACCCACACCCCGTCAACCTCGGCGAAATGAACACCACAAACGGGACATTGCACCATTTTCTTCGCCTTGGGAATTCTCTGTTCCGTTTGCTCCTTTTTGACTTGAGGCATTCGTTTTTTTTGCCACAACACAAAAAGCAATAGGCCCAAAAGAACAAAGAAAAGGAGTTTACTGAGCATATTCGACGCCTATTTCAACACATCCAACACAAAACGATAAGCCAAAAAAGCGACCACCTGCAGCACCACGGCGACCCAAAAGATCATCAAGGCTTTTCGACTTCTCCAGCCCAAAAAACGATGACCTAAAAGCAACACGCCGAATACGACCCAACTTAAAATTGTCAAAACGGTCTTATGATCGAAAGACAAGAGCGCGTCAACATAATGAACCGTCGAGACCATGCCTGTGAGAATTGTCAAAGTCAACACGACAAAACAGGCTAGGATAACCCGAAATAAAATTCGTTCCATCATCATTAGATTGGGCATTGTGGCGACAATGCCTTCGGGTTCATGCAAGGCTTCGTGATTTTTCAGACGGGTATTCAAAATGCTCATCAATACAGCCTGCACCACGCTCATCAACATAAAGCTGTACGCAATAAACCCAAATGCGATATGCAATTTAAAGCCCATTGTTGAGCCCACAATGGGCTGGGCATCAGACGGGAACACCAACGGACTCCAAATACCGATTCCCGCGATCAAAAGAACAATGCCATAGAGAGCGTGCACCCGTGAGTAAAGTGCTCCAAAAAATAAAATCAATGTGCTGAAAAAGCACATGGCGGAAACTGAATTGCCGAATGTCACCAAAATGGTTTGAGGCGCGCAGAAAATGCTCGACTGGAGAATCCAGAAATGCGAAACAATGGCCAAAGCGATAACAGGCAGGGACCATGTCGGCGCCGTGTCACCTCGTTTTTTAAATGTGCTGACAATTTTTCCACCCACAATTAGATAAAAAATTGACGCAACACCGTACAATATGATGTTTAAATCCATTTGATGAGTTCACCTATCCGACATTGTCGCCGATATGTTTTTGACAGTGTCTCATTGTAAGGGATCGAGCCGTCAATGTAGTGTTCTTATTTCCATTTATTTGAAACGAAATGCTCAATACATTAAGCCAACGCCTCTCACGCGTCATCAAAACCATGCGCGGTCAGGCTCGCCTGACAGAAGAAAACACTAAAGAGATGCTCCGAGAGGTCCGCATCGCTTTGTTGGAAGCCGATGTCGCCTTGCCGGTTGTTCGTGAATTGATCGCTCGGATTAAAGCCAAGGCCATGAATGAGGAGGTCATCGGCAACCTCAATCCCGGTCAAGCCTTGGTCGGCATTGTCCAAAAGGAATTAACAGACATTATCGGCGGCAGTCTCTCTGAAAAAGATAAGGAATTAAATTTAGCCACACAGCCGCCTGCCATTATTCTTCTGGCCGGTTTACAAGGCGCCGGTAAAACGACTTCAGCCGGCAAGCTGGCTCGATTCCTCGTGGCCGAGAAAAAGAAGAAGGTTTTGACGGTTTCAACCGACGTTTACCGACCGGCTGCCGCGGATCAGTTAAAGGTAATCACAGAGCAGGCCGGAGCCGACAATTTTCCGATGGATCCGGCTCTTAAGCCTCTTGCCATCGCTAAGGACGCGCTCACTCACGCCAAGCGCTATTTCTACGATGTGCTCATTGTCGATACCGCGGGGCGTTTATCCATTGATGAAGCCATGATGAATGAAGTCGCCGAGCTTCACGATGAACTCAAGCCCTCCGAGACCATGTTTGTGGCCGATGCGATGCTGGGTCAAACCGCTGTGCAAGCCGCGCAAGCTTTTAATGAACGCTTGGCGTTGACCGGCGTTATTTTGACCAAGCTTGACGGTGATAGCCGAGGGGGCGCTGCGCTTTCCGTCGCTTACACAACCGGTAAACCCATCAAATTTGTCGGTGTATCAGAAAAAATTGACGGTCTTGAACCCTTTAATGCCGAAGGCATGGCCAGCCGAATTTTAGGCATGGGCGACATTGTGGCCTTGGTCAAGGACGTTCAAAAAGCGATTGATGTCGAGCAAACTCAAAAACTCGCTCAAAAGATGAGAGCGGGCAACAAGTTCGACCTCAATGACTTTAAAGCTCAATTAGCCCAAATGAAGAACATGGGAAGCTTTTCCGGTTTGATGGAAAAACTACCGACGCAATTTGCTGAAGCGGCCTCAAAAATCAATGACGACGATGCGCAAAAGGCGATCGCCCGAACAGAAGGCATCATCAATTCCATGACGCCGTTTGAACGCACCCATCCGGACATTATTAAAGCGAGCCGTAAACGCCGCATCGCCGCCGGCGCCGGCGTTCCCGTTCAAGAAGTCAATAAAATGCTCAAACAGTTTGAGCAAACCCAAACCATAATGCGCACCATGCAAAAAGGCGGTCTGAGCAAAATGATGCGGGCGCTCGGCGGACTCAGTAAGTTTGGAGGCGGTTTAGGCGGAATGGGCGGTTTCGGCAACTTTGGCAGGCACTAAATCGTGAGTGATTTTGTTCGAATCATGGGAATTGACCCCGGTCTTAATCACACGGGATTCGGTGTGATTGATGTTTACGGCAGCGAATTAAAATTTGTGATCGCCGGTGTGATCAATGTACCCAAAGGAGAACTTGCCGCCCGTCTTTGCTTTATCTTTACCGAAGTTGGAAAGATTGCCCGCGAAACGACACCCAGTTTCGCCGCTTGCGAAAAAGTGTTCGTGAACATGAACCCGCACACGACGCTATTGCTCGGTCAAGCCCGGGGAGCGGCGCTCACTGCGCTTGCCAATGAAGAGCTGTCGGTCAATGAATTCACACCGACAGAAATTAAACAGGCGACGGTTGGCACCGGCCGAGCCACCAAGGCTCAGGTGCAAGCCATGATGTCGCATATGTTAGGGTTGCCTGAAAAGATTCAGCCGGATGCCGCAGACGCCCTGGCGTGCGCGGTGTGCGCGGCACAATCGTTCAGAATGATGGGCGCGATAAACGCGCCCAAAACAAGCGCAGGACACGCCAGAAGACACTCTGGTGCTAAAAATCGCGCTGCTTGGGAAATCCATTTAGGTTTAGCGAGGAAAGAATAACAATGATCGGACGAATCAAAGGTCAATTAGCAGAAAGCAATCCCCCTCACATTTTGGTTGACGTGCATGGGGTGGGCTATGAGATTGATGTGCCCATGTCCACTTTCTACAACCTCCCCGCTTTAGGCTCTGAGGTGACTCTCCTGACTCACATGGTGGTCAGAGAAGATGCTCAGCTTCTTTACGGTTTTTTAACCTCGCAAGAACGGGAAACGTTCAGACTTCTGCTGAAAGTCTCCGGCGTCGGGGCTCGCACCGCCTTGTCTATTCTTTCGGGACTTTCCGTGACGGAACTTGTCAACGCTGTCGCGCTTCAGCAAGCTTCTCTTTTAACACGCGTGCCGGGTATCGGCAAAAAAACGGCCGAACGATTGATATTGGAACTCAAGGATAAACTGACCGGCACGCTATCGGGCACGGAAGCCGTCGCGGCCAACTCCGTGACCGCGGATATTATCAATGCTTTGATTGGGTTGGGCTATAGCGAACGCGAAGCGAGCGCCGCGGTGAAAAAATTGCCGGAAGACGTCTCCGTCTCGGACGGCATCCGCATGGCCCTTCAAAATATGTAAGTGTGATCTGCAATGCAAACTATTGAACGAATTGTCACCGCCGAATCAACCTCTCCTAACGAGGAAAATGTCGATCGCGCCTTGCGCCCGACACGTCTGGCGGATTATGTGGGGCAACCCAAAGCCTGCGAGCAATTGTCGGTTTTCATCAAAGCCGCCAAATCCCGCCACGAAGCCCTTGATCATTTATTGGTTTTCGGACCTCCCGGCTTGGGCAAAACCACTTTGGCCCACATCGTCGCCAACGAAATGGGGGTTAATCTGAGGCAAACTTCAGGACCTGTTCTCGAGCGACCCGGAGACTTAGCCGCCATTTTGACGAATTTACAAGAAAATGACGTCCTTTTCATCGACGAAATTCATCGTTTGTCTCCTGTTGTCGAGGAAATTCTCTACCCGGCCTTGGAAGACTTCCAAATCGACATCATGATCGGCGAGGGCCCCGCGGCGCGCTCCATCAAATTGGACTTAAAACCCTTCACACTCATCGGCGCCACCACACGAGCGGGAATGCTGACGAATCCGCTACGGGCTCGCTTTGGGATTGTCGCTCAATTACAGTTTTACAGCGATCGGGATCTCGCCAAGATCGTCAAACGCAGCGCCAAGCTTCTCAATGTTCATATTGATGAGGAAGGCGCCTTTGAAATCGCCCGTCGCAGCCGAGGCACCCCTCGAATCGCCAATAGGCTGTTGCGTCGTGTCAGAGACTACGCTCAGGTTAAGTACGACGGGATGGTCACTCGTGATGTAGCCGATAAAGCACTTCAAATGCTTGACGTAGATCCCTTGGGTTTTGACCTCATTGACCGAAAATTTTTACTGGCCATTATCGAAAAATTCAATGGCGGTCCGGTGGGCATAGACAATTTAGCAGCCGCTGTCGGTGAAGACCGTGAAACGCTTGAGGATGTTGTTGAACCGTACCTGATTCAACAAGGACATTTGCAAAGAACACCTCGAGGCCGTGTCGCAACGCTTCTCGCGTACCAGCATTTTGGCTTTGATGCGCCGGGATCAATGGGGCAAACATCTTCACTTTTTTAACAAAAACAACGTGTTATAATGCCAAACCCTGTTTCTAAAGAGTTTTTGTGGAATGCCCGTGTTTACTTTGAAGACACGGATGCGGGCGGGGTGGTTTACCATGCCAACTACCTCAAATTCTTTGAAAGAGCACGCACTGAATTTTTACGGGCTCTCGGTTGGAGCCAGCGCTCTCTTTTAGAGATGAAAACTTGTGCGTTTGTCGTTTCTGATTTGTCCATTCAATTTAAAAGACCGGCCAAGTTAGACGATGAACTGCAAATTCGAACAACGCTTAAAAACTTGCGAAGGGCCAGCTTTATTTTTGATCAGCGCGCCTATAAGGGGGAGAGCCTGATGGCTGCCGCGCAAGTTCAAGTGGTCTGCATTAACCCTGAAAAAGGAGCGCCCACAGCCATTCCTTCGTCAATTTTTGACACCATTGAAAATATGTTGTCCGTTGAGATGACCGCCAATAAATAAAGGGAAATTTATGAACGCTAGTGCCGATATGTCCATTTTGTCTTTACTCACACATGCCAGTGTGGTTGTTCAGGCAGTTTTGGCCATTCTGATTGTTTTGTCCTTGATCAGTTGGACTCGGATTTTTCAAAAGTTTTTTCAGTTGCGTCAGGCCAAACGTTTAAGTGAAGATTTTGAAAGCCGCTTCTGGAGTGGAGCCGAACTCACCAAGCTCTACGAGCACGCGCAAAACCACCGAGAACATTCCGGTACGCAAGAACGAATTTTTGCCTCCGGTATGACCGAATTTTTAAAGCTCTCCACCCGTGGCTCCACAGAAGCCTTGGATGGTGTCAGACGCGCCATGCGAGCAACCTACCAACGGGAAATGGATAGTTTGGAAGGCGGCCTTCCCACTTTAGCTTCTATCGGTTCCGTTTCTCCGTACATTGGTCTTTTCGGTACCGTTTGGGGCATCATGAACGCTTTCACCGGTTTATCCGCTCTGGATAATGCCTCTTTGGCGACAGTAGCTCCGGGTATTGCCGAAGCGCTTGTTGCCACTGCAATCGGTCTTTTTGCCGCCATTCCCGCCGTAGCAGCCTATAACCGCTTCGCCAACGATGTCGAACGTCTTTCGAATCGTTATGAAAGTTTCGCTGAAGAATTCCAAAACATTCTTCAACGTCAAAGAGGCTAATCATGGAAGGTCTGCGTTCCTCGCGTCGTTCTTCACGTCGATTGATGGCTGAAATTAATGTCGTGCCTTATATCGACGTTATGCTCGTTCTTGTTGTGATTTTGATGGTGGCCGCTCCTTTTGTGAACCCGTCCCTCGTCAATCTACCCAGCGTGAAGAAAGCTGAAAAAGCTCCCGAGACTGTCGTTGAAGTCATTGTTCACCCAACCGGTGCCCTATCCGTTAGAAAGGGAAAAGACCTTTTGGCTGTTGATATGCCCGGATTGATTGCCACGGTAAAAAAAGCCCAAGAAGGGAAAGCGGATATTCCTGTGGTCATTGCCGCCGATAAGGTCGTGCAATATGAACAAGTCGTTAACGTCATGAAACAACTTCAGGCCGCCGACATTGCACGAGTAGGTCTATCACTAAAAGTTGAGAAATAAACCGTGAATCCATTAAAAAAGAACAAGCCCGCGGTGACTCAACCAGTAAGTCAACAACCGCGATCAA
The DNA here is from genome assembly GCA_018714755.1 of Candidatus Aphodousia faecigallinarum. Classification (GTDB taxonomy): domain Bacteria; phylum Pseudomonadota; class Gammaproteobacteria; order Burkholderiales; family Burkholderiaceae_F; genus Aphodousia; species Aphodousia faecigallinarum. The sequence goes on along the minus strand of DVMY01000023.1, from coordinate 4,418 downwards.
AACAGCAAATGCAACAACCTGAAGGTTGGGGCCTGCCGTTTGTCATGGCTTTGTTTGTGCATGCGATTCTTTTTGTCGGTCTGTTTGTCGTCTTCCAATGGAATACTGAAAGCACTGAAGTTGTTTACGCAGAGCTTTGGTCTCCAACGCAATTGGCCAATGTTGCGCCTAACGCTCCAACCCCAAAAGAACCTCAACCGGTTAAAGAAGAACCGATTAAGGAAGAATCTGAGCCGGAGCCGGAACCGACTCCCCCTCCGAAGGTAGAACAACCCAAAGAGGTGCAGCCTGATGAAAACACCATCAAGCAACAGCAAGAGGAACAGAAAAAGCTCGAGGAACAGAAAAAATTAGAAGAGCAAAAGCGACTCCAAGAGGAGCAGCGACTTCAAGAACAAAAACGTCTTGAAGAGGAGAAGCGACAGGCTGAAGAGAAAAAACGTCAAGAAGAGGCTCAGCAACGACGCCGCGAACAAGCGAAGCGCTTGGCTCAACAGATGCAACGAGAACAGATGAAGGAGCTGCAAGCCTCTTCTCAACAAAATGTTGCAGGAGTCACGGTGCAAGCCGGAGGTCCTCAGTCTGCGCTATACAGCTCACGCATCATCGCCTGCATCCGCCCCAATATTGCTTTCGCTGTTTCCGCGAATATGAAACCCGGACAATATAAGGCTGTCTATGAAGTTCATCTTCTGAACGACGGTCGTCAGGCCGGCGCCCCCAAACTTCTTAAGCCCAGTGGCTTACCCGCTTTCGACAGTGCTGTTGAACGCGCCATACGAGCGTGCGATCCTTTCCCCAACCATCCGACAGGCAATCCGCCTCGTACGATTCAACTCACCTTCGATCCGGTGGACAGTAAACGTTAATTTTTAGGTTTTTGATATGAGCAAAATCATAACGAATCAATTTGCTGAAGATTTAGGTTACACATATGGCGGTTGCATCCGCGACCTTGTGCGCTTTACCGCTCGCGAAGCCGCTCGGGTTTCCAAAGCCAAGTTGCCCTTATTTGACTTTTTAAATCCCGGTCCATTTTTAATGTTTAAGGCCCTTTGGAGCGCTTTGCTGCAAGCCACGGCTATTCGCACAACTTTGGATAACTGTCCTGAATATGTCGAGAACGAAAAATTGCTGAAAAAGACTCTTTTCCAAATGAATTACCATGGAGAAGAAGTCATGGCCGACAAAATTTTCAAGCAGTTAACTGACGAACAGAGCGCGCGCTATGAAGAGGCCAAACAAAAGCTGATTGCCAAAGCGATAAAACCTGACACCGTCAAGAGTGAGTTAGCCGATCTCTTTTTGGAACTGTTGCACGGCAAGGGAAGCGATCGAATCAACGAAAAAACGAGAACGGCTGTTTTAAAACAAGTCACTCTTTCTTCCGAGACGTTCAGACGCTTGATTGATGTGTCGAAGAAAAATCCTGCCCAAACCAAAGCGGTTGCAAAATAGTTCCGTTTCCTAACAAAATTGCCCCTCCCTTTTTAGGTTAGGTTGCTCAATCCCCCCCTGAAATACAGGCATCCGGTGAAGATGCCTGTATTTTTTGTACTACATTTTTGTTCTTTTTTAATCATTATCAAAAGAAAAGGCATTTTTTGTGGCATTTTTAACGCAACCTACTGGTTTTTAAAGGAATAGATGGAGTATATTTGGGGTGTTCATCGTTCTGATGCTCATTTTTTTAGGAGAATTCCAATGAACAAGCAAGAACTCATTGCAATCGTCGCCGAAGAAAACGAACTTTCCAAGGCTCAAGCTGGTCGCATCGTTGACTCCGTTTTCGGTGCTATTGTTAAGGCTGTCGCCAAGGGTGACGGCTTCCAATTGATCGGTTTCGGTACGTTTAAGGCTGCCAAGCGCGCCGCTCGCGAAGGCCGCAATCCTTCCACCGGTGCCACGATCAAGATCCCGGCCACGACGTTGCCGAAGTTCACCGCTGGCGCCGCCTTCAAGGCTGCTGTTGCCAAGAAGAAGTGCTGCAAGCGCTAATCAGCGACGCATTATCGTCAAAAAACCGCTCATTATCGAGCGGTTTTCGTTCTTTAATAGCTCGGAAAAATTCCGAGCTATTTTGAAAGATCTTCCGAAATTATTTCTTCAAAAGAAAGTCAACAATTTCGTCAGTCTTAATCATTTGCTTGTCTTTCACAGTGCGGCGATTGACATATTCCACCTCACCGTTTTTCAGACCGCGTTCACCCACCACAATACGATGAGGAACGCCTATTAACTCCCATTCGGCAAACATGACACCCGGGCGCATATCGCGATCATCCAGAATCACATCAACGCCGGCGGCCTTTAATTGCTCATAGAGTTTATCGGCCACTTCGCGAACCATTTCACTCTTGGAGTAATTCATCGGACAGATGACGGTAGTGAAGGGCGCAATGGATTCAGGCCAAATAATGCCTTGCTCGTCATGCCCTTGCTCAATGGCTGCCCCCAAAAGACGAGTCACACCGATACCGTAACAACCCATTTCCAAAACCTGCGGCTTGCCGTTTTCATCCAAATAAGTCGCATTGAGAGCCTCAGAATACTTTGTGCCCAAGTAGAACACGTGTCCCACTTCAATGCCTCGTTGAAGCTTCAGGGTTCCCTTGCCATCAGGCGAGGCGTCCCCTTCAACCACGTTTCGCAAATCGGCTACCTTGGGTTCGGGCAAATCGCGCCCCCAGTTCACACCTGTGATGTGGAATCCTTCATCGTTGGCTCCGCAGATGAAATCGCTCATGTTGGCCGCGGTCAAGTCGGCATAAACAACGATGTCGTTCCTGATGCCAACAGGTCCCAAATAACCGGGCTTACAGCCAAATGCCTTCAGAATTTCCTCATCGGTTGCAAAGCGGAAACCTTCTTTAAGTTCAGGTAATTTGCCGGCCTTCACTTCGTTTAAATCATGATCGGCGCGAAGCAAAATCATCACAATTTGAGGTTCAATCGGTTCACCCTTTTCATTGACGCGATCGGCAGCCAAGATTACCGACTTCATCGAAGAGGTTAACTCTCGGCCAAGCAATTCAACCACTGCCTCGCATTTTTCTCTGCCAGGCGTCGGAACCTTTTGCATGCTTTCAGTCGGCTCTGCGCGCTTTTCAATGACGCAAGGTGCGGGAGCCAATTCAATATTGGCTGCGAAGTCACTATCGGGGCAATACGCGATTACATCCTCCCCGGTATCGGCAATCACCTGGAATTCGTGCGAACGGTCACCACCAATGGAGCCGGTGTCAGCCGCCACTGCACGGAAATTAAGTCCCAGGCGAGTAAAAATACGCTGATAAGCCTCATACATCTTATCGTAGGAGACTTGAGCGCCCGCCTGATCACGGTCAAATGAATAACCGTCCTTCATTGTGAATTCACGACCGCGCATCACACCGAAACGCGGGCGGCGCTCATCGCGGAACTTCGTTTGGATTTGATAGAAGTTCACGGGAAGTTGGCGCCAGGAGCGAATTTCTTGACGTGCGAAATCCGTGATTACTTCTTCAGAGGTCGGTTGGATAACAAAATCACGTTGATGACGATCTTTGAAACGAAGCAATTCAGGACCGTATTTCTCCCAACGACCGGATTCTTGCCAGAGTTCAGCTGGCTGAACCATGGGCAACAAAAGCTCGATGGCGCCCGCTCGAGCCATTTCTTCTCGAATAATTGTTTCAATCTTACGAATGGAGCGCAAGCCCATTGGCATGTAGGTATAAACACCGGCAGCCAACTTCTTGATCATGCCGGCACGAATCATCAACTGTTGGCTAATCACGTCGGCATCCGACGGAGCCTCTTTTAACGTCGAAATAAAAAAGGAACGAGCACGCATTGTTTTCTCGCTAATTAAGGTACAATTTTTTAATGTGCACTTTTTACCACGCATTTGGTAAAAGTAAAAGAGTAATTTTAGAGATTTTGAGGCCTTTCATGTTGGATAGTGACGGTTATCGTCCAAATGTCGGCATTATTTTGACCAATGACGATAAAAAAGTATTTTGGGCCAAGCGGTTAAAAAAGCCGGCTTGGCAATTTCCACAGGGAGGCATCGACGAAGGGGAAGACATTGAAACCGCATTGATGCGTGAACTCAATGAAGAAATCGGCTTAGCGCCAGAAGACGTCAAGATTATTGCTCACACGAATCAATGGCTCTACTACGATGTTCCGGAACCCTTCAGACGTGCCGATCGCTCTGTGTATCGAGGACAAAAACAAATCTGGTTTCTTCTGAAATTAGTGGGTCCGGAGTCAAAGATCAATCTTTTTGCCTCCACTCAACCGGAATTTGACGCCTGGCGCTGGAATGACTATTGGGTCCCGCTGCGTGACGTTATTGATTTCAAGCACGACGTCTACCGCAAAGCATTAGCCGATTTAGCTCCGCATCTGTTTGGAGTGGATGATAAAAGATC
>DVMY01000022.1 GCA_018714755.1 Candidatus Aphodousia faecigallinarum | reverse complement strand
GCTTTGAATCAGATGCGATTGAATGTCGTCACTTAAGACCGCCTGATCAAGGAAAATAGTGGCAGAGTTGCTTCCCACCAAGGCCCAGGAAAGAAAGACGGGATTGAAGGCGATGTCCGATCCTCTGAGGTTCGTCAGCCACGCGATATCATCCAGACGCGTCAGAAGAAGCTTGGCATTACGGCGGCTTTTCTCCTCCTGAGAAACAAACGCCTGAAGCCGCTTTAATTTATCGGAAGCGCTCACGGAACTCGCCCGATGAATATAAAGCGGATTTGTCACCCGAGGCTCTCTATTGGGCCAAACACCATTGATCGCCTTGTCGTCAAAATCCAAAATCGCTGTGACACTTTCTTTTAACGCCTCATAGGCCGAGAGGCTCACAGTTGATAAAGGCGCCAAAAGCCTGACAGGCGTTGTCTTTTTCTTTTCCTTTAACCAATCGGATGCGCTGGGAGTTTCTGCCGCCCCTTCTTTCATAAGGACAATGCCGCTGCCATCAAGCTCATTTCCGGCCTGCTCCCAATAACGGGAATCGGTCCACAAAAGCGCTTCGTCATCTGTGACCAGGAGCTTAGCGTTTGATCCGGTAAATCCGGACAAAAAGGTGGGAAGTTGATCCGCTTCTTGGATGTACTCGGATAGATGCGCGTCACTTAAGGCGCAATAAAAAGCATTCGCGCCAAGACGATGAACGGCTTGGCGCAAAACATTTAATCGACTTTGAATCTCAGACATCAGTAAGCCTTTCTGACAGTGATGGATACTTCGGAAGCAAGCGTTTCATTGACTTTAACGTCTTCGCCCATTTGAACGCTCTCGAGCCTCCAACCGGCGTCACGCAATTCATTAAGCGTAGTGGATATTTCAAGATCGGGACAATTAAACGGGACAAGACTGAGTGAATCATTGCCTTGCACGGGGTTAACCGCCGTGCAAATGGTGCGCTCACCCAACGGCGCGTCAAAAAGCGGATCCGAAGGACCGTTGCTGCACCCCGTTGCCATCGCTGTTAAAACCAAAATAAAAAGTGTCTTTCGCATAAATATTTTCTAACTTTCAATGCCAAGCATTTTAATCAGTTTTCCTTCACTGAAAGTCAGGCAAGATGTAATCAAACGAATCCGCGGCTTGAGTCTTTTTCTTTTGAGAGGGGTGATTGGCCCTTCGGGCGCCCCCCTGAACTCGATCTTGAGCGGAAGCTTTCACCCGCGCCTTTGCCGATTTCGCTTCACCCGACGACTTTTTAGCGGGAAGAGGGCTATTTGAGCCAGATTCATTATCGAAATAGCTTTGGTAACGCTCAGGCGTTGTCACCGTCAATTTTTTCTTGAGCAAGGATTCAAGCGCGCGAAGCTTAAAAAGTTCTTTTTCACCCACCAAAGAATAGGCAAGTCCCTTGACGCCTGCCCGCCCCGTTCGTCCGATGCGGTGAATGTAATCATGGGAATCGGCGGGCAACTCATAATTAATGACAACGGGAAGCTCCTTGATATCAAGACCTCTGGAAGCCAAATCAGTTGCCACTAAGAGTCTCAATTCACCTTTTTTAAAGGCCTCCCAAGCCCTCAAGCGTGAGGCCTGTGTTTTATCTCCATGAAGCGCCTCAACCGTAAAGCCGTCCTTTTTTAAATGGTAAGCAAGTTCCCCCGCGGTCTTTTTTTGTCGGGTGAAAATCAACACTTGCTCCAAACCATTGTCAACAATCAAGTCTCTTAAAAAGATCGGCTTTTCACGCTCCGGCACTTTGAAAAATAGTTGCTCAATACTCGCCGCGTCACGATTGGCGTTGATTTCCACCAAAAGAGGTTTATTCAATAACTTTTGAGCCAAAAGATGAATCTCATCACTGAGCGTCGCGGAAAAAAGAAGCGACTGCTTTTTATTAGACGTCAACTTAAGTATCTTTTGAATGTCGGGCCAAAAGCCCATGTCAAGCATCCGGTCGGCTTCGTCTAAAACCAAACACTCAACACCTTTTAAACTCAGATTGCCCTGACGACAATGATCAAGCAGACGACCGGGCGTGGCCACCACAATGCTCGGACTTAAAGCCAACGCGTTCTTTTGGATGACTTCACTTGCGCCCCCTATTAACAAAGCGCTCTTTACGCCCAAAGGTGCTGCGAACATTTCCACGGTCTGATGAAGCTGAAGCGCGAGCTCACGCGTGGGCGCCAAAATTAAAACGCAAGGATTTTTTGTTTCAAGAAGCGACCGATTCTGAGAGAGTCTAGCCAGAATGGGCAAAACAAAAGCGCCCGTCTTGCCGCTGCCTGTCTGGGCAATCGCTAAAAGATCTCGTCCATCAAGAATAATGGGAATCGCTTTTTGCTGAATGGGCGTCGGCTCAGACCAACCTTGAGTTGTAATGCCGTCCAATAGTGAAGCGGGCAATTCAAAATCAGAAAATTTAGCCATGACTCGCCTCATAAAGGTAGCGGCTTCTTAGTTGCCCGCAGCCGCCTTCAACATCCTGAGCGGCGGAGTGGCGAAATTTAGCCAAAATATGATTCTCTTTTAGAATCGCAGCCATCTCGCGGCAGCGCTCCCAATCCGGTCTTTGATAGGGGCTCTTGGGAACCGCATTGACCGGAATGAAATTCATGAGCGCATATTTGCCTTTAAGGAGTTTGATGATACTTAAAAGCTCATCGTTTCCATCATTAATCCCCTTTATCAATGTCCACTGATACTGAATGGGATAACCCGTCTGACGGGCATAGCTTTCGGCTTGCTCGGTTAACGATTCAATGGTGATTTTGCCCGCGCGCGGCAAAAGCTTTTGGCGCTTTGCCTCAATCGTTGAATGCAGAGAAATCGCAAGCGCCGGTTTCACTTTCGAGGCGTTTAGCGCGTCAAAGACGCGCTGATCCCCCACGGTTGAAAGGACTAAATTTTTATGAGGAATTTGACTGTACGTTCCCAGAAAATTAATGGCTGATAGCACGTTTCTTAGGTTGTGCGAGGGCTCGCCCATTCCCATGAAGACCACCTTGCGGGTTTCTGGGCGTCGCTTTTTAGCTTCTACAACCTGCATGACGATTTCTAAATCCGTGAGCTGCCGGATAAGACCTGATTGCCCTGTCATGCAAAAGACGCACCCCACGGCGCAGCCGACTTGCGAAGACACGCAAACGCCCTCTCGGGGCAAAAGCACACTTTCAATCGTGTGGCCGTCAGACAACTGAAAGAGAAGTTTTAAAGACGCCTCTTCCTCTTCACCCTTGTGTTCTCTTACAACGGTCAACACTTGATTTAATTCTGATTGAATGGCAGCAAGTGCTTCTCTCATGGCTTTCGGAAACTTAGGATCGTCCGCTTCGGGCCAAGGGACAATGCCAAAGAGCGCGCGATAAAAATAGCCATAATGAATGGGTTTGGCGCCAAGGGATAGCAGTTTTTGATGAAGGGAATCTAAAGTCATTGGAAAAACATACGCTAATGGGCGATGAATCATCACCGCCCATTGTATAGAAAGAACGAAAAATACTACGCTTTAGAGCTTATAGTACATTTCAAATTCAATCGGAGCCGTTGCCAAACGGAAGCGTTCCACTTCCTTGGCTTTAAGTTCCAAATAGGCTTCAATCATGTCTTCAGAGAAGACCCCTCCCCTTGTCAGGAACTCGTGATCTTTAGCCAATGCATCCAACGCTTCGTCAAGAGAGGCGCAAACCGTCGGAATCTTTGCGTTTTCTTCAGGCGGCAAATCATAGAGGTTCTTATCGGCGGCTTCACCCGGATGAATCTTATTCATGATGCCGTCAAGACCCGCCATCAAAAGAGCCGCGAAACAAAGATAAGGATTGGCCATCGGATCCGGGAAGCGCACTTCAATACGGCGAGCCTTGTCGCTTGCCGTGTGCGGAATACGGATTGAAGCCGAGCGGTTACGAGCGGAGTAGGCCAATTTCACGGGGGCTTCAAAACCCGGCACCAAACGCTTATACGAATTGGTTGAGGGGTTGGTGATGGCGTTCAGGGCCTTTGCGTGCTTAATGACGCCGCCGATGTAGTAAAGCGCCATATCGCTTAAGCCTGCATAGCCATTGCCCGCGAAAAGGTTCTTGCCATCTTTCCAAATGGATTGGTGAACGTGCATGCCGCTTCCGGCGCTGCCCACCACGGGTTTGGGCATGAAAGTGGCAGTCTTGCCGTAAGCCGCGGCCACATTCCAAATCGTGTACTTCACGATTTGCGTCCAGTCAGCGCGCTTCACAAGCGTGTTAAAGCGCGTGCCGATTTCGCACTGTCCCGCGCCCACCTCATGGTGTTGCACTTCCGTGGGAACGCCTTGCTGCTCCATCAAAAGGCACATTTCTGCGCGCATATCTTGGAAGGAGTCAATCGGAGGCACCGGGAAGTAGCCGCCTTGATGACCCGGGCGGTGACCGAGGTTGCCTTGCTCGTAATCAATTTTGGATGCCCAGCCGGCTTCGTCAGACCCGATTTTAAAGAACGTGTGTTCCGGGTCATTGCCCCAAACGATGGAGTCAAAAATATGAAATTCAGGTTCCGGACCGAAGTAGGCGCAATCGCCAATACCCGTGGACTTCAAATAGGCCTCAGCACGTTTGGCAATAGAGCGCGGATCGCGGTTATAGCCCTTGCCGGTTGCGGGATCCGTAGCGTCGCACGTCAGGATTAATGTACTTTCTTCGCGGAAAGGATCCAAGCGAGCGCTGTCGGGATCAGCGATCAATATCATGTCACTAGCTTCAATGCCTTTCCATCCAGCCATTGAAGAACCGTCAAAGGGCTGACCTTCTTCGAACCAATCTTCGTCCACTGCTCGCGCAGGGATGCTCACATGCTGTTCTTTACCTTTGATATCAGTAAAACGAAGATCCACAAACTTAACATCATTGTCCTGAATCATTTGCAGGACTTTATCAATGCTCGCCATTTAAGGGCTCCTTTCAAATTAACAGGAGTGATTTTAATGGTAAAAACAGAATTGTTAAGAAAAATTTGCTTTTCGT
>DVMY01000021.1 GCA_018714755.1 Candidatus Aphodousia faecigallinarum | reverse complement strand
AATCCTTAACGCGCGGCTACGCGTCCATGGACTATGAATTTAAAGAATATCGCGCTGCTGACGTCGTAAAAGTCGATATGCTCATTAACGGCGATCGAGTGGATGCGCTCTCGAGCATTATTCACCGTTCCAACTCGGTTTCTCGAGGCCGTGAGATTGTCACCCGTCTGCGCTCTTTAATTCCGAGACAAATGTATGACGTTGCCATTCAGGCGGCGATCGGGGCCAATATCATTGCGCGTGAGAATGTGAAAGCGCTGCGCAAGAATGTGCTGGCCAAGTGCTATGGCGGTGATATCACCCGTAAGAGAAAGCTGTTGGAAAAACAAAAAGCGGGTAAGAAGCGCATGAAACAAGTCGGCACGGTTGAAATTCCTCAGGAAGCGTTCCTCGCGATCCTGCAAGTGGATGATAAATAGTCGGGGGCGATCATGAATTTTTCTTTAGTTTTGATGTTGTTGACGATCGGCACCGGCATTATTTGGTGCCTGGATCGTTTCCTTTGGCGTCCCAAGCGTTTGGCCTTGGCTAAAGCTGAGGCCGACCAATTCTCCGAACTCAACCGTCAGGCGATTGATCAAGGGGAAATGAGCGTTATCGGCGAGGCGACGAGCATTTATGAACGAATCAGCGCGCAGCCCAAATGGATTGAATACACAGGCGGTTTTTTCCCGGTCATTCTTTTCGTTTTCATTTTGCGCTCTTTCTTGGCTGAGCCTTTCCGCATCCCATCAGGGTCAATGTTGCCCACGCTGTATTCCGGCGATTTTATTCTCGTCAATAAATACGAGTACGGTATGCGTTTCCCGGTTTTTAATTTTGCGATCACCGAAGGTGAAGCACCTAAGCGCGGTGACATCGTTGTTTTCAAGTATCCGCTTGATAAAAATGTTGATTTCATCAAGCGTGTGATCGGCGTGCCGGGTGATGAAATTCGCTATTTTGATAAAAAGCTTTACATCAATGGGAAACTTCAGGCGACCACGCCTGACGGTAATTTCTTTGACAAAGAAACCTATACAGATTTGAAGCAATACAACGAGAACTTGGACGGTGTCACTCATAAAATTCTTGAAAACGACAAGATTCCGTCCATGGCTCGTCCGGTTCAGGGACATAACGGTTTGAATCAATGCCTCTACAACATGGGTGATGTGGTTTGCCGCGTGCCCGAAGGTCATTACTTCATGATGGGTGACAACCGCGATAATTCAGCCGATAGCCGTTTCTGGGGCTTTGTACCGCGTGAGGACATTGTCGGTCGAGCTTTTTTCATCTGGTTGAATATTAGTGATATGGGCCGTATCGGTTCCATCCGATAGGAGTCAGAGATGCTGCCGTTAGAAAGTTTGGAAGAAAAAATCGGTTACCGATTCACCAATCGAAAGTTATTGCAGCGAGCTGTCACTCATCGCTCATTCGGCGCTGAAAATAATGAGCGGCTTGAATTTTTGGGCGACTCGGTTTTGAACTGTGTGATCGGTCAAGCGCTCTTTTTGCGTGACGCTCATTTCAATGAAGGCTCTTTATCCCGCGTTCGCGCTAATTTAGTCTGCCAGGATGCCTTGGCGGAAATCGCCAACCGTTTGGTCCTCTCTGATTATCTTCGCTTGGGCGAAGGTGAAATGAAAACAGGCGGGGCGCACCGTCCTTCCATTCAGTCTGATGCGATGGAAGCTATCTTTGGTGCGATCATGACTGAGAGTGGTTTTGACACGGCTAAGGGGGTGATTCTGAAGCTCTACGAACCCATCCTTAGCAAATTAACACCGGAACGGATGGGCAAAGATGCAAAAACTTTGTTGCAGGAATTTCTGCAAGCCCATCACCTTGGGTTGCCTGAGTACACAGTTGTTGATATTCGCGGAGCGGCTCATGATCAGACATTTGACTGCCAGTGCGATGTGAAAAAGTTGGAAATTTCTGTAAAAGGCACCGGCAAAAGCCGTCGTTCCGCTGAGCAGGCCGCTGCAAAGATCGCCTTTGAATTGGTAAACGAGTATTTCAAAAATAAAAAGAAGGGGAGTCATAAAGATGCCTGATGTGCCAGAAAATTTCCGTTGCGGCTATATCGCGGTGGTGGGACGCCCCAATGTTGGGAAAAGCACATTGATTAACACCATCATTGGTGAAAAGGTGAGCATTACTTCTAAGAAACCTCAAACGACCCGCAATCGTGTTTTAGGCGTGGTGACTAATGAAAACGCCCAATTTGTGTTTGTGGATACACCGGGATTTCAAACTAAGTACGGCAACGCCCTGATTCGCGGGATGAACCGTTCGGTCAGAAGCACCTTGGGGGAAACAGACGCCGTGGTCCTCGTGATTGAAAGCGGCGGCTGGAAGCCTGCTGATGAAAAAGTGCTCGAACTGATCAATCCGGAAGCTAAAAACGTGATTCTCGCCATCAATAAAGTTGATTTGATGAAGGATCGTGATGCGCTTTTGCCGCTGATGGCGCAGTCCATGCAAAAATTCCCCTTTGCCGCGATTGTTCCGGTTTGCGCCGAAAAGGGTAAGCAAGTTTCTGAACTCATGGCTGAGATTGAGAAGTTATTACCCGAAAATCCTCCTTTCTTCGATCCTGACATTTATACGGACAAATCACCTCGCTTTTTAGCCGCCGAAATCATTCGTGAAAAAGCATTTCGTCTTTTGGGTGACGAGTTGCCGTATGGTATCGCCGTCACTATTGACAAGTGGAGCGAGGATGAGAAGCGCGCCGAAATCATTGCGACGTTGATTGTTGAGCGAGAAGCTCACAAGGGCATTGTGATTGGTGCTCAGGGCGAAAAATTAAGAGAAATTTCCCGTTTGGCCAGAGCCGATATCGCCGAGATGCTGGGCAAGGGGGTTTATTTGGAAGTTTGGGTGCGTGTCCGCAAGGGTTGGAATGACGACGCTCGGGCGCTTAAAACATTAGGTTATGAATAATGCCTGAACTTTCTAAGGCCAAGACAACAGAGCGCCGCGTCAATGAAGATGACGCGGCCTTTGTGCTTCAGAGCTGGAATTGGAAAGAAACGAGCTTGCTCGTTGAATTTTTCACGCTCAATCATGGAAAGGTCGTCGCGGTGGCTCGCGGGGCTAAACGGGCTGGCAGCCATTTCAGAGGGCTTCTCACCCCATTTTCTCCACTTAAAATCGCATTTTCAGGACAAAACGAAGTCAAAAATCTTTTGCGTGTGCAATGGTTGGGTGGCTTTTTCCCAATTGAAGGCGATGCGCTTTTTTCGGCCTTTTATGTCAATGAGCTCATGGTGCGGCTTTTGGCCCGTGAAGATGAGATGCGAGAGCTTTTCGGCTCGTATGTGAGAGTGTTGGAAAAACTGGCTGATACAGACGCCAACCATGAAGTAGCGCTTAGAACTTTTGAATTGGAACTGATGGAAAGCCTAGGCTACGGTTTGCCGCAAACGGGAGAGCCCTGGTATTGGGATGGGGAAGAATTAAAGCCTTGGACTGAAGAGGTTATCGAAACGGAGCCTCACATCGTCATTGATGCAGAAATGATCAGAAAACTTCACGAAAGGGACTTCCGTTCAAAAGAGACTTTATCTTTCGCCAAACGTTTGATGAGGCGAATGATTGCTCATTATGCGGGTGATAAACCGCTTAATACCAGACGTATTTTTGAAGAATTGAAACGACTATAGACGGGGAATGGAGTGATTCGAGGAATCGGTTGTGATGTGGTTGAGGTTAAAAGAGTGGCTGATGTTCTTGCTAAACATGGCGAGCGTTTTGTCGATCGGCTTTTAACACCCAATGAAAAACCACTTTATGAAAAAAGAAAATCACTGAGCCGGGAGCATGCTCTTGCTTTTATCGCCTCCCGTTGGGCGGTAAAGGAAGCGGTTTCAAAAGCGCTTGGCACCGGCATCGCTGACGATGTGACCTTTCATTCGATGGAAGTGATGCATAACGCCAAAGGGGCGCCTTTGATGATTTTTAACGAACCGCTCAAAGAACGTCTTATGCAGCAAGGTTTATTCGTTCACGTTTCGATAACGGATGAAAAAAATGTGGTGGCGGCGTTCGCCGTTGCCGAGCAACGGATTTAAGGAGAAAAGGATGGGGCCGCTTGTTTTGGATATTGAAGCAACCGCATTAACGCAGGATGATATTCGTCGCTTGTCTGATCCGTTGGTCGGCATGGTGATTTTATTTACTCGCAATTACGAAAATAGAGATCAACTCACGAAGCTTTGCCAAGCTATTCATTCGATCAAACCGGGACTGTTAATCGCCGTGGATCACGAAGGTGGACGGGTTCAACGCTTCCGTGAGGGCTTTACCGCCATTCCCTCGATGGCTTCTTTAGGACAACGTTGGATTGACGAACCGGAAAACGCGCTGCTGGAGGCTATTTCGTGCGGTTATGTGATGGCTTCGGAGTTACGCGCCTGTGGCGTCGATTTTACTTTTGCGCCTTGCTTGGATATCAATTTCAACCGTTCGCAAATTATCGGTGAACGCTCCTTTTCAAATAATCCTGGTGTGGTGACCCATCTGGCGTTGGGTATCATTCAGGGTTTGCGCTTAGCCGGCATGAGCAACTGCGGGAAACATTTCCCCGGCCACGGTTGGGTCATCGCAGACAGCCATCTTGAATTGCCCGTGGACGATCGTTCCTACGAACGTTTGCTTTTTGCGGATTTGAAACCTTATCGTTGGATGGGACAAGCGTTGGATTCAGTGATGGCCGCTCATGTTCTTTACCCCAATATTGATTCCAAACCGGCAGGTTTTTCTGAACATTGGTTAAAGAAAGTTTTGCGCGATGAGTTGCAATTCACCGGTGTCGTTTTCTCGGACGATTTATCAATGAAAGGCGCGCTTTCGGCAGGAGACGTCACCCAAAGAGCGACGGCGGCTTTGCAGGCCGGTTGTGACATGCTGATTTTATGCAACGACTTTGAGGCTTCTGATGAACTTTTAAGGAATCTGAGTTTTAAAGATAATCAAGAGCGTTCAGAGCGCGTCAAACGTTTGGCTCCGAAAGGTGAAGCACTCAACTGGGAAGAATTGAAGCGATCCGCTTTATATAAACGCTCCAAGGCGCTGATTCCCACAGTTTAGGTTGATTCAGAATAAATTCTTTTATAACAAGGAGTTGCGTTATTGTTAGATTATGAGGCTTAAAAATAAAAGCAAATAACTTAAAAAAAGAATGATTTTCCCTTGCTTTTTTATTATTCCTCATTAAAATACACAACCTGTTCGCGGGAATAGCTCAGTTGGTAGAGCGCAACCTTGCCAAGGTTGAGGTCGCGAGTTCGAGACTCGTTTCCCGCTCCAAATTTTTAAAAATAGCTCGGTTGTTCCGAGCTATTTTTGTATGTGAGTCAGAGAAAGCGATTTTGCCATTGAAGGGCGGCCTTTAAATAAAAGTCGCCAAAGGACTGAGCCTTGATCGGATCAAATCCCAGATGAGTCCAGGCCTTGGAAAGTTCATCAAGCAGGTTGTCTCCCAGGGGCCTGGCGCCCGCCTGTTTACTGAGTTTTTCATGTTGCTCATTTAAGACAAGAGGGATGTGCATATAGGCGGGTTGGGGCCAATCAAGCGCTTCATAAATGGCTATCTGTCGAGGCGTGTTGTCGATGAGGTCAGCGCCTCTGACGACATGATTGATGCCGCTGTCATGATCATCAACGACAACAGCCAATTGATAAGCAAAAAGGCCGTCGGCGCGTTTGACGACAAAATCGCCCACTTCTTTTTCAACATCTTGTGAATAGGGGCCGGCCCATCGATCCACGAATTTAATGGCTGTTGAATTGGTTTTAAAACGCCAACTGCGTATGGGCCCCTGAGCCCCGTTTCGGCAGGTTCCCGGGTAGTGATTTAAAGGAGAGCCCGAAAGTCGATTGAGGAGCTCGATACTATGTCTGGAACACGAGCAACCATACACCTTTTTTTCAGCAATCAGACGATCAAGCACTTCGGCATAACGATCGGTTCGGCGACTCTGCCAAATAATTTCACCGTCTCCGGTCATTTCCAGACGGCTAAGTACCTCTAAGATTCCCTCAGCCCACTCTTTTTTGCAACGTGTCTGATCGACATCTTCAATACGAATGAGCCAGCGGCCGTTGTGCGCTTTGGCATCAATGAAGCTCGCAAGCGCGGCCGCGAGGCTGCCCGCATGCAACAAACCGGTAGGGGAAGGAGCGAATCGTCCGACGTATTCATTAACCATAGTGCGACGATTTTAACCTAAAAAATAACCCCGATCGATTGGAGACCGGGGTCTGGCGTAACTACTGAATACTCTTGCTGAGTTTCAGCGGCTGCGGATTAGTACTTGTCGAAGTATTCTTGGATCTTCTTAGGATCGCTGGTCTTCGTCAAGGCCAATTGCAACAACACACGAGCTTTTTGCGGGTTCAAATATTGACCGGCAACAAAACCGTATTGAGCGTCGTTGATTTCAGCATCCTTCGTGGCGGAGCCAGTCGGGACACGAGAAGAACGAACAACTACGACACCGTCCTTGGCAGCCTTTTCAAGGATCGGGAACAAGTTCTTATGGATGTTGCCGTTGCCGACACCAGCCGTAACGATACCCTTGTAACCGGCCTTCAACAAGGCTTGGAGCGGTTCAGCAGGAACGTTGGAGTAGTTGTAAACGATACCGACCTTCGGCAAGGACGTCAGCTTGGAGACGTCAAACGGGGTCTTCGTGGTATGAGGTGTAGCGGGCGTGTTGCCGAAATGCACCTTGGAGTTGAAGACGTAGCCCATCGTACCGAAGTTAGCGCCTTGGAAGGTTTCCACGGCGGTGGTGTTCGTCTTGATCACGTCACGAGCACCGATGATCTTGTCGTCCATGGCAACCATGGCGCCGCGGTTGGCAGCTTCCTTGGAAGCGGCTACCACAACAGCGTTGTACAAGTTCTTCGGGCCGTCAGCAGACAAACCGGTGGAGGGCAACATGGCGCCGACGAAAACGATCGGCTTCGTGCACTTGGCGGTCAAGTGAACAAAATAGGCCGTTTCTTCCATCGTGTCTGTGCCGTGCGTGACAACGAAACCATCAACCTTGTTGCAGTCTTCATTGATTGTCTTCACGAGCTTGAGCCAGACATCGTCGGTCATATCTTGAGAACCGATTTGAACGACTTGCTTCGGAATAACATTTGCCACTTCAGCCAAAGCGGGGACTGCGGCGACCAAGTGGTTCACGGAGACCTTACCGGCGGTATAGGCCGTGCCCGTGGCCGATTGGCCTGCGCCAGCGATCGTGCCGCCCGTGGCCAAAACTTCAACATTCGGCAAAGCCATGGCGGTGGCACTGGCAGCCACTAAGGCAGTGGCCAACAAAGTATGTTTCAATTGCATATACAACTCCTCATATGTAAAACGCGCTTCCCGTGCGTATATAACGACACTAAAGCAACGGGAGCATGAGCTCTCAGCCATTTATCATAGGTGAAAATGATTAGATGGGCGCATATTTTTTAATTAGCTTTTGCCATTTCACAATATTTTGTTATTTATAAAGAGTTAAATGACTAATTCTTTGATTTGAAAGGATTTTTTAATTTTGTTCGGTACTTTTTCTCTAACTCATTGATTATTCAATCATATTTGTAAAATTTAGGACTATCCCCAGCTTGAATTTAATTCTTCTAGCGATAAAATACATTAATTAATTAACTAATTTAGTTGTATTAACTAAAGAAATAAATAAACGCCTGATTAACAGTACTGGCACAAGATTGTTAAGAGAACCGGTTAGGTTCTTTTTTCTTTTTTGGGATTGAATTTTCTATTGAAGCAATAGTTATTTGCTTTTTC
>DVMY01000020.1 GCA_018714755.1 Candidatus Aphodousia faecigallinarum | reverse complement strand
CAGCGGCTTTAATATCCGACTGGAAGGTAATCTCGGCGCTGGCAAAACTTCCCTAACCCGAGCGACGCTACGAGCCCTCGGGGTGAGCGGACGAATAAAAAGTCCCACGTTCACGCTGTTGGAAACGTACCCCATTGATGCTTCGCTAGACGTTTTTCATTTCGACTTTTATCGTTTTGAAACACCGGAAGAATTTTTAGACGCCGGTTTTCGCGACGACTTCGCCCCCGGTCACATTACTTTCACGGAGTGGAGCGAAAAGGCAGGAGATTGTTTACCCACGGCGGACCTGATAATCTGCCTTGAACCGAGTGGCGACGGACGCCAAGCCTCTTTAGTTGCGAAGTCCGTTTTAGGTTTAAACGTACTTAACATCATCAAAAAACAATGGCCCTCTCACGCAGAACACTAATTAGCACGACCACGGGCACCTTAGCTTTGTCGTTATTGCCGATCCGATCCGCTTACGCCGCACAAATGATTGACGTTCGTATGTGGCCGGCTAAGGAGTACACCCGCGTCACACTTGAGCATGATCAACCCATCAAGTTCAAGTACTTTTTGGTTCGCTCCCCAATGCCTTATCGCTTGGTTGTTGACATTGAAGGGCTCACGTTAACGGCGAAATTACAGAAAATGATTTCGGATGTATCGCCTAACGACCCCTACATCCAGTCTGTTCGCATTGGACAATTTTCGCCTAGCGTTGTTCGTCTTGTGATGGATCTTAAAAATGAGGTGCGTCCAGAAGTTTTTTCTTTAAAACCAGTGGCGAATTACAAATATCGCCTCATTTTCGACATCTATCCCGTCCAGTCTGACGATCCCATAGCCGGTGTGATCGCAGGACTTAACAACAAGAAGCAAAGCGGTGACCCATTGGGAGAGTTGTTGGCTCAAAATAAAGCTCCGTCGCAAGCTAAAAATTCTTCTCAAACAGCCGCTCCGAAATCGAGTAAACCAGCCCAACAAACTCAAGCCCCCGAGACCAAAGCAACTGAGAAAAAACAAACAAAGCAAACAACGAAACCCCAACCAAAAACCATCACCAAGAAAAAGAAAGATATCGTGATTGTGGTCGACGCTGGACACGGAGGGGAAGATCCTGGCGCTGTCGGAAAACGAAAAACGTACGAAAAACACATCACCTTGTCGATTGCCAAACGACTTGAACGTTTAATTAAGCGAGAAAAAGGCATGAAAGTTGTGATGACTCGTTCATCCGATCATTTCGTCAGCTTGAGCCAACGCGTCATGATCGCGCAAAAAGCAAAAGCTCACCTTTTTGTCAGCATTCACGCGGACGCGTGGACTAAACCTTCAGCCAAAGGCTCCTCCGTTTATGCGTTGTCTGAGCGTGGCGCCACCAGCTCGGCAGCTCGATGGCTGGCTAAAAATCAAAATGAGGCCGACTTAATCGGGGGAGCGAATTTCAAAGAAGTGGATCGACGGCTGCAATCTGTTTTGGTCGATATGACCACTTCTTGGAAAATAAATTACAGTCTTGAACTCGGTCACAGCGTTTTACAGTACCTCGGACGAGTCAATACATTGCACCGTCGACAGGTAGAGCAAGCCGGCTTTTTAGTTCTGAAAGCACCGGGAATCCCTTCTATTTTGGTGGAAACAGCTTTTATCAGCAATCCACAGGAAGAAAAGAAATTAAAAACAGCCGCCTATCAACAAAAGGTAGCGGATGCAATTTTGAAGGGAATCAAAGCTCAAGTGAAAAAAAATGACTCCATTATGCAAAGCTAAGGTTGTCAGAAACTATTTGCAACGTAGTTTTATGACTAAATTCACGCTTTGTAGCTACAATAGACTGATCGTATTGATTTTTAACTCTAGGACATCGCAATCATGGCAATCGTCTCTTTACGTCAATTACTGGATCATGCGGCTGAAAACGGCTATGGCGTTCCCGCATTCAATGTAAACAACATGGAGCAAGTCCAGGCAATCATGTCTGCGGCTCAGGAAGTAGGCGCTCCCGTCATTATGCAAGCTTCTGCCGGAGCCCGTCGTTACACTGGTGAACTCTTTTTGAAGAATTTAATCCAAGCCGCAGTTGAGACTTACCCTGATGTGCCTGTCTGCATGCACCAAGACCATGGCCAGAACCCTGCCGTTTGCCAAGGCGCCATTCGCATGGGCTTTTCTTCTGTCATGATGGACGGATCTCTTCAGGCTGACGGAAAAACAATCGCCAGCTATGACTACAACGTCAACGTGACCCGTCAAGTCGTTGAAATGGCTCATTGCATTGGCGTCAGCGTTGAAGGTGAGCTGGGTTGTTTAGGTTCTTTGGAAACCATGAAAGGCGACAAAGAAGACGGGCACGGCACCGATGCCAAGATGACCCGAGATCAGTTGCTCACTGATCCTGATCAAGCGGCTGACTTTGTTGAAAAAACGCAATTGGATGCGCTTGCCATCGCAATTGGAACCAGCCACGGCGCCTACAAATTCACTCGTAAACCGACCGGTGACATTTTGGCTATTGACCGAGTCAAAGAAATTCACCGTCGCTTACCCAACACCCACCTTGTGATGCATGGTTCATCCTCTGTACCACAGGAATATTTAGCTGAAATTCGTCAGTTTGGCGGGCAAATGCGTGAAACTTATGGCGTTCCGGTGGAAGAAATTCAGGAAGCCATTAAGCATGGCGTTCGCAAGGTAAACATTGACACGGATATTCGCTTGGCTATGACGGCGGCGGTTCGTCGCTTCTTGACAGAAAACCCCAGTAAGTTTGACCCCCGCGAGTATCTGAAAGCCGCTCGTCAAGCCGCTTACGAACTTTGTAAGCAGCGCTATCTTGAATTCGGCTGCGAAGGTCAAGGTTCTCGCATCAAACCCATTGACTTGTTCACAATGGCCAAACGTTATTCAAACGGCGAACTCAAACAGAAGGTTATTTAACTTATTTTCAGCCAATAAGAGGGGAGAGTCGCCTCTCCCCTCTTATTCATTAGCTCATGTCAGACGCGAAAGATCTCAAAGGCAAAACCGGCCTCAAACGGCTAACCAATGCGTTCTTTTATTCTAAGGATGGATTTTTAGCCGCTTATCAATCGGAAGAAGCATTTCGCCAAGAATTTTGGCTTTTTGTTCTTGGTTGCATCATTGCGTTGACACTTCCGATCTCCTGGATGCAGACAGCCGCCTTAATTAGCGTCCTACTTCTTTTATTAATTGTCGAAATTCTCAATTCTGCTATTGAAGCGGCCATCGATCGAATCGGACCAGAAATACACCCGTTATCCAAGCGCGCCAAAGACATGGGAAGCTGCGCGGTGTTAATGGCGTGTTTCCTCGCCGCTATCGTTTGGATTTCAGTATTAATCGATTGGCTCATTTAGCGTCAAACCATTAGTTTTTCAGCAAGAGAATTCTTGCCGAAAAAATCTCCCAATCGATTAAAAAACGCTAGAATGTACCCGTTACGTGTTTGGCGTTATGCCAATCTTTTTTCTCCTACGGAATCTAACGATCATGCCTATTCTTGATACTTCTCTGCACTCCCTGAAGCGCATCTATCGTGGCAAGGTTCGCGACAGCTATGAGGTTGATGACGACAAGCTTTTAATCATTGCTACTGACCGTATCTCTGCTTTTGATGTGATTCTTGACGATCCCATTCCTTATAAAGGTATGGTGCTTCAGGCGCTCACAGACTTTTGGTTTGAAAAACTTAAAGATGTTGTGCCGAATCATTTGACAGGCATTGATCCTACAACGGTTGTTGCCGCCGATGAAGTTGAACAAGTAAAAGGGCGTTCCGTTGTGGCAATGAAGCTCAAGCCCATCCCCATTGAATGTGTAGTTCGTGGCTACATCATCGGAGGCGGTTGGAAAGACTATCAAGCGACAGGAAAGGTTTGCGGCATTGAATTGCCACCCGGACTCAAACAAGCCCAAAAGCTTCCCCAACCGATCTTTACGCCCGCCGCAAAAATGGAAGTGGGCAAGCACGACGAAAATATTTCTTTTGAGCAAGCCGTGGAATTAGTGGGTGAAGATGTCGCGCGCAAGATCCGGGACTACTCCATTGAACTTTACACGCGCGCCGCCGAATATGCTCTGACAAAGGGCATCATCATTGCCGATACGAAATTTGAATTTGGCTTGGATAAGGATGGCACGGTTCGATTAATGGATGAAGTATTGACGCCGGATTCCTCACGCTTCTGGCCTGCCGATCAATACAACGAAGGCATGTCTCCTCCCTCTTTTGACAAGCAATTCGTTCGGGATTGGCTTGAAACCCAACCGTGGGATAAAACGCCCCCCGCTCCTCGCGCTCCTGAAGAAATTTTGGAAAAAACGTCTCAGAAGTATCGTGAAGCGCTTCGCCGTTTATCCGGCCATGACGTGGTTTAACCAATCGTTTTAATAATCGCTTAACCGGCGCGGGAGGGTGACTCACTTCCGCGCCCTTGTTGTTTATTTAATAGGTAATCTGACTATGCAAAATACGCCTGTTGTCGGTGTTGTCATGGGTTCCAACTCTGACTGGGACATTATGAAAAATGCATGCGATATCCTCAAGGAATTCGGTGTGCCATTCGAAGCTCAAGTAGTCTCCGCCCACCGTATGCCCGATGAAATGTTCCGCTACGCTGAGACTGCTCAGCAACGTGGAATTAAAGTTATCATCGCGGGGGCTGGCGGCGCCGCCCATCTGCCTGGGATGCTCGCGGCGAAAACTGTCGTTCCCGTCCTAGGCGTGCCCATTCCGTCACGCTACCTGCGCGGCGAAGACTCTCTTTTGTCGATTGTTCAGATGCCCAAGGGCGTACCGGTCGCAACCTTTGCCATTGGCGAGGCAGGCGCAGGCAACGCGGCTTTATTCGCAATTGAAATGCTCGCCAGCGCCGGCTGCGCAGAAATGAAGGAAAAAATTGCTGCGTTCCGCCAGGCTCAAAATGAAAAAGCCCGCAATATGGTTCTGCCTCTTTAACATGGAATGGGTTCATCTATGCAAAAAAAATTGCCATTGAATCCCGGTGAAATGCTTGGCATGATGGGCGGCGGCCAATTGGGCCGCATGTTTGCCATCGAAGCGGCTTACATGGGCTATCACGTGACCGTTTTAGAACCCGGAGAATTGCCTCCTGCCGCAGAAGTTTCTCTCAAGCACATCCCTGAAGCGTATTTAAGCGATGCGGGCCTGGATAAATTGGCCCAGGAAAGTGTTGCTGTCAGCACGGAATTTGAAAATGTACCGGCTCAAGCCCTTAACCGTTTAGCGCAAGACACCTTTGTCGCGCCTCCGGGATCAGCCGTCGCCATAGCGCAAGACAGAAATACCGAAAAACACTTCATTGAAAATGAGGCTCATGTCCCTGTCGCGCCTCATTGCAGAATCTGTTCCAAAGCGGACATTGAGTCTGCTGACGAAACGCTTTTTCCTGCCATTCTGAAAACGGCCCGCCTGGGCTACGACGGCAAAGGTCAAGTACTGGTGGACAACCGCCAGGAACTTCTAGAGGGTTTTACCTCACTTAAGGAAGTGGATTGCATTCTTGAAAAGCGTTTGAAACTTTTCAAAGAAGTTTCTGTCATCGTCGCACGTTCAGCTTCCGGGCAAACCGCTACTTTCCCCGTTTGCGAGAATCGCCATCGAAACGGCATTCTAGCGGTCACGGTTATGCCTGCGCGTGTCAGTGACGCTGTCTCTGCGCAAGCTCGCCAATACGCAACTCAAATTGTTGACGCCCTTCACTATGTCGGCGTTTTGTGTGTTGAGTTCTTTGTACTCGAAGATGGGTCTATCGTTGCTAACGAAATGGCCCCCCGACCGCACAATTCCGGTCATGCCACTATTGACGCCTGTTGGAGCAATCAGTTTGAACAGCAGCTTCGATGCATGACGGGTCAGCCACTGGCGGACACCACACAACATACACCGGCTGTCATGCTGAATCTCTTAGGTGACATTTGGTTTGACGGTGACAAATACTGTGAACCGAATTGGTCTGCCGTTTTGGCGGTGCCGGGCGCCAAACTGCATCTTTACGGGAAAGCTCAAGCTCGCCGAGCCCGTAAAATGGGACATGTTACCTGCTTAGGCCACACGATTGAAGAGGCTCTACACAGAGCAAAACAAGTGGCCCAAATTTTGAATTTACCGGAGCCACAATAATGCAACCCGTTGATGAACGCGCAATCCGAGCCGCCGTAGATGTTTTGGAGTGTTCCGGTCTTGTTGCCATTCCAACCGAAACGGTTTACGGCTTAGCCGCCAACGCTGAAGACGAAAAAGCTGTCAAAAAAATTTTTGAAGCGAAAAACCGCCCTACGACCCATCCTTTAATCGTCCACATAACAGGCGAAGAAGCATTGGATCACTGGGCTCGGGACATTCCTCAAAACGCTTACGTTCTCGCCAGACGCTTTTGGCCGGGACCGCTCACAATGATTTTGAAAAAGTCGGACTCGGTCGGTAACTGGATTACCGGAGGTCAAGATTCCGTTGGCTTGCGCTGTCCCTCCCACCCTTGGGCGGTGTCTTTAATTAAAGCCTTTGCCGGTAAACACCACAGAGGTCTTGCGGCACCGTCTGCCAATACTTTCGGGCGTATTTCTCCAACAACAGCCCAACATGTGCGTGACGATTTAGGAGAAAAACCAAAAGGAAAAGTTGATTTCATTTTAGATGGCGGTGAATGTGAGGTTGGGGTTGAATCGACCATCATTAACTTGACCGGCGAGCATCCGGAAATTCTGCGCCATGGAGCCATTACCCGCAATATGCTCGAAGAAGCTTTGGGTTGCGCTGTGCCTGATGGAGGAAAAGACTCTCCTAGAGTGTCCGGTTCCTTAAAGAGCCACTATGCTCCTAAAACAAAAGTGATCCTCTCGGATGACATCACCGGAGATATTCAAAAATTCAGTGATAAAAAAATAGCGGTTATGGCCTCTAGCAACGTCATGCAACAAACTCCTGATAATGTGCTCAAATGGTTTGTTGCTCCTGAAAACGCCGCTGACTATATGCACGTCCTCTACGTCCGTTTACACGAGTTAGATCAAGTTGGAGCCGAGTTAATTTTGATTGAAACGCCTCCGACCGGAGATGCGTGGAATGCCGTGCAGGATCGTCTGTCTCGAGCCTCAGCATAAAATGACCGACAATCTCATCAGACTCTCCAAACGAATTAGTGAATTGGGTATCGCCTCGCGACGCGAGGCTGACGCCTGGATTGAAAAAGGTTGGGTTAAAGTTAACGGTCAAATTGCTTCACTTGGCCAAAAAGTAGCCGCAGGCGACAGAATTCAAATTTCATCCAAAGCGCGTCAAGAACAAAACAAACTCGTCACCGTTTTACTCAATAAACCGGTTGGGTATGTCAGCGGACAAGCCGAGGATGGTTATGAACCGGCCAAAGTTCTTATCAATGAGCAAAATCATTGGGAAAAGGATGAAGCCAGCACCCGTTTTTCGCCCTCGCAGCTGAAACACCTTGTCCCTGCCGGTCGTCTTGATATCGACTCTGTGGGCTTGCTTGTTTTAACTCAAGACGGACGTGTCGCCAAAGCCATCATCGGAGAAACGAGTGAAATCGAAAAAGAGTACATCGTCCGTGTGACTAACGCCGACGGCTCTCGTCCCCGTTTAAGTCAAGAACAACTTTCACTTTTAAATTTTGGTTTGAGTCTTGACGGGAAAGCTTTGCAACGAGCGCAAGTCTCTTGGCTCAACGATGATGAACTTCGCTTCATTCTCCAGGAAGGCAAAAAAAGACAAATCCGCAGAATGTGTGAAGCGGTAGGACTAAAAGTCTTGCGTCTTAAGCGAGTCCGGGTCGGCAATGTGGTCCTTGGCAACCTTCCTCCCGGAAAGTGGCGCTATCTGAAACCTAATGAGCGCTTTTAATCCTCTGAGATCATCATGAGGGATCGTTCTGTACTCGCTCAGCTCCTATTGGTTTTTGTCACACTCCTATGGGGTTCTACCTTTTTAACCCTTCAGATCGCGCTTCGTTGGGCTGATCCCGTTGTCATTGTTGCGTTACGCTTCGTGATTGCCTCTTTTATTATCTTTTGTATTCTTAAAGGCCGAATTTACCAAATCACACGTTACGAATGGAAAGCCGGATTTTTTGTGGGCTGCTGTATTTTCGGAGTCTATACCCTGCAAACCATTGGATTGGAATCCATCCCCAGCAGCACATCTGCTTTTTTAACTGGGTTGTATGTCGGCTTTGTTCCCCTGCTTCAATGGATTGTCTTCAAAAACATTCCCCAGCCAATAACCATTGTCACTATTGTTTTAGCGTTTACTGGGATGACCCTTTTTGCCAATCCCTTCGCAGTTAGTTTTTCCGGACAAGCCGGCGAGTGGATCACCGTTTTAAGCGCTTTAATTTGCGCGGCAGAGATTCTTTCAATCAGCTACTTCACCAAAGGATGCCGACCACTTCAGCTCAGTTTTACACAACTGATCACCGTTGCCGGTTTGGCACTTTTTACCCTTTTGTGGCATGAGCCGGTTCGGCCGACCGAATTCACTGCGGGGCTCTGGCTTTGCGTAGGAGCATTGGCCGCCATTGTCAGTTTTGTTCAGTTTGGTATCGGTTGGGCATTAAAATATGTCCCGGCCATGAGAGCAACATTAATCTATGCACTGGAACCTGTTTTCGCAGGTATCATCGGTTGGCTCGCCGGCGAGCATTTCGGTCTGACTGAGTTATCCGGCGCCGCACTTATCATCTTTGCGGTGCTGATTAGCGCATGGCGCCCGGGAAAGAGAAAAATTCCCAAAGGAGAATCATTGTGATAGGTAATCAACCAATCGGTTTTTTTGATTCTGGCTGGGGTGGTCTTTCCATTCTCAAAACCGCAAGAAAAACTCTACCTCACGAAAACTTCATCTACGTCGCCGATTGCGGCTTTGCTCCATACGGAGACCGAAGTCATGATTTCATTGTAGAACGCGCCAGAAAAATTGCTTCGTTTCTTCTTGAAACGAAACAAGCGAAAGCACTGGTTATCGCCTGCAACACCGCAACAGCCGAAGCCATCGATTCATTGCGTCGGCAATGGCCTCAGGCCATTATCATTGGCGTGGAGCCCGCTGTAAAAGCCGCGGTCGCATTGTCCAAAAACAAACGCATCGGCATGATCTCCACAAACAGGACTGCGCAATCCGAACGTTACCATCGTCTTTTAGAACGATTTGGACACAATGCGACCATTTTTTCACAAGGTTGTCCCGGCTTAATGGAGTGTGTGGAAGCGGGGGAATTCAACACACCCGATACCCGAAAGCTTCTCCATCAGTATTTAGCCCCAATGCTTGAACAAAAAATCGATACCCTTATTTTAGGCTGCACGCATTATCCATTTCTGTCGCAAGCCATTGAAGGTATTGCGGGCCCCAATGTGACGTTATATGAACCAAGTCTTGCCGTTGTTCGCCATCTCCAAAATCGTCTCGCGGACATCAATGCGTTAAAAGTTAATGGAGTTGGAGAAGAAACTTTCTACGTCACGGGACTCACAGATCATAGAAAAAGCGTGGCTTGCCGTTTATGGGGCAAAACCACGCTTTTTGAAAATTTGGAAGTCTAACGGTTTAACTTTCTACTAAAAATGCCTTCATCCGCTCCCTAAGCAAGGCCGGAATCGGAGTGGATTTCCGATTTTCAGAATCAATACACACCATCACCTCACGACACTTCACGTGAAGATCCTCACCTTTATAGAATTCTATTTCCACCGTAAAAGAGCTGTTGCCGATATGGCTCACCCAAAGACGCATCTCCCCCACATCTCCGATATGAAATGGTTTGAAAAAATCGGAATGAACAGAAACCACGGGAATGAGAACATTTTCGCTAGACATATTTTCCCAAGGCAACTGCATGCCTTCACGAAACCAGTCTTCCGTCAAGCCGTTGAATAGAACAAAAAAATTCGGATGAAAAACAATACCTGCCGGATCACAGTGAGCGAAGCGAATCATGCAAGTTTTTTTAAATACGCTAGCCACCTTTACTCTCCTTGTTATTGATTAATACAGCGCGCACGGGACTGGCTTCTAAACCTTGAATCTTCAAAGGCAAAGCGATCAGTTCATAGTCGCCTGCTTGTGTTTGATTCAAATCCAAATTTTCCAAAATGAGTACATTCGCGTCAATAGCCAAAACATGGGATTGAAGCTTTTGATCGTTTGCCAAATCTATGCTGGGAGTGTCAATACCAATGAGTCGAACGCCTTGCTCAATCAAGTGAGCAGTTGCCTTTTCAGTTAAATAGGCAAACGTATCGGTCCATTTTGTTGAAGGCTTAAAACCAGTTTTAATTAGAACTCGAGGACAATGGATCCGCCCCAAATCTTTAACTTCAATACCGCCAGTCTTTTGGACCTCAACGACTTGGCAAGGTCCGATCATTGTTGAAAGGTCAATATCTGTAACATCCCCGCTACGGTTTAAATGCAACGGAGCGTCAACATGGGCTCCCAAGTGAGCACTCATTTTTAAGGTACTCACCCGAACTAGGGGTGAAAGAGAAAATTCAAGCGTCAAAGGAGCATCGCCCGGATAAACGGGCGATGCTTCTGACACTAAAGGTGAAATATCAATAATCCTCACAACGCTCTGGGATCGAGTTGGGCGTCTTTTTCTTCAGAAAGCTTATTGACCACATCACGAGCCACCTCAATCATGGTCAATGGCGCGCATCCTTCTGCTTTGTTATTGGTAATCACAAAGCTCTTCTGGTCGGATTTTTGCGCGATGTCAAGTAAGTGAACAATCCCTGCGCGAGTTGCGGGATCTGGATGAACAATACGATTAAACGGCGCGTAAGTCATCTTGGCAACGCCATGCCGTTGGATCGGATTTAAGGACCACCTTACCACCAACGGTCCTTTCATCTTCCAGTCTTCTCCTTGTGCTTCAGGATCTTCGTAATAACGAAGGGCAGCTGTTTGTCGAATAACGTCAGGCATTGACGGATGCACACCAATCACCAAACGCACGCCGCTTGGACGCAAGGCATTCAAAAGCCGTTTCGTATAAATGGACAAAGTGCGAACCTCAACCGCGTAAATCGGCTGCTCTCCCTCCACTTCTTTTGGCAGATCAGCGAAGAATTGAGCAATGCGATCAATGTAGCTGTAGCACTCCGCCTGCGTCGGCAAAAGCGGTCTCGGGATAGGTGAAAGTTGGAAAACCAATGGACCGGCGTTTTCCCCCAAACCATTGATGACCGGATAGACAAATTCATGCATCGCTGCATGCAAGTCCAAGAAATCCTGATTTAAAGAGCGGAAACGTCCCTTTGGATCACGCTTGACCGCATCCGTCACACTCTGCGGCGCTTTGATCAGAAAGCGGAAATTCTCATCCACTTGGGCTGCCATCGCGGCATATGACATTTCGTTGAGCGTGCCAAAAAACGACCAGTCAATACCAACCGCTCGTAAGACCGGATGTTTGCTGTAAGCAGTTAATCCGCGCTTGGTTAAATCCTCCACACCACTGGTTTCTCCCCACACAATGCCCTTCCAGCCAGGAAAATTCCAACTGGCGCAACCGAGATAAATGGAGTGCGGCAACAACCGTCCCAAACGCAAAACGTCTTGAGAAGGGGTAACCGGTGTGATCGGCGAAGAGGTCACTTCATCAAAACTGTAAGGATCCGTAGTAAATCGATCAAACATATGTCTTGCCCAATCTGTCTATCAACAAAATAAATAAAACAAACAAAATAAAAACACGCAGCCAAATGAATGCTTTTTTGGAGTATACGTCCGATTAAACGCGCTCACAGTCCTGCAAATGAGTAAAACTGCTCAGAAGTGTGAAAAATAGCAGAAAAAATGAGCCACTTCAATGCGTGAAGCAGCTCAGATCCATCGTTTTGATTTTTGGAGGCATTTTGTCCACGCCACAGCAACGACCGACAAAACACCTCATCACTTGCAACTATGGACGTGGCGGTTGAGGACGCTCACCTGCCTTTTGCGGAAGTTGCGGCGGCGGCAACAGGGTGGCGGTATTAATCAGATGATCAAATTCGACCATTTTTTCATCACCTAATGTCTTTTGCAGTTCCGCCCTGACTTTGACGTAAGAGTCAAAGGCTTTAGCGTGTTGCGTCATAAAATGGCTTCGGGCTTCCAATCTGGCCTGACGAGTCATCGCGGGATCAAAAGCACGACGGTGTTCAAAACGAACCTGGGCCAAATCGCCATAAGCTTTTTGAAGCTGCTGCCATACCTTCTGTTGTCCAGAAGTAATTCCCAGCACAGCGCCAACTTCATTAATAAAAGCCTGCGCCTGATCCCGATCCATCCCAAAGGTGTGAACGCCATGCCGCATCGGCGCGCGAGGCACCAGCCGATGTTTGGGACCTACTTTCGGGCCATCACACCAGTAACCGCCATGAGGGCCGTCGTAGCGATGATGCCATCCCGGACCGGGATGGTCTTCCCAGTGTTCTCCGTGCCAGGCAAAGGCACTCAGAGGGATGAGACTTGCCGAAAGAACAGCGGCGAGAATGAATGGTTTTCTTGTCATTTTTTTTCTCCACTTAAAAGGACTCCAAACGTCAAACACATTGGAAAATGAGACTTCAGCTTTATTGCAAAGTCAGTGTACGTCAGAAGCAAGCAACAATCTTTTGGCAACTGTGTAATTTTGTTATGACTACCCTATTCAATCAAATGAACCGTTTCCTTGGAACGTCACAAAAACAAAGTACTCTGACACAAGCCGCTCCCCCTCATTTTGATACAATGATGCCGTTATATATTTCTATTTTTTCAGGACTTTACAAAATGGAACTTTCTGCATTAACCGCTCTTTCTCCTCTTGATGGACGTTATGCCCGTCAAACCGAGGCTCTGCGGGATATATTTTCTGAATCGGCTTTTATGCGTGCACGCGTTCGCGTAGAGGTTGAATGGTTAATTGCCCTGTCGGAAGCAGGCTTACCAGAACTCAATCATTTGTCCGATCATGGTAAAGCTTACCTGCGCGGCTTGGTGGAAAATTTCACCGTCCAATCCTGCCAAGAAATCAAAGATATTGAAAAAACCACCAACCACGATGTCAAAGCGGTTGAATATTGGATCAAGGAACAAGTCTCTCACGACGAAGAATTGGCCCGCGCCAGTGAATTCGTTCACTTCGGCTGCACCAGTGAAGACATCAACAATACATCTCACGCTTTGATGCTCACAGAAGGCCGCAAGGAATTGGTAGCCTATTTGCGCTCCATTCATCAAACGTTAGCTGAAAACGCTCACCGTTGGGCCGAAGTTCCGATGTTGTCTCGCACCCACGGTCAAACCGCTTCTCCGACAACCATCGGTAAAGAATGGGCCAACGTGGCCATGCGCCTGAAGCGGGCCATTGAATCGATTGAATCGGTCACGATTCTCGCCAAAATGAACGGCGCTGTCGGTAACTACAACGCTCATACGATTGCCTACCCGGAAAAAGATTGGGAAGCTTTCGCTAAAAAAGTTGTGGAAGAACGTCTTGGCCTCACGTTTAACACCCACACCATTCAAATTGAACCACACGATTACATGGCTCAATTGTTTGACGCCATCGTTCGTGCCAACACCATCTTGTTGGACTTGGACCGCGACGTCTGGGGCTACATCTCCATGGGCTTTTATAAGCAAAAGCTCAAGGAAGGCGAAGTGGGTTCTTCCACCATGCCGCATAAGGTCAACCCGATTGACTTCGAAAACTCCGAGGGCAATTTAGGCATTGCCAACGCCCTTTTGACCCACCTGGCTCAAAAGCTCCCGATTTCCCGCTGGCAGCGAGATTTGACAGACTCTACCGTATTGCGCAATCTCGGTGTCGCTTTCGGCTATTGTTTTGTCGGCTACAACGCCTTGACGCGCGGCTTGGGTAAGCTGCAACTCAATGAACTCCGCGTGGCTGAAGATCTGGATCATGCTTGGGAAGTGCTCGCCGAGGCCATCCAGACCGTGATGCGTCGCTATGGTGTGCCGCACCCCTACGAACAATTGAAAGCGCTTACCCGTGGCAAGGGCATCACTCCTGAAACTATCCATGAATTCGTTTCTCAACTGGATATTCCTGTGGAAGCTAAAGAACGCTTGATGAAATTGACCCCGGCCACATACATTGGCAAGGCGGTTGAGTTGGCAAATAGAGCCTAGTGTCAACTGGCTCACAAGCTTTCCCTTACGGCCCAAACAAGTTCAAATTGAACACGTTTGGGCCGTTTTGTTTATTTTTGCGTTTTCAGTTTTTCTTCAAAATCATCCAAACAGCGCTCAACCACTTTGTGCAAACACAACAAAGCGATTAAATTGGGAATAACCATTAAACCATTGAAAAGATCAGCCAAAGCCCAAACCAAATCCACTTTCAAAATGGCACCAACGCCGATGAATAAACAAACAATTACCCGATAGG
>DVMY01000019.1 GCA_018714755.1 Candidatus Aphodousia faecigallinarum | reverse complement strand
GCAAGCGTTGGGCGAGCTGCTGCGCGGCCGGACGAGAGCTATCCGGAATCGGCATCACCACATCGATTTCATCGACCGGGATGCGGCGAGCAACTTGGTGAGCGAGGTACTCACCCAAACGCAGGCGAGCGCCATAAACAGAAATACCATCAATCACGCTGTCGGGACGAGCAAGATAGACATACTCGAAAGCGCAAGGCACCAACTTGGCGTTTTCAGCGCACTGCGCTTTGTGGATTACGCCTTGCATATCCACCCAAATCGCTTCGCCCGGCGCGACGTTGTAAAGCGTTTCGTACTCTTGAGCTTCCAGCACATCGGACTCAGACGCAAAAATCACATCCGTTCCTTTTTCCGTTTCTTTCGTGCCATAGCAAAGCGGACGGATACCATACGGATCGCGGAAAGCCACCATGCCTTTACCGGCGATCAACGCGATGCAGGCGTAGGCGCCTTTGACACGCTTGTGCACACCCTTGACCGCTTCGAAAACGATTTCCGGCGAAATCTTGGTGTTAAGCGTCAAGCGCGAGAGCTCATCGGCGAACACATTAAGCAAAACTTCCGAGTCGCTTGTGGTGTTGATATGGCGGCGGTCTGAATCGTAAAGTTCTTGCTTGAGCACATCGGCGTTGGTTAAATTGCCGTTATGCACAAACATGATGCCGTACGGAGCGTTGACGTAAAAAGGTTGGCTTTCTTCGTTGCTGTCGGCGTTACCTTGCGTCGGGTAGCGCACCTGACCCACGCCGCTGTTGCCTAAAAGATCACGCATATCACGGGTTCTGAACACATCTCGCACCAAGCCCATCGCCTTGTGCATGTGAAATGTCAAACCGTCAAGCGTTGCGATACCGGCCGCGTCTTGCCCCCGGTGTTGGAGCAAAAGCAAAGAGTCGTAGAGCCGTTGGTTCACCGGCTCATGCGAAAACAGACCCACAATCCCACACATTTGTTAGCCTCATCGGTTAAAAAGTCAAAAAACTGGCCACTCACTTTGGTTTATTTGCGAAGTTTCGCGATGGAATCCGGCATCAAAGGCATCATCCAATCAATCACATTTTCAGCCAAAGGAACGCACACGGAGTGGCGCCACACTTGCGTTGTGGTGGCGCTTGTCATGCCGGCTAAAAACACCACCGCGCAGACAAAAACCACACCGCGTAAAAACCCAAAAACGCTTCCAAGCACTCGATCTTCCGCGCTGATGCGAGCCACTTCAAGCATCTTTCTTAAAATAGTGCCCAAAAGACCAATCGCAAAGACGCAAAGCACACAGATCAGCACCGCGGCGATAATCGTTCGAATCGCTGGTCCCAGGCTTTCAAGCGGAATATAGACCGACAGCTCCGTTGAGTAACGGATGGCAAACACAATGCCAATCACCCAGCCCACGATTGATAAAATCTCACGCACCACGCCACGCGTCACCCCCACAATCGTCGAGAGCGCTAAAACGATGATAATGGCCCAATCCAATTCATTCACGATAGGTCTTCCTTCTACTGACGAGCTTCACGAAGCTTCTGCGCGATCACATCCTCCTGGCGCGCGGATTTTAATAAGTCCGCAAGCGGATCCGCGCTTGCCGGTTTCTTTTGTGTCTTTTGATCAGCGTCTTTGGCTTTCACCTGAGACGACGTTTTCTTTTCGACTTGTTTTCCGGTGGTGCCGGCTGACTTCGT
Source organism: Candidatus Aphodousia faecigallinarum (assembly GCA_018714755.1). Classification (GTDB taxonomy): domain Bacteria; phylum Pseudomonadota; class Gammaproteobacteria; order Burkholderiales; family Burkholderiaceae_F; genus Aphodousia; species Aphodousia faecigallinarum. The sequence continues at coordinate 15,200 of DVMY01000019.1, read as the reverse complement.
TGAAGCCGAAGCTGCTTTTTTCACTTCCGTCTTCTTAGGCGCGGCCGCTTTCACCGGTTCCGCTTTTTTAGCCGCGGCGTCTTGCGCTCGAGTCCTCGCCTCTTGAACCGTATTTTTCAGCGATCGCGCCGGAGCGATTCGGTTCATGTCGCGCTTCGCGCTTTCCTCAATCTGCACCGGCAAATGAGAAATTTTGCGAGCGTCCAGAAGCTTCACCACCCGGTCAGCTTCCTCTTTTGTCTTAAATAAACCTAAGCGAACACGCCAAAGCGTGGCCGCCTTTTTTTGAACTTTTACGGAATATACGGGCAATCCCATCGCCTGGTAGCGAGCCATCTCACGCATGGCGCCCGCTTCGCTTGAGGTTGCCAACACTTGGATATAAAGCGAACCGTCTGACGTGGGAACATACGTTTGGGTTTTGTCACCCACACCATCGAGTTCCGGCAAAGGGCGCGCCTCAGGCGCGTCCTTAACAATGTTGGGTTGAGAAAGATCCTTTAAGGCGCTGGGGTCGGCCGGCATGGGCATCTTAGGCCGCTCGTTGACCGGCAGCTCCATCTTATAGAAGGGCTCTTTTGAAATCGCCGGGATTTGAGTCTGAGCGTGGCGATCGCTCTGAATCGCAGGTTCCTCAAAGAAAATAGGAAGCACGGTCGCTAAAGCCGCAACAAGCACCACCGCCCCAACAACCCGATGACGAAAACGGGCTTTTTGACGTTGAAGTTCCAACTCCTGATCTTCACCCAAATGCGCCAAATCGGAAGCGTCATCCTCAATGGAGGCTTCCCAAAAAGAACGGTCAGAGAGGGGCTTTTTGGATTCTTGCATCTATTTCACAAGCGGCAGCGCCGCCGTCACCGTTACAAATGAACCGAAGATTATGATTGTATCAGCGATGGCCGCTTGACGCTTGGCAGCATCATACGCGCTTGCCACATCCTCGAAAACATCAATAGCTCGCGAGGCGACTCCCGCCTCAAGCATGACTCGATGAAGAAGTTCGGCGCTCGCTCCCCTGGGCCCCGGCAAACCGGTGATAAACCAGTGATCAATCACAGGCGACATGATTTTCACGACATCGAGCATGTCTTTGTCAGCCAGCATGCCAAACACCGCCAACGTCTTACCCTTTGTGTTCAAGTCCTTCACATTTTGAGCAAGCACTGTGGCCGCGTGTGGATTGTGACCCACATCCAGAATAACCGTTGGATTACCCGCAACCTTTTCGAACCGAGCCGTCACCCGAACGGTTTCCAGTCCTTTTCTTACGGCCTCTTCGCAAACCGGCAATTTATCCAACAGAGAAACCACAACCGCTAAAACGCCCGCCGCGTTGTCCATCTGGTTGCGTCCGGCTAAAGCGGGCTTCGGCAAATCCCAAAGGATGTCGCGCATTCTAAAGCGCATGCTCTTGTCATCGGTTGCTTCAATGGAGAAGTCTTTCCCCTCCAAAATAAGATCGGCGCCTAAAGCCGTCGCATATTGTTGAAGTTTTAACGGAGGATTTTTATCCGCGCAGATCGCGGGCTTTCCTTTACGATAGATATGAGCTTTTTCCCAACCGATGGCCTCACGGGTATTGCCTAAAAAAGCCTCGTGATCAACGCCCACAGTTGTCACAATGCTCGCCGTGGGCTCCAAAGCATTAATAGCATCAAGGCGGCCGCCAAGCCCGATTTCCAAAATCACCACGTCAGGCTGAGCCTTCTGAAACACCCTCAAAATTCCCAACGCCGTGAATTCAAAATAAGTAAGGGGCATCCCCTTTCGAGCTGCCTCAACTTCTTTAAACGCCTCAACTAAACTCGCATCGCCAACCACTTCACCATTGATTTGCGCGCGCTCATTAAAAGAAAGCATGTGAGGAGAAGTGTGCATCGCGGTCTTTAAGCCCGCCGCACGATAGATGGATTCAAGCATCGCGCAGGTGCTGCCCTTGCCGTTGGTGCCCGCAACCGTGATCACCGGACAATCAAAAGCGATCTGAAGACGATCAAGCATCGTCTTCATACGGGTTAAACCAAGCTCGATCACATTCTCGGGGTGAGATGCGAGAATGTAGTCTAACCATTCATTTAAAGTATCTTTACTTTGAGACATTTCTCTGTCCAAAAATGACGCGACCACGCTTAAAGCGTGGTCATGAGCGTCTTTATCCAATCGTGGCTTATAACTTACTCGGCATCCGTGATGCGACGCTTCATAAGCATTGCCATTATTTCGGCGATATTGGCGCGCATTTCTCGACAATCAACAATCATATCAATCGCCCCCTTCTTGAGTAAGAACTCAGAACGTTGGAAACCTTCGGGTAGCTTTTCACGCACCGTCTGCTCAATCACGCGGGGACCGGCAAAACCAATCAGTGCTCTGGGCTCTGCGATCACCACATCGCCCATAAAGGCAAAACTAGCCGAAACGCCACCCATTGTGGGATCGGTCAGCACAGAAATGAAGGGCAACTTTTCACGAGCCAAGCCTGCGATCGCCGCCGTGGTCTTCGCCATCTGCATTAGGGACAATAAGCCCTCCTGCATGCGGGCGCCGCCCGAGGCCGCAAAACAAATAAAGGGGCATTTGAGCCGCGTGGCCTCAGCCACTCCACGCACAAAGCGCTCGCCGACCACCGACCCCATGGAACCACCCATAAAGTTAAACTCAAAAGCCGCCACCACCACGGGTAAACCGCGAAGCGTGCCACGCTTGACAACCAAAGCGTCCGTTTCACCCGTTTTTTGCTGAGCCTGAGCTAAACGAGCCGGATAGGGTTTGCTGTCAACAAACTTTAAGGGATCCACCGGCTGCACTTCCTGAGTAATTTCCACCTGATTTTGCGCATCCAAGAAATTTTCCACGCGTTCACGAGCCTTGATGCGCATGTGATGCCCGCACTTTGGGCAAACCATCAGCGAATCACGCAATTCCTCGGTATAAAGTACTTGCTCGCAACTGGGGCACTTCGTCCACAGCCCCTCCGGAATCACACTTTCTTTCTTCTCCGTGTTTTCCGAGTCATTTTTATGAATGCGAGGCAGCAACCGATCGATCCAACTCATAAACAATGTCCTTCAAATGAATTCTTCACTAACAATACGATTTGGGATTTTATCAAAAATGCGGGCGGTATTATCATGCCAATTTCGGGGTATTTTCATCGTCTTTTCAGACCAACAAAAAAATCTTGCTCATATGTTGAAAGCAATAAATTTTCTTGGGTATTTTTTCAAATAAATAAATTTTTTCAATCAATCACAAGAAATCTCGAGAAAAAACAAATTTCAACAAAAATAGTTGTTAATGTCAGTTAAGATCAAAAACGAGAAAATAGCGTATCGGACCACAAAGTCGGACTATAGGCGGGCAATTGCGGCGCTTCCGGATACTTTACCCCCACCAAATATAAGCCACCTGCCGCAAAGGTGGGCGCCGCGATGGTTCGGTCTTTAGCCTCAAGGACATCTTTGAACCATTGAACGCTTTCTCGACCTGTTCCGACGTAAACCAGGCTTCCCACAATATTGCGAACCATATGATGCAAAAAAGCATTGGCCCGCAAGCGTATGCCGATCAACTTACCCACACGTTTAACAGTCACCTCATGAATGGTTCGCACGGGGCTCTTCGCCTGACACTCCGAAGCTCTGAAACTTGTGAAATCATGCTCACCCAATAAAAAGTGCGCGGCCTTTTGCATCTTGACTTCATCGCATGGTCTAAAAACCCACCCCACAAGACCCTCGGTCAAAGGAGACCTCACGGCGTCGTTGAGAATCCAATACTCGTAGGTGCGCTCCGTGGCGCTAAAGCGCGCGGAAAAAGACTCCGGCACTTCACGGGCCCAGCGAACGGCGACAGAAGGAGGTAGAAATGTGTTGACACCCCTCACCCAAGCGGTTAAGGGGCGATTGACCGACGGCAAAAAATCCACCACTTGGTGCGTCGCATGAACGCCCGTGTCGGTGCGACCGGCGCACACAGTCGAAATCGGCACTGTTGCGAATGTTTTCAGTGCCGACTCTAATGTATCCTGAACGTTCGGCCTATCCGGCTGGGTTTGCCAGCCGCAAAAGGCCGAACCGTTATATTGAATGCCTAAGGCGATTCGCATCAGCCGCGCTCATGCACTTGCTTCATCAAAACTTCCGCCTGGGCTTTATCCGCGGGGCTTCCTTTTTGAAGAACCTCCTGCAACAAAGTGATCGCTTCATTTTTGGCTCCGATCGAAATAAAAGAGCGGGCCATATCAAGCGAATCCTTCATGCCGTGATCATCGGCGTCAGCCCTCTGAGGAGCCGGTTGCGGTTGCGCAGCGGGAACGGAAAGCGGTTCATCGTCAGAGACCAAGTCAAAGACATTGGCGCTCGCGTTGTCAACCGGTTCAGCCTTAGGCGCTTCAGGAGCGCTTTTAAGCGAAGTCACTTGCGGCGCTTCTTCCCGAACCGCGCGGGACTCTTCGCGCACCGGATGATTGATGCTTTCAACAGTATGCGCGGGCTGCGCTTCAGGCGCGTGCGGAGCGACGGGGGCTTGGCGCACCACAGGTTCTTCGCGAACCGCCGAGCGATTTCCCTTATTCATTACCTTCTTAAAGGATTGAAAATCCACATAGCGCCCTTGTTTCGTGCGCCAGTAGATAAAGCCTGCCGCGCCCAACATGACAACGATCAAGAGGTACCAGAACCAGGACGTGGATTCCTCTTCAACGACAGCCTCTTCCTCGGTCATGATCTCAAGCGTGGGCATGGCCTCTTGCGGAGAAACTTGTTCTTCAGCCACTTCTGGAGCCGAGGATTCAGCCGGCTGAGCATTCTTTTCAATCACAGGCGGTTGCTCCACCGCCGTGTCTTCTTGGTGTGCGGCTTCTCCTTGCGCCAACACCTTGTCACTCATCGGAGTTTGAACCGCGGCAGGAGTCTTCGCAGGCTCCACCGGCGCGGGCGTTGCCTTTTGAATATCAGATTCAATGTCTTCTTTAGTCACCGGCAAATGTTTAACAGGAGCCGTTTGGATAGAAGGCAAGGGTTTCTTATGTTTGGGGGCTTCACGCTTAGCCGTTTGAATCGGAGCGGGACGTTTGGCGACCTCTTCGATGCTCAAACCCTTTTGCACAATTTCACGAGCTGTTTGCGCATTGATGGATTCCACCAAAGAGGCGGGAGGAGCCGATACCTTGGCGCCCGCCTTTAATTGACGAACATTGCCCGCGGGGAAGGCTTCAGGATTGTGAACCGCCAATGCCACCAACACTTGATTGACGGAAGCGTTGGGATAGCGCTTCTGATACAAAACGCCCAAAGACCACGGCGTGTAACCCGCTTCAATCAAAACCGGCTTATCCAAATCGTAATGTTTGGACAACATGCGATCCAAGGGCGACATTTCTGTTGAAGCAGGCTTAGCAACAGCAGCAGGCTTGGGCGCTTGCGCTTTAGAGGAGACTTTAACCGGAGCCTTTTGAGCCACAGGAGTGGCGCTCGTGATAGGAGCCGCTCCCATCGCCACCACTTCTACCGGTTCAACACTTCCGGTCGCACCGATATGAATGTTGTATTGGCGAACCGTGATGTGTCCCCCTTCGTTGAGTTCAACCAAAAGTGGGAAGGCACGTTCCGCAGCGGGACGATTAGACGAAATCCGCAAGGTAAGCGGAGACTTATTGATTAACGCGAGATTAAGATTTTTCGCTGTCTCAGGCATGTTGATGCCATATTTCGCGTATGTGGCGGCGGGAGCCAAACGAGCCGTAAGCGATGTTCCTGCGGGCGATACATCATGCACTAAAAACGTGGCCTGGAAATTCTGAGTGGCCTGGCTTGTCACCTGCAATTGACCTAAATAGGCTGCTTGAGCCGCGGCTCCAACCGTCAGCATCACACCTAAAACCAATGCCTTTTTAGAAAAACGCTTCATAACTGGCTCCACACCCGCAAGCCTCCCATTAAATCGGGGTTGACGGGCTTTTCTGATGAAAACATGAACACTTTGAACCATTCGCGATAATGATTCACGTATACTTCACGCATTTTAAAATGATCGTATTGATTTTTGGGGATTTTTAACGATTAGGAACTAAAAAATGTCTGTTGATCGCCAGTGGCTTATTGATGCGCTCACCGATGCGCTGGAAAGTTTGTCTCAAACCGTTGAACGACTTGAAGATGAAAGGCTGGATGCCGAAGAGATCATGCTTGAGGACTTGGCCAATGTTTACGCCAAACTCAATTTCGCGGTGAATACCGCGGAAACGGGTCCCGCGGCCATCGACACCACCGACCATGACGAGCTCATTCAGTGGCCGGAATGCATGCCTTTTGACCGTGAGAATTAATTAGATGTCATACCGGGGCTTTAAGTGCCTCGGGCGAAGTCCCATTGCCACCAAAGCGCCGAAGTAAACCGCGAGTGCCGCCGCAATATAGGCAAAAACAAGCCCCGCGCGTTTGACCCACTCGCTTTGCATGCCGGCCCAGTCGATTCCCTGTTGTAAAAAAGCAATAGTGGCGCCCATCGCCAAAGTCGCGATAATAATTTTGACTAGCCAAGCGAGCCAGCCTGCAACCGGCTGATATTGACCGCGTCGAATCAAAATCACCAAAAGCGTGCCCGCGTTAATGCAGCTGCCCACCCCTACCGACAACGCCAATCCTGCATGGGCAAAAAAGGGCACAAAAACAATGTTGCATAGCTGCACGCAAACGAGGCTGACAGCCGCCACGCGCACCGGCGTGCGGATATCTTTTCGGGCGTAGAAAGCAGGGGCCAAAATCTTAATGGCGATAAGCCCCAAAAGACCGAAAGAGTAACCCATGACGGCCAGACTGGTTTGGTGAACGTCAAAAATTAAAAAGTTCTTGCCTTGATAGAGAAAGGCGACGAGCGCCTCAGCCATCAAACCAAGACCCACGGCGGCGGGAATCGCCAAGAGCGTCACCAAACGCAAGCCGTTATCCAAAAGCGCGTTGTAGCGGGAAAGATCATTTTTAGCGAAAGCAGACGACAAACTCGGCAACAAAACCGACCCCAAGGCCACGCCCAACAGCGCCGTCGGAAATTCCATCAGACGATCCGCAAACGATAACCAAGTCACCGAACCTGTTTCCAAGCGGGAGGCAATGTTGGTGTTAATTAAGAGCGACAACTGTGCGACGCCCACACCGAATAGCGCCGGAATCATGAGTTTCATCACGCGAATAACTGATGCATCTTTAGCCGCTTTAAATGGATTGACGGGACGAGGCAAAACGCCAAGTTTGGCAAGCGACGGAATTTGAATGCTCAACTGTAAAACGCCGCCCACGATAACCGCCACCGCCAATGCAAAAATCGGCTGATCCAGATGAGGCGTCAGAACGAGCGTGAAAGCAATAAAGGAAATATTTAATAGGACCGGCGTAAAGGCGGGAATCGCAAAATGCTTCCAAGTGTTGAGAACGCCCGCGCTCATCGCCACCAGGCTCATGAAAAAGATATACGGGAACATCCATCGCGTCATCTGGGTAGCTAGGTCAAAACCCTCCGGATTTTGCGCAAGACCTCCCGCGATCAACCACACAAGCACAGGCGCGATCAGCACGCCGACAACGCTCGTTAAAACCAAAACACTTGCTAATAAGCTAAATACTCGATCGATAAAATGGCGGACTTCATCCTCGCTTTTGGTTGCCTTGGCGTCTGAGAGCATCGGCACAAAAGCTTGCTGGAAAGCGCCCTCGGCGAAAAGGCGTCGAAGCATGTTGGGAAGACGGAAAGCGACATAAAATGCGTCCGTGGCCGCGCTGGAACCAAAATAACGGGCAATCAACATGTCACGCACCACGCCTGTGATACGCGACAAAAGGGTTAGGGATGAAACGGTGGCGGCAGCTTTAATTAAACTCATATTCGGTAAGTCAGTCTCAAAATGTAGTCAGGCAAATAAGGCATTAACATCATTTCTAAAAGTTCTACAACATTGTATTAACCAGAACTACGCTTTATCTGCTCTTTACGATTCTCCTGATGATCAAAAACAGCTCAGTTTCTGATCGACAGTCAAACAACGTTCCAGTCGACAAATTGGCGCTGTTGCCCACTAAATACCAAAGCCACTCGGATAAGCTCTTGAGCCGACTTAGAGAGTCCATACCGCCGAGCTTTTAATTGCTCTTGTGCCTGCCTAAGCAAGCCTTCAGCCTGATCATCGGTTTTCGCGTATTTAAATTCAAACACCCAGTGACGTCGACCCGCATAAACTTCCATATCGCTTCGACCCAAAGCATTATGCACTTCCACATGCGGCATCATTGCCGCTCCAATCAACAACACTTGCAGATACGCTCGGCAACTGGCCCCATCAGTGATCGGATATCGGTGATAGTCAATGGCGCTGACTGCCCGGTTAAACGCCTCGATCACTTCCTCAGCTGCGCCCTCGGCCATGATGTCTGTGATCAGCGGATACTCGGGTCGCTCCAAAGGCTTTCCGCTTAATAATTCATCTGAATAGAGCTGAGCCATCGACATAGACACTTCCTGATTCGGATAGCCCAGCACCGCATAGCCATTTTTCATCACTGAACGAATCGTCAAATAGCCCGCTTGAGTTAAAAGCGCATCCAAATTGATTTCATCGTACTGACGCGATGTGTTTAAGTCCGACAAGCGAACCACTTTATTTTCCGAATAACCGATCGGCTCTGACAAAACATGTTTACCTAAAAACTTCATCAACACCGTCGGTTGACCGCCACTCGTGTACCAATAATTCTGGAAACCCTCTTGCGGTCGCTTCAGAAAATTCAAAACAGACCAAGGGCAATAAACATGAGTGGCGGCTCTGCGATCAAATGAAAATCCATCATACTGTTCGCGCAATTGAGAAAATAATTCAGACTGATTCAGCCCCAATGAGTCTTGAGCCTTTTGCAGATAGGGCCCAAAATACTCGGCGATTTCTTCCTCCGTATAACCGAGCAACTCACCGAAACCTTCATCCAAAGAAATGTCCTCTAAATTATTAAAGGCAGAGAAAATACTCGTGTTACTGAACTTTGTGATGCCGGTCATGAAAAAAAAGCGCAAACATCCCTCATTGGATTTAAGCAAACTGAAAAATTGAGAAAGAGAATCCCGAATAGCGTTAAACAGCGTCGGATTGTCCATCTTCTCTGTAAGAGGTGCGTCATATTCATCAATGAGCACAACAATGGAGTTATCCGATAAATTCTGCGTCCATGTGTCTAATTGAGCCAAAAGCGAAGTGCGATTGGGATCATAGGTAAAACCCAGTGGAGTAAACGCCTCTTGCAAAGCATCATAAAACGCTTGATTAAAAAGCTCGATACTGGCTTGGCCTTTAATTTTAGAAAAATCCAGCCGCACCACAGGATAGGTTTTATCGTCCCAAAGCTTCTCTATGTCCAAACCACCAAAATCCCTCAAGCCATTTTTAAATAAAGATTCAAAAGTGGAAATCAAAAGGGATTTACCAAAACGTCTCGGACGAGCCAAAAAGATTTTTCCCCTACTTTGAGCCAGTTTATAAACTAAACGAGTCTTATCCACATAAATTTCATTACCTTGTCTTAATGCGCTGAAATTTGATGTTCCTAAGGGTAAAGCTTTAAGCATACTTTTGGTCTCATTGGTCATAGCTTCCTGTATTCTATCCCATGGGCATCTGAAATAGAGAATTTCCACTTAGAGCCTCTTTTGAAGAATTGACTCATCGCGGTTCAATTTTAACCAATAGAATCTTTCCTAAAGCTCTGAATTTTCGAAATCTCCTGTAAGTTGTAATCAACAGCACAAAACAGCTGTCATAAATTTTTTAACAAAACTTTCTACAATGATCGGCGTACTTAATCCTAACTTCAAAGGAACAATAAAACGCGCGCACTGCGGGACTGACGAGTGTGTCAGCCCTGGTCGTTCATCAAGGCTCTTGAGAGCTACAAAATAATTTGGTAAACTTCGGGTCTTTTCCAAGGAAGTGTTCTTCGTGGACGTGTTGTCATGCCCGAAAGAACCATGGGAATTCATTGGAAATTAACTGATTCACCAGCCGCTTCCGACTTTGTGCTGTAAGCGAATTTCAATGCTAAATGCCTTTGAAAGCGGCTGTAATTAACAGCCGTAACTTTTTTAATAGGCAAGGAATTTAACAATGGCTAATACCAAACAAGCTCGTAAGCGCGCTCGTCAAGCTGTTGCGCGCAACCAGCATCTTTCTGCTCAACGCTCTCAATACCGCACCGCCATCAAGGCTGTGCGCAAGTTGATCGTTGCCGGCGACAAGGCTGCCGCCTCTGACGCTTTCGTGAAGGCTCAAAAGATCATCGATACGATGGCCGGTAAGAGCGTTTTGCACAAGAACGCCGCTGCTCGTCATAAGAGCCGCTTGGCCGCCGCTATCAAGGCTATGGCTTAATTCTTAGTCTTTATCGACTGAAACGGGACTGATATTTTCAGTCCCGTTTGCTTTTCCAGCCCCAGACTCTACCTCTCAATCTCGTAAGGCCAATCTAAAATTCCACCCATATCGTACACATGCGTGTAACCCGTTGCCTGCAATTTGAGCATGGCGTAATGGCTTCTCACACCTGATCGACAGTAAACAATAATGGGATGATCCAAGTCTTGCGGCAACAATGTGGGCTTAATTCCCGCCTCAATGTCATCGTTATCCAACAAGACTGCACCGGGAATGTGACCCATTCTGTACTCATGGGCATGGCGAACATCGAGAATGAGCACTTTGTCGCCCAATTCCTGCATCATCTTTTTGCCTTCTTGCGCAGTAATCGCCACAACTACACTCCTTTAAACTTTATCTTCAACACACCCACACCTTGCACGCCCCCTTCCAAAACATCTCCCGGGTGAATGGTGCCTATGCCCGCCGGGGTACCCGTCATGATCAAGTCTCCGGGCTTAAGTTCATAAAGGGTCGATAAATAACTGATGATTTCAGGTACAGGCATAATCATTTCGGCTGTAGTGCCTTCCTGGCGTTTTTCATTATTGACATAAAGCCAAATATTCATCGGTTCATTGTCGGGTGTCCGACAAGCGGGTTTAACCGCTGTCATGGGAGCCGATTCATCAAATGCCTTAGCGGTATCCCAGGGCTGCCCCTTGGCACTATTAGCTCTCTGAAGGTCACGACGAGTCAAATCAAGACCTGCGGCATAACCCCAGACATAGTTCATTGCCTCTTCAACCGGAATATTTCGTCCGGCCTTGCCAATAGCCACCACAAGCTCAATTTCATGCTGTAAATCGTCTGTGGCGCATGGGAATTCCAATTCCAAAGTATTGTCCGAAGCGGCGTAAACAGCGGCATCAGCCGGTTTTAGAAAAATGCTGGGAGGTGTCTTTTCCCCCAATGTGGCATTCACCGCCGCATAATTGCGAGCGACGCCATAGATGCGATGAATAGGAAAATATAAATTTGTCTCACCATCAACAGGAAGAACCGGCAAGGCAGCGGGAGCAAATAAGAAAGACATTTTCTATAAACCTAACAAAAAAGGGATAGCCTCTTGACCATCCCTATTGACTCATAAAACCATTTACTTGGAATCTTTCACGGGACGAACCGGATTCGGCAGTCCACGAACCCAAAGATAGAATTGGTAAACGTAACCGCTTGCCGCATAGCAGCAGAAGATAACAAAAGCGGCAAGCGACGGGTTACTTGAAAAACCGATGATCGCCAGAGCCACAACCAACACGACCCAAAACGGAATCGTGCGGACAAAGCCCATATTTTTGCCACTGAAAAAGGGCGCGTTGGAAACCATGGTCACACCCGCGTAAATACAAAGAACAGCGGTGATGTGAGACACATACGGCATCAGACCTTCTGTCAGGTGACCGGAGACGGCAAGCCAGACGAAACCCATCACTAACGCGGCACCCGCCGGGCTAGCTAAACCCTGGAAAAAGCCCTTGTCAATAAAACCGATATTGGCATTAAAGCGTGCCAAGCGAACACCGGCGCCGGCGCAGAAGATAAAGGCCGCGGCCCAGCCTAAACCGCCAAAGTCTTTGAGCGCGAACTCGTAGGCGATCAACGCGGGGCAGACACCGAAAGCGGTCATATCAGCGATGGAGTCAAACTGTTCGCCGAAACTGCTTTGCGTATGCGTTAAGCGAGCCACACGTCCGTCCATGCCGTCGAGCAACATAGAAATAAAAATGGAAGCGGCGGCGACACCAAAAGAGCCAACCATGGCCTGCGTGACCCCCCAGAAAGCACAGATCATGGAGGCTAAAGTAAAGGAATTCGGCAACAGGTAAATACTGCGGGCGCGAGCCTCTTGAATACGTTCCTTAATGTTGGCTCGAGGCGAGCGACGAATTTTACGCATGATAAAACCTTTCCCTCTTTACTAGTTAGTTTGCGTTCTTGGGAGCGAGCTTAGCCAAAATAGTTTCAGTGCCAAGCACTTTTTCACCGATGGTCACGCAAGGCGTGGCATCCGTCGGAAGATACACATCCAAGCGACTGCCGAAACGGATAAAACCGTAGCGCTCGCCTTTCGTTAACTCATCTCCCTTTTGGATGTAGCAAAGAATACGGCGAGCAACGAGCCCCGCGACCTGCACAACGGTGATGCGATTACCATCGTTTACTCGGACAATGACCGCGTTTCGTTCATTTTCAGTACTGGCTTTATCCAAATCAGCGTTTAAGAATTTGCCGGGATAGTATTGAACGTCTTCGACCGTGCCATTGACCGGGAAACGTTGACAGTGAACATTAAAGAGGTTCATGAAGACGCTAATCAAAATAGCTTCTTCATTGGTGAAAGGGTCGATTGTTTTTTCAACTTTGACAATCTGACCATCGGCCGGAGACAAAACCGCTTCCGGCATAGACGGCACATTTCGGGGCGGATCACGGAAAAATTGCGTGACAATAATAAAAAGAATCCACAATAGCGCGGCAATGAAACCAAAACCGGCAAAGGAAGTCCACAAAAGAGCTAAAAGAAAAGTACCACCGATGTAGGGCCAGCCTTCACGAGCCAAAATGGGGTGAGGGTACTTTGGATTCATGTGTCTTATCTCCGTGACTAATTTAAATCGCCAATTGTACGCTATTGGCTTTTGTTTTCCCTGCTCATGTTAACCGCAAAAAAGTTTAAATGACATTTTGTTAATGGACTGTAACATTTTTCCGACAAAAAGAGCCCGCTAAAAAACAAAACGAGCTCTCTCAAAATGCGTGTCAACTAGCGTTTAATTAACACCTCGGCGTTAACGGTTAGATTTAATTCACTTGTGCCGGCTTCAATTTCAGGAACGGGAACGGCTGAATCCATCACGGATTTGGCAGAAGCCCGCATAAGCATATTAACCGGACGAGGTGTCGCGCCACCGTTAAAGCGCATAGACTGCACTTCCACCCTGCCCGCTTCGCTTCCCACCGATTGCGCAATCCAAACGGCGCGCTGCGTGGCATCCGCGACCGCTAATTTATAAAGAGACTCATCATATTTGGCGCGAGCCTCTTTTGATACTCTGAAATTAAGGCCATCCAATGCCAGTGTGCCATTGACGCTTTCAATCACTTGAGGCACCAACTCAATGTTGGGGGCTATGACTTCAAGCGATTGCGATACGCGCCAGGCAACAATTTTGGGTGTTTGATTGCCTTTCGTTTCTCCGTAAACCGGATAGGAATTCATCGACTGAGTCTGAAGTTTTAATTGATCACTCACCGCTTTAATTTGGTTTAGCCCTGAATTCATTGCTTTGATGGCTTGTGAAGTCGCTTCTTTTAAAGTTTTTGCCTGAGCCGACACCGACCAGTTCATTAGCGCTTCATCGTTTGGAACGGTAATAGAAGCTGTACCATTAACTGTCAACGCCATTCCCTTTTCCGCCAAGAGGGTGCCGTTCATTGAATCGGCTGCCAAAGCGGCGCTCATTGTCATAGCCAAAGCACCCGTCGCGGCTATCTGAGTCACTTTTGTCATTCTGATCTCCATTGTCATATTTGCTTGATGAAGTTTTATTTTATGGAAGTATCTCGAGTAAAATGTGACATTGTTTTCTTTTCTGTTTCAGCTTTTTAAAACGAGACTGTTATGAATCCGATTGTTGTTTGCCGCTTACCGAACCATGTCGGCGACTGCTGCATGACTTTGCCTTCTTTGCGCCTGCTTGAAGCAAGCGGTTTCACCCCCTATCTGGTGGGTAAACGCTTCGCTGAGGATTTAATGCTGGGCATGGGTTGGCGCTTTGATCCCATTGAGGGCCATGTTAGCGAAGATTTACAACGTCTCCACTACCTGTCTGAACAACTCGATAAACCTTTGGGCTTGCTTTTCCCAAACTCTTTCGGTTCCGCCCTTCAGTTCCGCTTGGCTGGAATTCGCGCGGCCGGCTTCCCGACGGACGGACGTTTCTTGCTTCTTGATAAAAAAGTACCGGAACCTGAAAAGAACATTCATGAAGTCGAGCGCTTTTTCGCCGCCACACTCGGTGCCATTAAAGCGTGGGGAAAAGAACCGGCTTGGACTGAACCCACTAAGGATTTAGGTTTAAAGCTTATTACCCGTCACACGGCCGGAGCTAAAAACTTAATTGAAAACTTCCATATTCCTGAAAAGTTCGCTCTTATCGCTCCAATTGCTCGAGGCGTGCACCACGGCAAGATCAAACACTGGACTCATATCAATTGTGTGGTCAAACCTTTAAGAGACTTAGGAATTGAACCGATTGTGTTGCCATCTCCTGAAGAAGCCGAAGACGCCAAGGTGGCCTGCCCGGATGCAACTCATCTGCCTCCCACCAACTTGGGTACGTACGCCGCGCTTTGTAAAGAAGCGCAATTGGTCATTGCCAACGACTCAGGCATCAGTCATGTGGCCGCAGCGGTCGGCGCACGCCAAATTACTTTGGTTGGGGTGACCGATCCGAAACGAACGGGGCCATGGAACCCGAATGCCATCGTTTTAGGCAAAGAAAATCAATGGCCGAGTAAAGATGAAGTGATTCAAACCATTACTAAAATTTTGGGATAAATTTATTACTTGCTACTGTAAAAATGCACAAAGCCCACGCAGAATTTTCTTTGTGAACTGTACCCCGTTTGGTAGACAACTTATCAACGGGGTATTTTCATGAGTGGGAAACGCATTTCAAAAGAACTTAAACAAAAGGTTCTAGAACTCTTTCAAAAAGGTCTCGGTTATAGAGCGACC
>DVMY01000018.1 GCA_018714755.1 Candidatus Aphodousia faecigallinarum | reverse complement strand
GTTGGTGCTTTCCGATAAAGAGGGGGATCGTGACTTTTTTGTTTCACATTCCGGTCAAATGGACCCCAATGTGGCTGTGTTAATTGAAACTCGTAAAGAAATTGCTCAAAGTATTTTTAAGGCGGTTTCTGAAGAATCCGCTGTGAGGAAAAAGCCAGTCAGATCACGAGACAAACGGTCTGTAGTTTCTAAATAGAACGCAAATATCGGAAAAATTTTTGCGTTGTGCTTTGATTTTGGTCTTGACGGAAAAGTTCTTCTTGCCTTTTCCTGACGTTTCAATCACGTCTTGGTCGGCGTTTTTATTCAGAGAGATTTAGAAACAGAATGTCATACTGAGCAGTCTTGAAAAAAAGATTAAAAAAATGCTGATTAAGCGGTCTAAATCCGTACAATTATCATTTGGACGCTATAAAATCCACAGATAGCGTTTTATCATCTTTCTTATTGATTCTATTGATTTTTTAGGACTACGCCCGTGCATCACGAATTTGCACTTATAGCAACACTGGCTTGGGGACTTGGACTGGCTCTTGTTTTGGGGTTCGCGGCTTCGAAAGTGAAGCTTCCCGCGTTGGTCGGTTACTTGTTAGCCGGTGTCTGCATTGCTCCGACAACGCCCGGATTTGTGGGCGACATGGATTTAGCCGCCGAGCTTTCCGAAGTCGGTGTGATGCTTTTGATGTTCGGCGTGGGGCTTCATTTTTCTTTATCCGATCTTTTGCGTGTGAAGACCGTCGCGCTGCCCGGCGCCATCATTCAAATGGCCATTGCCACGGCGATCGGCATGGGAATGGCTCATTGGTGGGGATGGAGCTGGGGTGAGGCCTTTATTTTAGGGCTATCTTTATCATGCGCCTCCACCGTTGTGTTGATGAAGGGTTTGGAAGCGAAAGGGTGGTTGCAACGTGCGCGTGGTCAGTTGGCCGTCGGTTGGCTGGTCGTAGAAGACTTGGTGACGGTTTTGCTTTTGGTGCTTTTGCCTTCAATCGCCACTTTCTTCAAGGGCGGGGCGGGCTCTGACGGTTCCATCACCATTGCCATCTTGGAGACAACGGTTTTAATTATCGGCTTTATCGCTTCCATGTTGGTTATCGGCAGACGAGTCCTACCCTGGGTGCTTTTCCAAGCGGTTAAAACCGGTTCACAGGAAATTTTCACACTTTGCGTGATCGCCATTGCCATCGGTGTCGCTTATGCGAGCGCACAAATATTTAACGTCTCCTTTGCCTTGGGAGCGTTTTTTGCCGGCATGATGATGCGTGAAAGTGAATACTCTCACCGTGCGGCACTTCAAACACTGCCGCTTCAGGACGCTTTCTCAGTGATTTTCTTCCTGGGTGTGGGGATGCTCTTTAATCCCCTGATCATTATCGATAATCCCTTGCATGTCTTGGGTATCGTATTTGTGATTGTTGTCTGCAAGAGCATCACGGCAGCGGTTTGGGTGAAGATCATGGGGCGCAGCTATAAGGACGCTTTGACGGTTGGCGCGGCCTTGGCTCAGGTGGGTGAATTCTCCTTTATTTTGGCAGGCCTTGGTTTAAGCTTGGGATTGTTGCCTCAGGAAGGAATGAGTTTGATTTTAGCCGGCGGCATTATCAGCATTGCATTGAATCCATTGCTCTTTGCATTGGTTGAGCCAATTCACAAGCGTTATTTCCTCAAGGAAAATCCGGCCGTGGAAGAAGACGAGGAAGATATTGAAGAGGCCAAAGCCGCCAAGCGCGACCGCGTGATTATTGTGGGCGCCGGTGTTTTAGGCCGGGAACTCTGTGAAGGGTTGCGCGCCAAGAAAATTGATGTTGTGATCATTGAAAAGAATATTGAACGTTCCATGAAGGATGAATTGGGCGATCACTTTATTTTGGGTGATGCCATGCAAAAGCAAACGCTTGAGTTCGCAGGCATTGACCGAGCCCGTTGGGTGGTTGTGTCAACAACGGATCCCGTGAGCGCACGCAAAATTGTTGACGTGGTTGCGGAAACGGATCCCGAGGCGCGAGTGGTCGCGATCGCCGACAAGACCGGCGAAGAAAAATTGTTTATGAATTCCAATGGAGAACTGCCGCTTCATCTGGAGCATTTGCTGCAGTTGCGCCACGAAGCCGCAAAGACTATTTTGAGTTATGTTTGTGGTCCGAGGGGTCTGAGAGCGGTTTCTAAAACAGCCAAACGCATGCCCGAAAAAGATAACAAGGATGGGAAAACTGCGAAAGACTCGGCTCAGGTTGAGGCGAAGGCCGGTTAAGAAAGAGGAACGGTTATGACATTAAGCGCGACGACATTATGGTTAATTTTGGCGGCCCTTTTAGGCATTATTGAGCTTATCGCCACCACGTTTTATTTGTTGGTTTTAGCGGTCGCCGCATTGGTGGCGGCAGCCGCGGCTTGGTTTGATTTGGCTTTGGAGTGGCAAATCGCGCTATTTGCTGTCATAGCGATCATTGGTTCGGTTTGGGTTCGCCGCATACGTTCCATTCCCACCAAAAGTGACGCGCAGGCGCACGCGCTTCAAAATTTGGATCAGGGGCAAATTGTCAACGTGACCGCTTGGGATGAAAGCGGAGCGGCTACGGTGCAGTATCGAGGTGCCGATTGGCAGGCCAGAGCCGAGGAAGGGGAGGCTCGAATCGCCGGTGCCTATGTCATCACGCGCGTTGAAGGCAGCGTCCTTTATTTGAAAAAGATGTCTTAATTACAGGAAGTAAAAATGAGTGGATTCATGATTTTCACATTGGTGTTGGCTGTATTGGCTATCGTGTTCGCCTTTCAGGCGATCAAGGTCGTGCCTCAGCAATCGGCCTGGATTGTGGAACGTTTGGGTAAATTCCATGGAGTGTTGTCACCGGGACTCAATGTGGTTATTCCCTTTATCGATCGAGTTGCTTATAAACACTCGCTTAAAGAAATTCCTTTGGATACGCCCAGTCAAGTTTGCATTACAAAAGACAACACTCAGCTTTCTGTTGACGGTGTGCTCTTTTTCCAGGTGACCGATCCGACCCGCGCCAGTTACGGCACCAGCAACTACGTGATCGCCATCACGCAATTGGCTCAAACGACATTGAGAAGCGTGATCGGTAAGATGGAGTTGGATAAGACATTCGAAGAACGCGATTTGATCAACCGCTCCGTGGTGAGCGCTATTGACGAGGCGGCTTTAAACTGGGGCGTGAAGGTTTTGCGCTATGAAATTAAAGACTTGACGCCGCCAGCGGTTATTTTGCAAGCGATGCAGCAACAAATTACCGCTGAACGTGAAAAGCGCGCGGTAGTCGCGGCCTCTGAAGGTCGTAAGCAAGAGCAAATCAATTTGGCCACCGGTGCCCGTGAAGCCGCGATCGCGGAATCCGAAGGTGAAAAGCAGGCCGCGATCAATAAGGCCGAAGGTGAAGCGGCAGCGACCTTGGCAATCGCTAAAGCCACGGCAGAAGCGCTTCGTCAGATCGCCGATGCCACTCGTGCTCCCGGCGGCATGGACGCCGTTAACCTTAAAGTGGCTGAGCAATATGTTCAGGCCTTCAGCCAGTTGGCAAAAGAAGGCAATACGATTCTGCTGCCTTCCAATATGAATGATATGGGAAGCATGATCGCCTCGGCGATGAGCATCATGCGTAAAACGGATCCTAAAAACGTTGACGCTAAAGCGCTCGACGTCAAGGTGCCCAACTCTTTTAACGTTCAGCAGTAGACTATAATCCGGAAGGCCTGCGGGCCTTCCTTTTTGCCCTTTTAGAAAGGTTACTCATGAGCCATCAACTTGATTTTCGTCCTGAAGCGATGCATCTGAGCGATCCAGTTGAATTGTTTAAGTTCTTTGACGGTTACTTGGATTACACGCTTGACTTCATGGAGCAGGCGAAAGATCCGGAGGCTTTCAGCAATAGTATTTCCGAGCACGCCATGTTTATCACCATGGCTTTCACGCAAAAGATTCCCATGGTCGTTGTTGATGAAAAGGATTTTGGAGAAGCTCTCGTTAAACGTTTGAAAAAATCCCTTCGTGACGATGGAATGATTTTGGAGAACTCTTCCATTTTGCTTAACGCCAAGGCGGAAGATTTCGTTTTCTACACGGCGACTTTGATGGTTCAGCAGTTCATGGAATTAATCAAAGATAGTGGTGAGAAAGAACACACTTCTTCTGTTTTTGATTTGAGACGAAACGCTTTTGTTCAAGATTGGGTCAATCGCTTTTTAGGCCTGGATAAATATGCAAACTGATAATAAAGAAAAAAACGAAGCGCCTACTGTAAAACTCGTTCGCTTTGACCTGGCCGACCTGTCGGTTCTCAACGAACTTTTTGAAGTGGTGCTCTACGATGTGGTCAGACGCTCCAATATGGTTTCATCCGGTCAATTAAAGCAAGAAGAGGCCATCGCCATGGACAAGCAGTCGGCTGCTTTTTTATCTGCTGTTTTGGCCGGTAAAAACGAACAATTCATCTCAAAGCCTTATTGGACCGGAGATCCCTTAGCGGGCTACCTGAAGCTATACATGAAAGAGCGCTTTGAAAAAGTGGGCGTGCATGAGAATCAATTAAGTGACACGCGAGCCGTTTTGCAAGCCGCAGCCTTTGAATTTATCTGCGATGTTTATTCGCTTATGAAACAATTCGCTAAAAAGCAGACGGCCGAGGGCTTCCAAGAAGAAGCAAAACGTCTTTGCCTCATGTGGGCCGAGCGCATGTTGGGCCGTAAAGAAAGCGACCCGATTGAATTTTGATTGGAGAAAAAAGTGCCTTGTCCGCTTCGCTACGCCACCAAGCGTCAATTGCAGCCAAATATCTCGGCTTATCCTGTCGCTCGTGAGGTGATTGCCCAGGCAGTGCAAAATACGTGGGACCGAGCCCTTAAAGTGAGCGCGGGTGAGATGAGTATGGAGGCGCTGGAAGAAGCAAATCTCAATTTGGTTCTGTGGCTTCAGGACACTTTTTCCGGTGCTAATGCGCACTTTTCCTGCGAAAGTGAATTCAATGGCGAAAGACTTCCCCGGTTGCTTAGAGAAAGTATCGGTGAGGAGGTCACGCTTTTTAACCCTGCCACCGACTTGGAGCAAAACGAGTCCTTGATGTTCTCGGTTTTCGCTTATTTTGTGTCAGAAATTTTTGTTTTATTGAAGGATGCTGACTGCGCCAACAAGGGCCTTAAAGGCAATCCTCAGGTGGATGCCTTTATTGATCTCTGGAGCCTGCGTTTGACCGGGGCTCCGGTAGCCAGTGATTTTAGAAAAGAGGAGTACTAACGAATGAGCTGCAGCGGAAATTGCTCTTCCTGTGGAAGCGATTGCCAAAAACAACCCTTGCGTCATCCCAATATCACAGGAGCGATTTTGGGACAATTCATGATGGAAATGGCTGTGCGTTCTCAGAAAAATGCCGCCGGTGAAATCACCGAAGAGAAGATGGATGAGATGGATCGCAAGACGATGAATTGGTTGGGCGCGACTTTTAGCGGCAAGAACGCGCAATTTGAAGTGGATCCTGAATGGTATCCCGTGGGGGTGGCGGGCAACCTCAGAATGAAGTTGGGCGAGGAGCTGGCTCAAGCCGCAGGCGGAAAACTCCCCGAAGACAATGCCACCCTTATTTTTTCCGCGATGGCGGTCTTCATGGCTGAAGTTTACGATACGCTTTCCGTTGTGACTAAGAAGGGCATTGAGCCTTTGGGAGAAGTGCCCGCGCCCGAGATGCTGGCGCTTTTAAAGCGTTGGACGGAAATGCTCGTGGGCTACGAATTGAAGTGGCGTGATCCGTCCCAGGAAGAAACGACCGATAAAGAGCAATAAAAATAAGAGCCGCTTGGGCGGCTCAGCTCAGGTCGATTTTTTGTGAGGCTTCGCTTTAATGCGAGGCCTTTTTCATTAGACGTTCGCGATCGCGCTCCCATTGTTTTTTACTTTCATCGGCTCTCTTTTCATATTGACGTTTGCCCTTGGCTAACGCAACGGTGAGCTTCACTCGACCACGCGTGAAATGCATGTCAAGGGGAATGAGGGCGTAGCCCGCGCGCTCCACTTTGCCGATAAGTTTGTTGATTTCTCGAGAGTGCATCAGCAGCTTTCTCACCCGCGTGGGATCGGGTTTGGTGTGAGTGCTGGCCGTCTTTAACGGCGTGATGTGAGCGTTGAGCAGATACAATTCGCCTTGGCGCACAATCACATGCGCTTCCTTAATTTGCGCGCGCCCTTCACGAATAGATTTGACTTCCCAACCTTCAAGCACGAGGCCTGCCTCATGCTTTTCTTCAATGTAGTAGTCAAAGAGCGCTTTACGATTGACAATATTGGCCACGGCGATAATCTTCTAAATAAAAAACAGGGGATTTATTTTAGCAACTGTCTGAGTAATTTCAATGACATGGGAAATGATTACGTTGGAACTAAGCGCTGAGTTCAGACTACGGCAGGCCGAAGTATAGAACCCGGCCCGCCCAGCCTAGAGTGATTAAACGGCTTTGATAATCTCATTGGCTTTTTCGTTTAGTCGCTCAGTCGCTTGATTGACATCATCATTGAGTGCTTTCAAAGTTTTTTGATCAGATTTCAATTGCTGATCAAGCACTTGAAGTTGACGAGTGACTTCAGAAGCGGCCGGACCACCCAAAATGTTTTTACTTTCCACGTTATGAATCGGGTTTAAAGCATTCTGCAAGTCTTCTTCGCTAATGCGTGATTTCTCCCCCATGGCTAGCTGATAACAATCCTGAACGGTTTCGAGTTTGATTTCATGAGCCAACAGTCCCTGCTTAAGCATGTGATCCACAACCAGAGCCACAACATGGTGAGCGCTTCTGAAAGAGATACCATCGACTCGAACCAACGTATTGGCTAATTCCGTAACGGTGCAGTACGTGTTATTGGCTGCCTGCAGCATTTTTGATGAATTGGTCTTCAATGTTTTCAATGTCACCTTCATCAGTTTCAAACAGGCCCGCAATTCATCGACAGCTTGGTATAAAGGTTCGGGCGTTTCCGCTGATGCATCTTGACAGTGTGTGTAAGGGGTGGCTCGCAAAGCCGAAGAAGCCGATACAAAATAGCCTTCCAAGTGCGCGGCTTTCCCTTTGATGTACTCAAGGGTCCAGGGATTTTTCTTTTGCGGCATGATTGATGAGCAAGCGGCAACCGCGTCATCCACTTCGATGAATTGATAGTACGGTGTAGCCCAGACATAAAGGTCATTGGCCAGGCGACTTAACGTATTCCCCATAATGGATAAAGCGGATAGTCCTTCCAAAACGTAATCTCTTGATGCGACACAATCCAAAGAATTGTCAATGGGTCCATTAAAGCCCAACCAATCAGATGTGAGTGTCCGATCAATCGCAAAAGTGCTCGACCCCATAGAGGTTCCGCCCAGGGGGCAAATATTCGTCGTGTGATAGGCGTGAATGAGTCGATCGAAGTCTCGTTGAAGAGCCGCCGCTATGGCCGAGCAGTAGTGGGCAAACGTGATGGGCTCAGATGGCTGTAAATGCGTGTGCCCCGGCATGACGCTGCTTGTATTTTTTTGTGCCAAGTCCAAAAGAACTTCTCGGAGCTCATTTGTCAGCATCGCCATTTCAAGGAGGCGTTCCCGAAGGCTAATTCGTGTGACTGTCGCGCAAAGATCGTTTCGTGAACGCGCGGTGTGCAATTTACCGCCAATTTCACGACCGGTCCGGGCAATGACATAATTTTCGATGTTGAAATAAATATCTTCTTTTTCATAATCAACTTCGAAATCAGCGCTTCCTGTCAGCAGTTCTTCATTGGCGGCGAGAATTTGACGTGCTTCGTCCTCAGAAAGAATTCCTTTTTCCTTCAGCATGACAACATGCGCTTTATTCACAAGCAGGTAACTCTTGAAAGATCGGCTCAATTCGGATTCAATACCAGGTTTGATGATATTTTCAATCACATCGCGGCAAGGCGGAACTTTGATTTTTCCTCTTGAAAATTCGCTATTTGACATATATCCCCCTTAAAGCCTTTAGGCAACGAAATAAAGAACAACAAGGACAAATAAGCCAGTTGGCACAGTGAGTTTAAGAACTTCCATGGGAGAAGTGCAGGCAATCCCGGCTAACAAAACGGTGCCACCGGCTAGCGACCTGAGATTTTGCTAACACGCAAAAAATTGTATCAAACCGATACCACGCAAAGTCGCCATTCTTTTCTAAAAGCAGGGAAGAACAGACAATTCTATTGGTTTAAAATGCACAACATTATTTGAAAAAAATTCAAAAGGGAGCGAACGATGCACATCCTTGTGACAAGACTTGATCGCGATGGGGTACGAGTCAAAAAACTTGAAGTCGAAGACGGGTTGAGTCTCGAACAGGTGGTGGCCGAAGCGGGCTGGACCTTGGGAAATAATCAACGGCTTGCCGTTTGGAATGTGCTCGCGGATCCTGAAACACAGGCACGAGAAGGGGACCGCATTGAAATTCTTCCGGAATTGACGGTTGATCCAATGACCGCCAGACGTTTGCGTGAAGAGAAAAATCAAAAACCGGAAAATCAATTGATTCATGGTCGAAATGGTGGAAAGCACCGTTTGTTGTGAGAAAAATAACGCCTAAGTATTGCGGAAAGACTCTCAAATAAGATAAAATACGCCGTTAATCTTTTTACGCCATTTATAATGGCGGCGCCGAATTTTTTCCACATTTTTCGACTGAGGTTAACATGCGCATTAGACAAAAGGCTCTTACTTTTGATGATGTGTTGCTCGTTCCGGCACACTCAAATATTCTTCCCCGCGATACCGATCTTCGCACCAAAATCACCCGTGAACTGACCTTGAATATCCCGATGGTTTCCGCTGCCATGGATACCGTCACGGAATCAGGTTTGGCTATTGCTTTAGCTCAAGAAGGCGGCATTGGTTTCATTCATAAGAACATGAGCCCGAAGCAACAGGCTGCTGAAGTGGCCCGCGTGAAGCGCCACGAAGCCGGCATGGTTGCCGATCCGATCACTGTCACGCCAGCGATGACAGTGGGTGAAGTGATTCGTTTGAGCCGTGAACGTCATATCTCCGGTCTGCCGGTGGTTGACGATAAGCGTGTGTTGGGTATGGTTACCTCCCGCGACCTTCGTTTTGAAACGCGCATGGACATCCCCGTGTCTCAGATCATGACGCCGGCCGATCGTTTGGTGACGGTTCGTGAAGGCGCAAGTCTTGAAGACGCCAAGCGTTTGATGCACGAACACCGCGTTGAACGTGTCCTCGTTGTCGATAAAGATTTCAATTTAACGGGTTTGATGACGGTTAAAGACATCATCAAGGCCGGAGAACATCCCAATGCCGCTAAAGACTCCCATGGTCGTTTGTTGGCCGGCGCCGCGGTTGGCGTGGGAGCAGGCACGGAAGAACGCATCGAATTGATGCTCGAAGCCGGTGTTGACGTTATCGTTGTGGACACGGCTCACGGCCATTCTCAAGGCGTTCTCGATCGCGTGGCTTGGGTGAAGAAGAACTATCCGCAGTTGCAAGTGATCGGCGGCAACATCGCCACGGCTGAAGCCGCTCGCGCATTGGTTGACGCAGGCGCTGACGGTGTCAAGGTTGGTATCGGCCCAGGTTCTATTTGTACGACTCGTATTGTGGCCGGTGTCGGTGTTCCTCAGATCACGGCAGTTTCTGACGTGGCTGCCGCTCTTGAAGGTACCGGTGTTCCGTTGATCGCCGACGGCGGCATCCGCTTCTCCGGCGATATCGCCAAGGCTTTGGCCGCCGGCGCTTATGCGGTGATGATGGGCGGCATGTTCGCCGGCACCGATGAAGCTCCGGGTGAAGTGGTGCTCTACCAAGGCCGCTCCTTCAAGAGCTACCGTGGCATGGGCAGCTTGGGCGCCATGAGCAAGGGCTCAGCTGACCGCTACTTCCAAGATAACAACTCCGGCAACATCAGCAAGTTTGTTCCGGAAGGCATCGAAGGCATGGTGCCCTATAAGGGACCGCTCTCTCAGATCGTCTATCAGATGATCGGTGGTTTGCGCTCCTCCATGGGTTATTGTGGCTGCACAACGATTGAAGATATGCGCCATCGCGCTGAATTCGTTGAAATCACGGCCGCCGGCTGGCGCGAATCGCACGTCCACGACGTGAGAATCACTAAGGAAGCTCCGAACTATCGCCAAGAACATTAATCGTTCGGCTGCCTGACGATGAAAAAAGAGGCGCGGGAGAAGTTTAATCGGTAAACTTACTCGCGCCTTTAAAATTTTTGGTTTTCTCTATTTTTATTTAATAAACGACCATGACTCACGATCGTATTCTTATTTTGGATTTCGGCTCTCAGGTGACGCAATTGATTGCTCGCCGCGTGCGTGAAGCTCACGTGTATTGTGAAGTGCATCCCAATGATGTCTCTGAAAGCTTTATCCGTGAATTCAATCCGAAGGGCATTATTCTTTCGGGCTCTCACATGAGCGCCTATGAAGAAAGCACCGATCGGATTTCTGAAGCTGTTTTTAATGCCGGCGTACCTATTTTGGGTATTTGCTACGGTATGCAAACAATGGCTCAGCAACTGGGCGGCAAAGTTGAAAACGTGGGTAAGCGCGAATTCGGCTACGCTGAAGTGAAAAATCACAACAACTCCGAATTGCTCAAGGGTATCGAAGATACCAAAAATGAAGCCGGTGAATCCATTATGAAAGTTTGGATGAGCCATGGCGACAAGGTGACCGTATTGCCTGAGGGCTTTAAGGTAATGTGTTCCACGCCTTCTTGTCCGATTGCCGGTATGTGCGATGAGATGCGCCACTACTACGCCGTGCAATTCCATCCGGAAGTAACCCACACGCTGCAAGGCCGCCAAATCCTGAATCGCTTCGTGCTTGATATTTGTAAGGCCGAGCCCTCTTGGGTCATGGGTGACTATGTGAAAGAGGCGGTTGAGCAAATCCGCGCTCAGGTTGGCGATGAAGAAGTGATTTTAGGTCTGTCGGGTGGTGTGGACTCTTCTGTTACCGCTGCTCTTATCCATCGCGCGATCGGCAAGCAATTGACCTGTGTTTTTGTAGATAACGGTTTATTGCGTAAAAACGAACGCGAACAGGTTCGCGACACGTTTGAAAAGAACATGGGTTTGAAGCTCATTGTGGTTGACGCGGTTGATCGTTTCATGGGCGAATTGGCCGGCGTGACTGATCCGGAGCAAAAGCGCAAGATCATCGGCCGTCTTTTTGTGGAATGCTTCCAGGAAGAGGCCGCCAAGCTTCCCAATGCCAAGTGGCTTGCTCAGGGCACGATCTATCCTGATGTGATTGAATCGGCCGGTGCCAAGACCAAAAAGGCCAAGACCATCAAGAGCCACCACAATGTCGGTGGTTTGCCCGATACGCTGCACTTGAAGCTTTTAGAGCCGCTGCGCGGACTCTTCAAAGACGAAGTCCGTGAGTTGGGTGTGGCTTTGGGGCTGCCCGCTGAAATGGTTTTCCGTCATCCGTTCCCCGGACCGGGTTTGGGTGTTCGTATTTTGGGCGAAGTTAAAAAGGAATACGCCGATCTTTTGCGTGAAGCCGATGCGATCTTTATTGAAGAACTTCGCAATGCCGGTCTTTATGACAAGGTCAGTCAAGCCTTTGTGGTGTTCTTGCCTGTCAAGAGCGTGGGCGTGATGGGCGACGGTCGCACTTACGAGTGGGTTGTGAGCTTGCGATCGGTTGAAACGAGCGATTTCATGACAGCTCGTTGGTCACATTTACCCTATGAACTATTGGGTAAAGTTTCTAACCGCATCATCAACGAAGTGCGTGGCATCAACCGTGTTTGCTACGACATCAGCGGCAAACCGCCCGCCACTATTGAGTGGGAATGATTCAAGCACCTGAATTAGCTTGAAAATAGCAGAAAAGGATTGAAGTAAACTATTTGATTTTCAATCCTTTTTTGTATAAATGCAACAGAAATGATTAGCAATCTTTTGCAATCCCTAGCAATGAAAAATCGAGGTATTTAAAAGGGTATCAAACAAGGGGGTCGAGGTATAAAATCGGAATTTATTAACGGGGTACATTTCGATACCTCGACTCAATTGGAACCCCTGAAATGCTTACCGATTCGTACCTAAAAAACCTCAAACCCAAGTCAAAGGCATACAAGGTATCTGACCGTGATGGTCTCTATGCCGTTGTCCTTCCTTCCGGATCCATCTCGTTTCGCTACAACTATCAAATCAATGGTCGTAATGAAACCGTTACGCTAGGATTGTGGAAAAAACAGGTAACACTGCAGCAGGCAAGAGAAAAGTTGATAGAAGTAAAAAAGTTAAAACATTCAGGACTATCACCTGCTCTTGAGAAAAAACGACTCAAGAATCACGTTAGAAACGAAGAATCGGTTCAGGTTCTGATGGATCGTTTTTTGCAGCATGTAAAGTGGGCAAGCAGCACCCGAGATCGGAAAATGTATGTGATCCGTAATGAGATATTGCCTCGTTTCGGCCGTTACGGTTTGTCTGAAATTCAGTTTTCCGATATTTTGTCTGCTGTTGATGAAATTAACATCAAGCGACAAGCGCCAGCCACTGCAATTGAATTCAGAAATCTATTGGCGCAGCTTTATGATTTTGCGAAAGATCGGGGTCTTCAGATTGAAAACCTTGCTGTCAGAATAAAGCCCTCCAGTATCCACACATTCCAAGCGAGAGATCGTGCTTTATCCGGAACAGAAATCGGTGCTTTGTATCATAGTATGAAACAGGTACCGGTCACACCGGTTATGAAGCATGCTCTGAAACTTCTTTTATTAACAATGGTTCGAAAAGGGGAGTTGCAAGGGGCCACTTGGGATGAAATCGATTTTGAAGAAAAGACTTGGACTATTCCCAAGGAGCGCATGAAAATGCGTCGCCCCCATATTGTTTATTTGTCCCATCAGGCAATGGATATCCTTTTAGGTCTCCAATATATGGGAGGTGGATCTCAGTATGTTCTTCCTAGTCGTTACGATGGGGATAAGCCTCTGGCCGCTTCAACATTTAATAAAACCTGTTTGAGTTGTGTTACGGTTGCTCAGGAAAACGGCTGGGATTTAAGGCGCTTTAATCCACATGATTTAAGACGAACAGCAAGCACAATACTTCACGAGGCAGGGTTTAATAGTGATGTTATTGAGAAGTGCTTGGCACACGAACAAAAGGGTGTTCGGGCTGTCTATAACAAGGCTGAATACGCCCAGCAGCGAAGAGATCTGCTTCAGGCCTGGGCCGACATGATAGATGAATTTGTTCAAAATTTTAACCCTCTTCGTCTATCACAAAGTGAATGAAAAATCAAATTGTTTTGAATTTTGAAGTGTATTTATATATACTAGCGGTGCGGGCTCATAGCGCCGTATACTTGTGCAATCGAATTAGCGTTTAAGCGATCTGTAAGATCGTCGACCACAAGGGGGATAGCCGCCGTTTGGCGGCTATTTCTTTATTTAGGATTTTTATGAATATTTTTATTTACTCTGATGAATCTGGTGTTTTTGATAAAGAACACAATGATTTTTTCGTTTTTGGTGGAGTTATATTTTTAAGCAAGTCAGAAAAAGACAAGCAAGAAAGAAAATATCTACACGCTGAACGTGTAATCAGAGAAAGAATGAACTTTTCTGAAGATCGTGAAGTCAAGGCAGTATCTATTACTAATGCAGATAAGGGTAAACTCTTTCGTTCATTAAACGATGTCTATAAATTTGGGGTTGTTATTCGACAGAACCGGGTGTTGAATGAGATTTTCACCTCAAAGAAGTCAAAGCAGCGATATTTGGATTTTGCTTATAAGATTGCTGTAAAAAAAGCCTTTAATGACTTGATAAATAAATCTGTCATAAACCCATTGGATGTAAAAAATTTGTATTTCTTTGTTGATGAGCACACAACAGCTACAGATGGAAGGTATGAATTAAAAGAAAGCCTAGAGCAGGAATTTAAAATTGGCACCTTCAATATGGTCTATGACAGGTACTTTGGGATTGTAAATTCGTTTGTGTAAATTCCATTTAGAGATATTTGGTGATCCTGTCACCAAACTCAATACTAAAACGATTTAAAGCCAGTCGCCAATTCCTAATCGGCATGGTCCATTTTTTGGAAGCGGCGTCAATGGCTAAATAAACCACCTTTAAAGCGGCCTCATCGTTTGGGAACATCTTATGACGAGTGGTCGCTTTTCTAATAACGCTA
>DVMY01000017.1 GCA_018714755.1 Candidatus Aphodousia faecigallinarum | reverse complement strand
CGACAGGAACGCCGGTTAGAAGAAGTCAATCGCGAAATGGAAAATCCCGCCCTGTGGGATGATCCGGAAAACGCGCAAAAAGTCAGTAAAGAAAAAAAACGTTTGGATGACACCGTCGGTTTGTTTAAGACATTGACCAATGGCGTCAATGACGCGGCCGAGCTTTTCGAGCTTTCTATGGCCGAGGAAGATTACCCGAGTGTGGACGCTTTGGGTGAGGAAGTGGCCGAGCTTGAAAAATCGGTTGAAAAGCTTGAATTCAAGCGCATGTTCAATCAACCGATGGATCCGGCCAACTGCTATCTGGAAATTCAGGCGGGCGCGGGCGGCACCGAAGCTCAGGACTGGGCGAGCATGCTCGAGCGCATGTATCTTCACTACGGTGAACGCAAAGGCTTTACGGTTGAACTTCAGGAAGAAACCGAAGGGGAAGTGGCCGGCATTAAAGGCTGCACGATTTACATCCAGGGCGACTACGCCTACGGCATGCTTCGCACGGAAACGGGCGTGCATCGTTTGGTGAGAAAAAGCCCCTTTGACTCGAACGCGCGTCGCCACACATCCTTTGCAAGCGTTTACGTCTATCCGGAAATCGACGATAGCTTCGAAGTGGAAATTAACCCCGCGGATTTGCGCATTGACGTGTTCCGTGCCTCAGGCGCGGGCGGTCAGCACATCCAAAAGACAGAGTCCGCGGTACGCATCACGCACATTCCGACAGGCATCGTCACCGTGTGTCAAAACGATCGCAGCCAGCACCGCAATAAAGAGCAGGCAATGAGCCAGTTAAAGGCCAAGCTCTATGAGGCGGAAATGCGCAAGCGCCGCGAGGTGCAGCAGCAGACCGAAGACGCGAAAAGCGATATCGCCTGGGGGCATCAGATTCGCTCCTATGTGCTGGACCAATCGCGAGTGAAAGATTTACGAACCAATGTGGAAACCGGCAACACGCAAGCCGTGTTGGACGGTGATCTCGATCAATTCATTGAGGCTAGCCTCAAGCAAGGCGTCTGATAAGGCGCGAACAATAAGGACATGAAAATGGCAGAAAATAAGGTTCAAGAAGCCGCCGTTGCGGCCGAGGATGAAAACCATATTATCGCGGAGCGCCGCGCCAAACTCGCCAAGTGGCGTGAAGGCGGCCACGCCTATCCGAATGATTTCGTCCGCAAGGACTTGTTCGGCGATATTCGCGCAAGCTTCGGAGAAAAGAGCGCTGAAGAGCTGGAAGCCGAGCAGCACCAAGTGGCTGTTTCGGGCCGCATGATGCTCAAGCGCGTGATGGGCAAGGCCTCCTTTGCCACGTTGCGCGACTGCACGGGCACGATGCAGTACTTCTTGTCTCCTTCCGAAGTGGGCGAAGAAGCGTATGAAGAATTCAAGGCCATGGATATCGGTGACATCGTGGCTGCCGAAGGCACCGTCTTTAAAACCAAACGCGGTGAGTTGTCCGTTCGCGTGAAAAAGATCCGCCTGATGAGCAAGGCCATTCGTCCCTTGGCTGAAAAGTTCCGTGGTTTGTCCGACCAGGAAATCTGCTATCGCCAACGCTATCTTGATCTCATCATGAATGAGGATAGCCGCGCTCGTTTCATCAAGCGCAGCAAGATCATCGCCACGATTCGCAACTACATGCTCGCCAACCGCTTCATGGAAGTGGAAACGCCGATGCTGCATCCGATTCCGGGCGGCGCCAATGCCAAGCCTTTCATCACGCACCACAATGCGCTCGACATGGACATGTATTTGCGCATCGCTCCGGAACTTTATTTGAAGCGCTTGGTGGTGGGCGGTTTTGAACGCGTTTTTGAATTAAACCGCAATTTCAGAAATGAAGGTTTGTCCATCCGTCACAATCCTGAATTCACCATGATGGAGTTCTACGCGACTTATTGGACGTACAAGGATCAGATGGACTTCACTGAATCCATTCTGCGTCACGTCGCCCAAGAAGTCAACGGCTCGACCATGGTTCATTATCAAGGCCATGACATTGATTTGGGTAAGCCTTTTGACCGTTTGACGCCGCGTCAAGCCATTCAAAAGTATGCGCCGCAATACACCGACGAAAAGATTGACAATGAAGCGTTCCTGCGCAATGAATTAAAGCGCTTGGGTGAACCGCAGCCCGATTACGTGGGCCGCGGCGCTTTGGAAATGGCCTTGTTTGAAGCGGTGGCTGAGTCCAAGCTCATCGATCCGACCTTCATCGTTGATTATCCGGTTGAGATCTCGCCCTTGGCTCGCGCCTCGGACACCAATCCGGAATTGACGGAGCGTTTTGAACTCTATATCGCCGGCCGTGAAACCGCTAACGGTTTCTCTGAATTAAACGATCCGGAAGATCAAGCCGCTCGCTTTAAGGCTCAGGCTGACGCCAAGGCTCATGGTGATGATGAAGCCATGTACTACGACGCGGACTATATCCGCGCTTTGGAATTTGGCCTTCCGCCCACCGGCGGCTGCGGCATCGGCATTGACCGCTTCGTGATGCTTTTGACGGATGCGGCGAGCATTCGCGACGTGCTGCTCTTCCCGCATATGCGTCCCGAATCTCAAGGCTAAAGGACCCTGAAAAATGAGTGAACTGACCGCACAATCGGTTTTTAAAACCTATGAGGTTTTAAAAGAACGCGTGACTCAGCCGGTGCCTTCGGACTATGTTCGATTTTGCGCCGGTAAAGAAACGATCGGTTTCGTCAAGAAAACGCTCGCCATGAAACTGGCGGGAGCGACCAGTGACTTTCGTTTGATGGATTGCCTCTATATTACCGAGGACAATTGTCAAACCGTCACCGCTCGCACCGCTGTCATGCAAAAGGCGGCGAGAATTTTGGCGGAATTGGGCGATTTGCCGCAAGACGCCGGTGAACTCGTTGATATTCGCGCGACTGTTTTCGACGGTGTGTTTTGTCAGGCGCCTCGTCTTCTTTGCAGAAAGTTGGGCCTTATGACCACCTCTATTCGTCTGACGGCTTACGACAAAGGCGGTAAAGTGATGCTTGCTCGCCGCAGACCCGGTAAAACGATCGCAGGCGGCTTGTGGGATAGCTTGGCCGCCGGCCTTGTGAAAGCCAGTGAAGAGGCCGAACACGCGCTTTACCGTGAACTCTTTGAAGAGGCGGGTTTAAGCGCCGATGATATGCAAATCGTCGAAAGTGCCCGTTTTGTTCAGGAGTTTCCGGTGCCTGAAGGTTATTTGCGCGAAGTCGTAAAAAACTATGAAGGTCGCTTAAAAGAAGGGGTGACTCCTGTGAATCGGGACGGAGAAGTTTCGGAATTTGCGCTCTTTGATTGTCACGAGGCGCTGCGGATGGCCGAGCAGGAGAAGCTGATGTACGCCGCCGGCATCGGTGTGGCTGAAACAACCATGACGCACATGGGGCAGCGCATCAAAGAAAAGTGGCTGCACTATAGAGGTCAGGTGTTAATCTAAAAGCTGATTAACGAAAATCGCCTTGAAGCTGTCTTCCTCAAGGCGATTTTTTTCGTTTGAAAAAAGAACGAGGGCGGTTAACCGCCCTCAATGGTATGTGCAGTCGGAATCAGACTAGACGATGATGATCGCCAAGGTCACAACACTGACAAAGCACGGAACGATCGTGCGCTTGGCCACTTCAACCGGGTTGGCCATAGCGATACCGGCCACAACCATCATGGCGCCTGCGATCGGAGAAGACGTGCGGCCCAAGGCGCCGGACAAGAAGGCCAAGGCACCCAAGTGCGGGATATCCATGCCGAAGGATTCGGCGTGCGGCGTCACAGCTTCGTTAAACGCGAAGGTGGCGGCGTCACCGGAACCGGTGATCGTGCCTAAGAACCACGGACCAATGGAACCACCCCAGCGGGCGATGTTGTTGGACTCACGCAGCACTTCGATAAATGTGTCGATCAAGCCCGCGGCGCGGAGACCGGCGGCGAACACACCCGCTGCGATGATGATACCCAAGATGTTGCCATAGCCCTTGCCCAAGCCGTTAAAGAACGTCTTGGAGAATTCTTGGGGATTGGCGCGGGTGATCAGCAAGCACAAGATGGCGCCCAAGACCATGGCTTGAGCCACACCCATCTTAATTTGCGGAAGCACGGAGTTGCCGAGCACCAAGATAACGATCGGGAGCAACGGCACCAACGCGTAGATCACATTCGGGCGTTCGATTTCTTCTTGCTTGTGTTCGATGTTGACTTGGATGTTTTCAGTGGCTTCACCCTTGTCCTTGAAGATCAAGCACATCACAAGGATGCCGACGATGCCGATGCCGCAGATCACAAAGCTAAACGGGGTGTGCAAGGCGATGAAATCCATGATTTCCATGTTGGAAATCTTGGCGATGTACACGTTGTGGGCGGAGCCCGGCGAGAACACGCCGCCATAGGTACCCATCATCACAGCGGCAGCAGCGGCGGCCGGACGGATACCGGCGCGAAGCATCACCGGAATGAGCGTGGAGCCCACGGCAGCGGCGCAACCGCTTGCAGACGGAATAGCGATGTTAATCACCATCGTCACAGCCGTGCAAATCGGCACAAGGAAAATGCCCAAGCCGCGGATCGGCTTAGAGAGCAAATGCACCAAGTGTTGGTCGCACTTCGTGTAGGAAGAAACGTATGCGAAACCGAGCGAAGCACAAATAGCCATGATCAAACCACCGTTGGTCATGGATTTGGCAAAGGCGTTGAAAGCCGTCATCGGTTGCATGGACACGCAGCAAAGAATCAAGCCGGCGGTAAAGAGAACTAAGCGCGTTTCATAGCGCTTAATCAAAGCGGCGATCGTCAAAATAACGACTAGCACCGCGACCCAGTTCAGTAAGGTCATTGTTAATCTCCTGAGATTAGGTTTATTCTTATGGCCCGAATTCTAAAGAACACCGCTATTTGGCGCCTTGAGGCTTACCCTTAGGATGACTCGTCTATTTGATTTAAGTTAGTAAATCTTTGCGTCTAAACAAATATCAAAATAGTTCTGGTTGGATGACAAATAAGTTAAAAAACACTACCTGAGGCTGAAAATTTCATTTTAGTGATAACTGTTTGTCACTAAACGCTCATAGTCGATTTTTATACTGGCGGCATCTTCATTAAACACCCATCTCACTGGGAACCACTTAAAAGGACTTAACACGATGAAATCCAAGAAGATTGTTGCTTCTGTTGCCTGCGCCTTGGCGGGCATGTGCGCCATGAGCGCTCAGGCCATTGAAATTTATCCGGTTGATCACGCGCGTTTCATGACAAACGCGCGTTTTGATTTTAAGGTTGAACTCGATGACGTGACCGCTCGGGATAAAGTGACGGTTGAGATCAATGGTAAAAATTTCAACCAAACCTTAGCCGGTGAAGAAATTTGGTTGGAAAAGGAAGAGGGTGTGAACGCCTCCGCTTTGTTTATCCGCGGCACTGAAATTAAAAAACCGGGTCAATACACAGTTACGGTTAAAGCTCCCAACGGCACAAAAACGGTGAAGTGGGATGTGTACACCACAGGCGATAAGCCGAAAGCCAAAAACGTGATTTTGCTCTTGGCTGACGGTTTGTCCGTCGGTCACCGCACGGCCGCCCGCATCTTATCGAAGGGTGTCACCAATGGCATGTACAACGCTCCGCTTGCGATGGACAATATGCCGCATATGGCCCTGTTGGGCACGAGCTCTGTGGATACGATCGCGGCTGACAGCGCCAACACCGCCTCTGCCTATATGACCGGCCACAAATCAAGTGTTAACGCGTTGGGTGTTTACGCCGACCGCACGAAGGCCAGCCAAGACGATCCGAAACAAGAAACAATCGCTGAGTTGATCCGCCGCAAAACGAAGATGGCCGTGGGCGTGGTGAGCGACGCTGAAATTGAAGACGCCACCCCCGCATCGGTTGTTTCTCACACGAGAAAGCGCTCGGATAAGGCTGATATCGTCGGCATGTTCTATAACGTGAAGCCCGAAGTGATTCTGGGGGGCGGCTCTGCTTACTTCCTGCCTAAGTCAACGGCAGGCTCCAAGCGCAAGGATGACATCAACTACATCGAAAAATTCACTCAGGCCGGTTACACCCTGGTGACCGACAAGACCGCTTTGGTTGAAAAAGCCGCCGGCAGTGATCGTCTCCTTGGTCTTTTCCATACCGGTAACCTCGATGGCTGGGTGGATCGCCACCAGTGGAAGGGCAATACGGTGAAGAAGTTCCCCGATCAGCCGGATTTGACGGATTCGTTTGCCGCTGCCATCAAGGTGCTTGAGAAGAATGAAGAGGGCTTTTTCCTGATGCTTGAAGCGGGCCTTGTGGATAAATACTCGCACCCGTTGGATTGGGCGCGTTCCGTGGGCGACACGATCGCTTTCGATAAAGTGGTTGAAGCCGCTCAAAAGTACTGCGATGAACACCCCGATACGCTTTTGATCGTCACGGGCGACCACACGCACTCCATCTCGGTGGCGGGCACAGTCGATGACAATAAGCCCGGCAACGATTGGCGTGAAAAGGTGGGTGTCTATGCGAACGCCGGTTACCCCAACTACGAAGATAAGGACAAGGACGGCTTCCCGGATGATTTTGCTCCGAGCAAGCGCTTGGCAGTCTTCTTTGGCGCGCACCCCGACTACTACGAAACGTACCGCTCTTTCCCGGATGCTACGTTTAACCCCGCAGTGCAAAACGAAAAGGGTCAGTATGTGGCTAACGCCCAATATAAGGACGTGCCGAGCGCTCACTTCGTTGAGGGTAACCTCCCGCGCTCTGAAAGCCAAGGCGTGCACACGGTCGATGATTTGGTTGTGACCGCCCGCGGTCCCAACGCCGATCAAATCCGCGGCTTCATGAACTCCACGGAAATCTTCCGCGTGATGGCTGAAGCGCTTGCTTTGGGCCGCTAATTAAAAACGGCTCGTAAGCTAAAAGGCGCGCGGCGGTTGGCAGACAAACGCCCGCGCCTTCGCCTGTAAAGGAGTGTTGGATGAAACGCAGAGATTTTCTCCTCGCGGCCGCCTTATCTGCTTTAGCGCCGATGGCCGCGGTGAGGGCCTCCTCAGAGCTCAAGCTTGGCTTTGAGGAAATGTATGAGGGCAATCCGATTTTGGGACTTCAGTTCAGTCAAAAGTTAAAGTCCTGCGCTGACAAAACGGTCTCTGTTGAGGGGTTTATGGCGCCGCCTTTAAAGCCCGAGGCGGATTTCTTAGTGATGACGAGAGAGCCCGTAAGCCTTTGTCCATTTTGCAACAGCGACCAAGACTGGCCCGATAACATCATCGTGGTTTATTTAAGTAAGAAGCAGGAATTCGTTCAGGCGAATCGTCCGATTGTGGTCACGGGAAAACTGCAGCTCGGATCCTATACCGATCAGGAAACCGGTTTTGTTAGTTTGGTGCGGCTCGTTGACGCCACGTTTGAGGTGCTTAAATGAGTAAGCCTGGTTTTGATCTCCAGGTTGAGGGACTATCGTATTGTGTCAAAGACGGCGCAAGCGCCCGCACGATTCTCAGTGTCGAGCATCTTCTCATCGGCGCGGGTGAAGTGCTGGGCTTAAGAGGCGCCTCGGGAAGCGGCAAGTCCACTTTCCTAAAACTAATCAGCGGTATTGTCACCCCTCAGGAGGGGACGATTGTTTGGGGCGGGGAATGTCTTAACAAGATGAGTGAGTCCCAGCGCGATGACTGGCGCGGAAAAAACTGCGG
Source organism: Candidatus Aphodousia faecigallinarum (assembly GCA_018714755.1). Taxonomy (GTDB): domain Bacteria; phylum Pseudomonadota; class Gammaproteobacteria; order Burkholderiales; family Burkholderiaceae_F; genus Aphodousia; species Aphodousia faecigallinarum. The sequence continues at coordinate 2,525 of DVMY01000017.1, read as the reverse complement.
CTTTTTATTTCAGGATTTCAGATTGTTCGGGGCGTTGAGCGCGCTCGATAACGTGTTGCTGCCTCTAACCTTTAGAGGTCGCATTTCAGCACAAGATCGTGTTCGCGCCGAAGAACTTTTGAGGCAATGCGGGGTGCCCGCTCAGACCCAGGCATCGCTTTTATCGAGAGGGGAGATGCAGCGCACGGCGCTTGTGCGGGTTTTAATCAGCTCACCGAAAGTGATTTTGGCCGATGAGCCCACGGCAAGTCTTGACTTCAGCAACGCCATGCGCGTGATGGAGGCTTTGATTGACGCGGCTTTTCACCTAAAGGCCACGCTTTTGGTGGTCACGCACGATTCGCAGATGCTCAAGCGCTTTGATCGTGTGTTGACCATTGAAAATGGAACGATTCGGGAGCCGGGGTTATGAGAGTATTGCTGTTTTTGAAAAACGAGTGTCGCCAGTCCTTTAAGATCTTGTGCTCGTTGGCCTTTATTCTGGCTTTGGCCTTATCGATCGCCACCGCGATCGGTCAGACCGAGCGGATGATCAAGTCATCAAGCGCCAAGGCGGCCGAGCAGTTTGATATTTTGGTGGGTGCAAAGGGCAGCCGGACGTCGCTTTTACTTTCCACGGTGTATCTAAGAGATGAAATGATGTCACTTACGCCCGCGGTCGCACTGAATGTGCTGCGGGGCTACAAGGGTGTGAAGTGGTGCGCGCCTTTGGCTTTCGGAGATCGTGTCAACGAAAGCCCGCTTGTGGGGACCACAAAAGCGTTTGTGACTTTAGGAGGTGCTCGCGCGCTTAAAACCGGTCGCGTTTTTGAAAGCCGCCATGAGGCGGTCGTCGGCATTCGTTCCGGCCTTAAGATTGGAGAGACGGTCTTCCCGCACCATGGCCGTATAGCAGGCGTGGGTCATAAGCACGACAACGGTTTTGAAGTGGTGGGGATTCTGCCTGAAACCGGCACGCCTTGGGATCGAGCTGTGCTTGTTCCGATTGAAACCATTTGGGCGATGCACGCAAAACATCAAGACGGCGAGCCTGAGACACTTGAAGAGTGGCTCCGTTTGGGGAAATTTGATCACTTACCCGGGTTTTCGGCCATTGTTGTTAAACCGGTGTCAATTTCAGACGCCTATAAAATCCGCCAGGGAATGTCATCGGCTTCCGCGATGGATGGCAGGGGGCAATCGGTCAATTTAATGGCTATTTTTACCGGAGAAGTGTTGGTGGAGCTTTACGCCACGCTTGACTCCGCGATGGTGGCCTTTGAGTGGTTTGCAGCCAGCTCGGTCATGATTTCCCTTTTGGCGGTTCTCATAACAGGTTTTATTTTGGGTGAACTTCGCAAGCCTCAATTTCTGCAACTCAGAACAATGGGCGCGCCGCGCGGTTATGTGATGCAGGTGGTTTGGCTATTGATTATGTCAGTGGTGCTTAGTGGCGTGGTGATGGGACTAGCGGGCGGCTGGGGCTTGGCTCAGATTGCGGCGGTCTTTATCAGTCAGGACACAGGCATTGCCATGACGCCGGTGATTGGTTTGCAGGAACTTCAGGTAGGGCTCGTGACGCTTGTGCTTGGCGCGATTTTTGCGATTTTGCCCGCGGTTAAAGTGGGACGTTCACAATTGCGCTAAAAAACGTCATGAGGAATTCACGGTTCTGAGACCGAATGTTCATTTTGTAATCGCACAATGAGGTTGCTGTTTAGGCAACCTTATTGTTTTTAAGAGCAGAGGAAGAAATGAGTACCTTGTCTCGTCGAAATTTTTTGCATGGCAGCGCTCTGGTCGGTGTATCCGTGGCCGCGGCTGCGATGACGCCGATGGCTGCCGCCGCAGCCGCTCCGAAAAAGTGCCGCTCTGTAGGTGAAGTGTTTTCCATGTCGGAAGTGGAGATGGCCAAAAATAGCGAAGTGGTGCAGTCAGCCTATGACACGATTGTGAAGTCGGTAAAGAAAATTCGCAATCCATCGCTTCGTTCAACCATTTTGAATATTGTTCAAAATCCCGCACCCACGATTGCTCGGGGTGATGAAGCGGCCATTATGGCTTCGCTTAAAAAGGCCGGTCTTTTAAACGTCAACGCCAAGAGTGTTTTCCCACGCATCGAAGATAAAACCCGCTCGCCTCAGCCTTTCTGGAGCGCTCCGGGTTCGGGGTACGGCTCTCACCACGCCTATCCGGGCGGCTTGGCAACGCACACCGCTTTGAATGTGGTTTCCGCCGAAGCGCTCTATGAAAACTATCGCCACATCAACAATCTTGATTTGGATTGGGACGATGCCGTAGGCGGCGAAATCCTCCATGACTTGCATAAGCCTTGGGTTTTCCAATGGGAAAAGAATCATTCCTGCCGCGTTGAACAACAATTGGCCGGCACCGGTGAGCACCATGTGCTGAGCATCGCTGAATCCATTAAGCGCGGCCTGCCTTCCTCCTTTGTGGTGGCTCAGGCCTGCGCGCACGATCATCCGTCTTCCAAGCAAGGCGAAGCGCTTGTGGTGGGGTGGCTGAAGGCCGCTTCGATCATCGCT
>DVMY01000016.1 GCA_018714755.1 Candidatus Aphodousia faecigallinarum | reverse complement strand
GAAATAAAAAATATTTTTTATTTCTTGCCCCAACCGGAAACAATAGGCCTATGATGGAAAATGGAAGCAGACAAATAGAACTCTCTCTACGTTGCCTATGCTTTCCTATAAAGGATGTTGTATGAATTCCGGTACTGTCAAATGGTTCTCGGATGCCAAAGGTTATGGGTTCATTATCCCCGATGGTCAAGATCGTGAAGTGTTTGTACATTTCCGCTCCATTGAGATGCCCGGTCGCAAGACTCTGCAAACCAATCAACGGGTTGAATTTGAATTCGAACAATCCGAACGCGGATTGCACGCTACGCGTGTTATTCCCTTGCCAATGAAGAACGAAGAAGACGCGGCAAGCTAAAGGATTGTTGTGTCAAGGAGCTCTGAATTGCCTCTGCTCAAAACTGCGCGAATGGTTATACAACATTGTTCGCGCAGTTTTTATGTGCTTTTCATCACCACGCTAATTCCCTCCGTCGCATTGTCGGAAAACATTTGTGTTGATCAGTACTGTCTGGAGGCTCGGCTCGCGCTTACCACTCAAGAGCAAGAGAAAGGATTACAAGGAGTTGCGCATCTTGCCGACAATGAGGGAATGCTCTTCGTGTTTAATCCCCCTAGGCCTGTCTGCATGTGGATGAAAGACGTCCCCATTGATTTAGAGGTCGTTTTTTTCGATGAAAACGGCCGTCTTATGGCTGTCAGACAAATGAAAGCACAAACCGAAAATACACATTGTGCCCCATCGAAAGTGGCTTGGGCCCTTGAAGTTAATCCGGGGTGGTTCGAAAAGAAGCGACTAACGAAGGGCGCCAAACTCCAATTCAATTAAGGCCTCAAAATCATATTTGAAGCCTCTCTGACTTATTTCGCGTTGTAGTAATTCTTTGCCACAAACTCCCAATCAATCAAATGATCAAAAAGAGCATTCAAGTAGTTGGGACGGGAGTTTCGATAGTCAATATAGTAAGCGTGCTCCCAAACATCCACCACCATCAAAGGCGTGTTGTCACTTGCCAATTGAGTACCCGCATTGGAAGTATTGACAATCTCCAAAGTCTTTTGCGGAGTCAAAACGAGCCATGTCCAACCGGAGCCGAAATTCCCCGCGGCGCTTGCGCAGAATTGTTCGCGGAAAGCTTCAAATGAGCCCCAACGCTCTTCGATCTTACTCATTAACTCACCCTGCGGTTTTTGACCTCCCTTAGGCGATAAACACAACCAGAAGAATGCATGGTTCCAAGCTTGTGCCGCATTGTTGAAAACACTCTGATTGGTTCCGTCGCTGGCTAAAACCACCTCTTCTAATGACATGAATTCAAAAGGCGTGCCTTTAATGGCATTGTTCAGATTGGTGATATACGTTTGATGGTGCTTACCGTAGTGATACTGCATTGTTTCTTCCGACATGGCGGGAGCCAATGCGTTCAACGGAAACGGTAAAAGAGGTAATTGAAAAGCCATTTCATTTCTCCTTAAAAACGCTCAGATTGTACGAAAAAAAAAGAGCGCTTGCGAAAATCTTTGAAAATATTATCTCAAGGCCGCGTTTTTGTTACGCAAACATTAGCACGTCCATCATGCCAATAAACGGTTAAATTCTCTCCTTCGCTTAAACTTTGACTGCTTTTAACGAAAGCTCCATCTGATGTCGTTACGTAGCTGTAACCTTTTTTCAAAATAGTTTGCGGACTTAATTCTGTAATCAACTCCATCACTGAAGAGTGCGTTTGACTGTGCTTTTTCAATATTTCTATCATGGCTCGAGACAAATCTTTGCTCACTCTGCCGCATTTTTCACATTCTAAATTTAATCGGGCCGAGGGTTTCAGAAGGGAGTGATCAAGATAGCGCACACTTTCAAACTTAATTTGCCATTGAGCGTGCATTAACTCTTTTAGCAACTGAACGCTGTGACGCAATCTTTCTTGAGCCTGATGCACATTTCTCACCGGATTGGGCATCTCGCGCAATAAAGAATCAACCTTTTGAGCCGACTCCGTCCAATAGCGATTCCAAGTGTAATTCAATGCGTCTTTTGACTGCGAAAGCTCGCGACTCAAGACTTCGACACTTTCCGTCACATGCTCGGCCGCTGCGGTCGGCGTTGCCGCTCTTAAATCGGCCACCCAATCCACAATCGTGACGTCACTTTCATGCCCCACGCCCACAATGACGGGTTTGGATAATGAGGCAACCGTTCTGGCAACGGATTCGTCATTAAATGACCACAAATCTTGAATAGACCCGCCTCCCCTAACCAACAAAATGACTTCTACATTTTCATTTTGATCGGCCCGTCGCAGAGCGGAAATAATTTCTGCGGGGGCTTCATCTCCCTGCACCGCCGTTTCAAACACTCGTACCTTGGCGTATGGCGCTCTTCTTTGCAGAGTCGATAAAACATCCCGAAGCGCAGCCGCCTGCAGACTCGTCACAACCGCTATGTTTGTGTAAATACGTTCAAGCGGCTTTTTACGAGATTGATCAAAAAGCCCCTCTTTTTGCAATTTGTCCTTTAACTGCAAAAAGCGTTCATAAAGCGCGCCCAATCCCGCTTGTCTAACGGCATCAACCACCATTTGATAGGAACCTCGAGCGCGGTACACACTCACCTGACCGTGAACTTCCAAGTGATCACCGGTCTTCGGAATAAAACCGACCCGACGATTTTGACCGGCAAACATCGCGCACGATAACTCGCCGTTCGCGTCTTTTAGCGTGAAGTACCAGTGACCGGAAGCTGCCCGTGTAAATCCACGAACTTCACCGCCCACCCAAAGAGGAGGAAAATTCGTTTGCAGACAATGAGAAACCTGATCATTTAATTCAGATACCGTCCACACAAACGAAGAAGATTGCGTATTTTGTTCGAAAAACATTTTGAGAAAGAAAAGACTTTCGAAGATTCTAAACAAAATATTTTGCAAATTGCTTGGCGCTGTCTTAATGTTTCCCTGATGATTTAGAAAGACGTACCATGCAATTTAAAGAACTTCAGGAAAGCGACCTTTGTGTTTTAAAACACTTTTTGCCTCTTTACGCCAACGGTGACTGTGATTTAAGCCTTGTCTCTCTTTTTAGCCGAGGAATTGACAGTCATTTCAGATTCTGTACACACGGTAATACCCACTTAATCATTGAACGAACAATTGCCGGAATGGACGGTCCTGTATTTGTCATGCCGATCGGGCAGACTCAAGCGCCCGATACCCTCTTTAATGAGTTGATGCAATTGGCGTTGGATAACAATCATTCGCTGAGATTTTTCGGGCGTGTTGATTTGATGGAGACCACACTCGCAAAAGCCTTTCCAGATCATCAATTACTGATTGAAAATAATCCGGATCGCTGGGACTATGTCTACGCCTGTTCTGACTTCATTGAATTACCCGGGGCACACTTTCACGGCAAAAGAAATTTCGTTAAACGCTTTTACAAAGCATGCCCAGAGGCTCAGTTTGACATTTATACAAAAGAACGGTTTGAAGACTGCATGCTTTTTTTAGAGAACTGGTATGGCGACAGAGAAATAAACGACAGCCTTAGGCAAGAAAGAGCCGCCATTGAAAAGGTTTTCACGCATTGGGATCAATTGCCTGTTTACGGTGGCATTCTTCACGAACACGGACGAATTTTAGGCCTAACTTATGGAGCCAGAAGCGCTCCCGATATTTTGGCCGTCCACGTTGAAAAAGCTACCCGGGACGTGCCGGGAGCCTATCCCGCTCTATCCCAAGCTTTTGCAAAAAGCTTGCCCCTTTGCATTGAATACCTCAATCGAGAAGAAGATTTGGGAATCCCCGGGCTGCGCAAAGCCAAACAAGACTGGCACCCAATTGCCCAATTGAAAAAGGGAGTCATTCAAGTTAAGCTCAGATAAGGTATTTCTGTGTGCCAACAACCCATAAACTATTTGGAGGCAAATTGTGAAACAAGTTACGAGAAGAAATGCGCTGCTGGTCGGTTTAGCCTCTTTATTGACCGCGGGAACTTCGTCGGTTCAAGCTGCCCCCGCCTCCGTTCCTGTTATTTGGGACGGCAAAAAAATGTTTGAATCTTTTGAAAAGGAAGCAACCGGCATCTCCTCCAAAGGCCCCGAGGGGCGTCCAAAAGCCTATGTTGCCTTTGACACACAATGTCGAGATTGTTGGCAGCTGCACCGCAAATTAGAGCCGTTTTTAGACAAAATTGAATTCATATTCTGCCCGATTTCTTTCATGAATATTCACTCAGAACCGCAAGCCACGACCATTCTGATTGATAAAAATCCTCTCGCAAAACTTGAAGAACATTTTGCTCATTTCACAGACATTGAATTCCGCGGTATTCATTATGGACGAGTGGAAGACCTCCCCGTTGACGTTCGAGACAAAGTATGGACGAACACAAAATTACATCGTCGCGCAGGCTGCAGAGCCGTTCCGTACGGTGTGTTTAAAAACTCCAAAGGTAACTATTTACCATTTGATGAACGATTGACTGTAGAAGAGCTGAAAACACTTTTTGAGCTTTGAAAAAACTCGCATAATCTTGCATATTTGCTAACATTAGAAGGTTAGCTTTTTCAAGCAGGTAGAGAAAAAACTTATGCTTTCTGACAGTTCCGGCCCTGAGGGTCGAGAGTCATTTTTTCAAGTAGTCGGAGAACCCTATGCGAGCCACTTTTGAATCGTGGCTGCATCGCCAATGGACCAAACGCGGCCTATTGGCGTGGGCCTTATCTCCTCTTTCACTCATTTTTCTTTGTGTCTCGCGCAACAGACGGCTTAAGACCCAACCACATCGTCTTCCGGTACCCGTTGTGGTCGTCGGCAATATTTATGTGGGAGGCACAGGTAAAACGCCGGTCACAATCGCTCTTGTCAAAGAATTGCTTAAGCGAGGCTATCACCCGGGCGTTGTTTCCCGAGGCTTCGGCCGCAAGGAAGACGCGCCTCAAATGGTGTTACCCGACAGCCCTGCGATTAATGTTGGCGATGAGCCGCTTCTGATCGCTCGTCAAACCTCTGTTCCGGTCGCTGTCGCTCGCGATCGTGTGGCGGCTGCATTGTTGCTTCTGGATAAACACCCTGAGTGTGATCTGATTATTTCGGATGACGGTCTGCAACACTACGCCCTTGCTCGGGACGTGGAACTGGCTGTAGTGGGCGCGCGAGGACTCGGTAACGGCTGGGTGTTGCCGGCCGGCCCCCTGCGTGAACCGCCTTCACGCTTGGATGAAGTTGATGCGATCGTTTTAAACGCCACCGAAGACACATTTGACAGCCGCACACCTCGTTTCGCGGCGACTGCGACTCTCGGTCGAGCCAAATCGCTTGACGGTCAGCGTTTCTTAACACTGGAAGAAATCGCCCAACGGGGTAAACCCGTTTTAGCCGCCGCCGGCATCGCCGCTCCCGGCCGTTTTTTCGCCATGCTTCGTGCCCACGATATTGAAGGACCGGAAATGGAACTGGGCGATCACTATGCCTTCGATGAGAATCCTTTTAAAACCGCCAAAGAAGACATTATTCTCATTACCGGCAAGGATGCCGTAAAGTGCCGCCAACAACCCGACATCGCGCAAGACAAGCGAATTTACACGGTTGAATACCTTGTTGACATTGATCCCTATTTGGTCGATTTGATTGAACATAAACTTAAAGAGAAGGCTCAAAAAGAAAATGGCTCTTGATCCCCGATTAACCGCTACATTAGTCTGCCCTGTTTGCAAGGGGGCCATTGTTTGGGATGCAGAAAAATCTCTGTTGGTTTGCCCACGTTGCAAACTGGCCTTTGAAGTCAAAGACAACATTCCCAATATGATTCCTGATGAGGCTAAAAAACTCTCCGACGAAGAGGCCAAAGAATATGCCAAACGTCTCTCCATTGTCAGAGGAGCCTGATATGACCGCGTTTTATGCCATTATTCCGTCACGGATGAAATCGACTCGTTTACCGGAAAAACCGCTCAAAGACATTGCCGGTCGCCCTATGGTTGTGCGTGTGGCCGAACGAGCAAAAGCCTCCGGAGCGCTTGATGTCATTGTGGCCACTGATCATGAGGCAATTGCTAAAGCTTGCGAAGCCCATGGCGTCAAAGTGGTGATGACCTCGCCCGATCATCCGACCGGAACAGATCGACTGGCTGAGACTGTCACTAAATTAGGACTCTCTGACGATACAATCGTCGTTAATGTTCAGGGGGACGAACCTCTCATCCCAACAGAGGTTGTTCGTGAAGTGGCTGAGCTGTTGGCAGCGCATCCTGAATGCGACATGGCCACGGCCGCCCATCCTATTGACAACATTGAAGAATTCTTAAATCCCAACGTTGTCAAAGTCGTTCGAGATGTTTATGGAAACGCGGTCACTTTCAGCCGCGCCCCGATTCCTTGGCCTCGTGACGCGTTTAGAGAAGACCAAACAAAGTTGCCCGAAGGCTTGGAGCCATTACGTCATATCGGTCTTTACGCCTATCGTGTGAAATTTTTAAAACACTACCCGCACTGGGTTCAGGCGCCGATTGAAAAGTGGGAAAGCTTGGAGCAACTCAGAGCTCTCTATTATGGAGTGAAAATCGCGGTGGCGGTATTGCCCGGGGCGCTCCCCGCCGGCGTCGACACTCAAGAGGACTTGGAGCGTGTTCGCGAAGTTTTTTTGCATCAACAACTGTGAAATATATCTTTTTGGGTTACATAAGACCTTTTAAGATAGCTACAATGGATTAAAAAGTATGACTCAAATCCCTTGAGTCGTCGGAAATTAATGAGGAGTTACTATGCGTTTAATTTTGATTGGACCTCCGGGTGCCGGTAAAGGCACGCAAGCCGCATTCATTAAGGAAAAGTTCGGCATTCCCCAAATTTCAACGGGTGACATGTTGCGTGCTGCCGTTAAGGCCGGCACCCCGCTTGGTTTAGCTGCCAAGGAAGTCATGGACAAGGGCCAATTGGTTTCCGATGACATTATCATCGGCCTGGTCAAGGAACGTTTAACGCAACCGGATTGCGCCAACGGTTTTCTCTTTGACGGTTTCCCGCGCACGATTCCTCAAGCCGAAGCTCTCCAAGCCGCAGGCATTCCTATTGACTTCGTCTTGGAAATCTCTGTTCCGGATGAAGAAATCGTCACGCGCATGAGTGGCCGTCGTGTGGACCCGGTCTCCGGCCGTACGTATCACATCAAATACAATCCGCCCAAGGTTGAAGGTAAAGACGATATCACCGGAGATCCTTTGATCCAACGTGATGACGACAAAGAAGAAGTCGTCTTGAAGCGTTTGAGCGTTTATCACGCCCAAACAGAAGCCTTGGTGAAGTTTTACGGTGATTTGGCTGCTTCCGGAGACGCTTCCGCTCCGAAGTATCGCAGTATCAGCGGTTTAGGCACGATTGAAGAAATCAAAAATCGAGTCTTTGAAGCATTGAAATAATTCAATCACTGAATTAAGGCGACGAATCGGTCAGGGGACCTGATTGTTCGTCGCCTTTTGTATTGGTTGACTGATTAAGCTGTCATTAATTGATCGGGTGGATAAAGCGCAAAGTTTCCACCATCGGTCGCTTCTTCCACTCCGCATCTGTCACCAGACAATACCAGTCGTAGAGCGGTGAATTTTCTTTCGCAATGAGGCTATTGCTGGGATCAACCACCAACGCATCAAACGCCGCGCTCAATGTCGTTGTCTGCGGCGAAACGAGCAAACTCCAATGTTCATCGTACTTACGATCATCCTGAAGTTTCCCAACGTAGCCCACGTCTGCCAAGCGCTCCAAAATTGCACCGGCGGCCTCCGGATAAGAGTCCACCGCCTTGCACAGCACATGAATGGAAACCGATGGTTCACCTTTTTCCTGAGCAAGCATTAATTCATGCAACAGCGCCACGCCGGTTATGAAATCATTGCCCGTTTTATTCATGTCACTGTAGCGCCCGCTTGTCAGCATCGGAATGGTGGCAGCGATGGCCGCTCCGGACAATACCAAAAGCCATGAAATGTATATCCATAGCAAAACCACAGGGATCAACACGAACGAGCCGTAAATTGTTGTCAACGGACCGGTGCTTAAGTAGTAACTAAAACACCATTTGATCGCCACACCAACCACAGTCACCAGTAAGCCACCAACAAATGCGTCAACCCATTTGACTTTGCAGTTGGGCACATAAACGTACAGCGCGGCGTACATAAAAGACTGCACCAACAATTGGATAATCATGAACACCCAGCCCGGCAGAAGGCTCTCTACGCCAAACTCAATTTGAGTGATCACATTGGTGAGCAATAAACTGAAACCCATCGCGATAGGTCCCAGGGTTAGAAGTGCCCAATAAATCAACACCCGCTGCATAGCCGGACGCATTTGGCGGACGTGAAAAATTCGGTTTAACGTCGCATCCACAGTGTTAATCAACATGAGCGAAGTAAGAGTTAAACCCGCCAAACCGAAAATCGTCAATCCTTGAGCATGCTCAGCAAACGATTTCACGTACCCAATGATTTGCTGACTATAGACTTCAGGCAACAGACTGGAAAAAAGCAGCGCCTCCATCTCCGCTCTGCGTTCGGCAAAGGCAGGAAAAACCGCAAAGCTCACCAATATCACCGCCACAAGAGGAACGAGCGACAGAACCGAGGTAAGCGTCAAGGAGGAGGCCACCTGATTGAGTTGCGTCTCTTGAATACGCACCAAAACAAATTCAGCTAGCTCTTTAACGACTTCTTTAAAGGGTCGCTGCTTGTAATGACTAAGATTTAAATCCCAAACCATAACCTTGCGTTTTCTATAGTGTTTATTGCTTGGATAATAACAAAAATGCGGTCAACGCAGAGCACAAAACAGCACTAGTTGACCGCGATGAAATCAGTTAGTCGCTTCTTAAGGGATATCCGCTATGACCTCTTCTTTCTTTTCAGGTTTGGGACCCGGTTCCAAAACCGCCATGCTTTCCACATGAGCGGTGTGGGGGAACATATTCATCACACCCGCGGCTCTAATGTGCCAACCGCCTTCGTGTTGCAGGATGGCGCAATCACGAGCTAGAGTCGCCGGGTTGCAGGATACATAGACCACTCGAGGCGGACGCTTATCGGTCGCTGCCAACGTTCTAGCCAACTCCAATGCCCCCTCTCTAGGCGGATCAATCAACACGCGATCGATTCCTCCCAATTGGCTCCAGAGAGCATCCCAATCGGCGGTTGACCAGGTAAACAAATTACGTGCCACAAATTGTGTTTTTTCGGCTAAACCATTGTCAGCTGCTCCGGCTCTTGCCCGTTCAACCAGTTGTTCGCTGCCCTCGATGCCCACAACAGTCTTAGCTCGAACAGCCAGAGGCAAAGTGAAGTTCCCCAATCCACAGAAAAAGTCTGCGACATGGTGTTCGGGTTTCACGTCCAACAGGTTAATCGCGCGAGAAACCATCGTTTCATTGAGACGGTGATTGACCTGCGTAAAATCGGTGGGTTTGAACGAAATATGCACACCAAACTCCGGCAATTCGAGCTTAAGCGCCGTCAAATCACTGGCGTGCATCGGATAGCAGGAATCTGGACCTTTAGGCTGCAACCACACACTAACGCCGTACTCAAGTGAGAAGGCTTCAAAGGCGGCCATGTCTGCTGAAGTCGGCTCTTCCAATACACGAAAAACTAAAGCAATCGCGCCGTTTCCACCCATTGCCACTTCTATCTGAGGCAAACGTTGGCGAATCGACAGTTTCTCCACCAAACGACGCAAAGGAATTAAAAGCTCACTAACCGCCGGCGGCAGAATCTTGCACTCGGTCATATCGGCCACGTAGCTCGATGAGCGTTCATGGAATCCGACCAACACGCCGCCTTTTTTCTCAACATCACGCACCGTTAAACGAGCGCGGTGACGATACCCCCAAAACGGCCCATAAATAGGCGGCAGAATTGTCTCGGGTTTAACCTTGCCAATATGCCACAACGCATCTAGAAGAACTCTTTGTTTGATAGCGACTTGCGCGTTGGGCTCCAAGTGTTGCATGGCGCAACCTCCGCAGCAACCCGGTTGCAATCCGAAGTGCTTGCAGGCCGGTTTGACACGCAAAGCCGATTCCTTTTCGATTGACACAGCGCGTCCACATTCATAACTGTTTTTGTTTCTAAATCGCTCGTAGATCACTGTCTCACCAGGCAACGCGCCTTCCACGAAGACGACCTTGCCGTCTCGATGGGCGACCCCTCGCCCATCTTGATCCAAAGATTCAATATCAACCGAGAACTTTTCTAAAACTTTAGGGGCTCTTGCCATTGGAAATATCCCTTAAAACAAGCGCCCGACAATCTGACCTAGCGGCAGAGGCGGGCGCGCAACTGAAAAATAATTATCCGCACTTAGGCATCATTATTGCGGCAAATACTCAACCGGATTGACCGGACGATCATTGTGGCGCACTTCGAAAAGCAAATTGACGCTGTCGCTGTCACTATTGCCCATCTTTGCAATCACTTGACCATTCGTGACGTTATCACCGCGTTTGACGAGCAATTCGCTATTGTGACCATAAACCGTCACCGCGCCGGGGCCGTGCGTAATGATAATGAGCTTGCCGTAACCACTCACATTTTCACCCGTATAAAGTACTCGACCGGCAGCCGCCGCCCGCACATCGTCGCCCATATTGCCCGCGATTTCAATTCCCTTGCTGTTTTCATCGGTGAATTGACGCAGGATTTGCGAGCGAGCAACCGGCCAAGATAGACGTGTATTACCCAACAATTTTTGATTTCCCGCGGTTGACGTTGAACCGGAGGTCAAATTAACAGAGTCCGTATTCGTTTGTGAGGCGACAACACCGGTACCAATAGTCACTTCTGAAGCATTCGTCGCCGGAGCATCCACGGCCAAATCGGATACCGGTTGCGTGCGTTCCACCGTCAATCGCAAAATAGTTCCCGCGGAAAGTAACGTCGGATCTGTGATCCCATTGGCGCGAGCCAATTCCGTCGGATTGCACCCATGACGAGTCGCAATACTATAGAGCGTATCGCCGGGTTGAACAGTGTATGTGTCACCCGTTACAGAAACTGCTGACGCCTCCGGAGTTGTCGCACCGCTTCCGGTTCGACTGTAAATGGGTGAGCCCACGTCTTGCAACGCGCATCCTGCCAGCACTCCCGCTGCCGTCATAGCAACCACTAAAGCACGAAATTTCATATCTACCTCTACAACCTATTTTTGCGATTTCGCATTTAAAATTATTCTTTATCACGAGCGTTCAACCATTGTCCCACTGATCTAACCGCCGAATAATTAGTCAAATCCACTTGCAAAGGCGTCACCGACACGGCCTTATGCTCCACCGCCCAAAAGTCGGTTCCCTCCGCGCGGTCTTTTGGCTGCCCCGCGGCTCCTACCCAATAAATGGGAAAACCTCTGGGACTGACTTCCTTGATCACACTTTCAGCATGGTGGCGTCTGCCCAATCGAGTGGCCACCACCCCTTGAAGCTGCGACAAAGGCAAATTGGGAATGTTGACATTTAAGAGCTGAGCCTCCGCATCTTTTTTCCCTTCCAAAAAACGCTCCACAATGCCTTGAGCCATCGTCGCCGCATCATCCAAGTATGCCCAGCCGCGTTCAATTTGAGAAAAAGCAATGGAATCAATGCCAAACAAATAGCCCTCTATCGCAGCGGCCACCGTCCCGGAGTACATCGTATCTTCGCCCATATTTTGTCCGCAGTTAATTCCTGAGACAACCAAATCGGGCAATTCATCCAACAGTCCCGTCAAAGCCAAGTGCACGCTGTCACTCGGTGTGCCGTTAACCGCGTAAACTCCGGGCTCCACCTCCTGAACCTGCAGGGGTCTTGTCAACGTCAAGGCGTTGCTGGTTCCACTTTGATTAAATTCAGGAGCCACCACCGTCACATAGCCAAAGCGCCTCATCGCTTTGGCTAAGGCTCGAATACCTGGCGCTGAATAACCGTCATCATTGGAAATCAAAATTCTCATGCGTTTTCCCATCGTTGAAAGCGATATGATCGCTCACAATAACTCACGAAATAATATCGCATTAACGCATTGTTTGGGATTGAATTTGTTAGAAAAATTGAGTAAATCCGAGGGCCAAAGCAACGTATCGAGCGCTCTTACCCACGAGAATAAAAAAAGCGCTTTTTGCCCAAGGAATTCTCAGCCATCCGGCTGCCAGCGGCAAGGCATCTCCGACAAGAGGAAGCCAGGCAAACAGCAACGACCAAACGCCCCATCGCTCAAGCCATTCAATGGCGCGATTGGAAACTTTTCTCGGGAAAAAACGCCCGATGAGGTAGCTAGTCATTGACCCCAAGGTATTGGCTATTGAGGCAACCCCCACGGCAAGCCACGATGATTCAGGCCAAGAAGAAATGAGCGCAAGCAAAACCGCTTCACTCGCGCCCGGAAAAAGTGTCGCCGAAACAAAAGCGGAAGTAAATAGACCCGCCAATGCCTCATACAAAGTCAGCTCTGGCATCAATCCTCTTCAGGCAAGATGCCATTGACAATCAAGGGATCACCAATCGTGTAAAAATGTCCCCCTGCCACATAATGCAGCGTGCGAAGACTGTCGGGGGCAGTCTCAAAATGCCAATGTCCATTTGAAAAAACACGGCTATCAGACCACGCCGCGACGCACTCGCCGATGAATAAATCGTATTGCTCCTGATTATGAGGTTCAGACAAAATTTTAAAAATCATCCAAGCCGCGCATCCTTCAACAAGCGGCAAATCGTAACCCGGCATCTTGAATAATTTAACACCGCTTTTTTCCACCTTATCGGGCATGTCATACTTACTGACCGCCCCTAAGCGCATAGTTTCCTTAACAATGCCGGCGGTCGGCAATTGAAGGGCAAAGTACCCGCTTTTTTCCATTAAAGGGCGAGTAAAGTGAGAGCTGTCAATAACTACTGTCGCTTTTGTGGGAGCTAAATCAAGAGCACAAGCCCACGTCGCCGGCATCACGTCTGAAACACCTTCGTGGCACGCTGACACCAAGGTGGTTCCACCCACATTTAAAAGGCGATAAGCCTTGTTTACATCCACTTCTGCCATATAGGAAAGCATGTTCTTACTCCTTTGTTATTTTGTTTTCCAGCCTAGCAAAAACAAGAAACAAAATCCTGTCAAACCTTGCCCCAAAGTTGCCCAATGCCACCATTAAAATTCAAAGGAATACAAAACATCCAGCGCTTGATCAACACCGGAGGCAGCCTCAACATAAAGTCTCGGGATAACGCGATAGCGAAGCGTCAGTGTGGCTAATGAATCAAACAACCCCACCGCGTATTTCACTTTTAGGCCTGGCAAAATGTAGCCGCTCACAGCAACCTTTGAGCTGTCACCAACACCCTCTGTGTCAACACCCAAACCACTGATGCCCACGGCGTCCCCCAAACTTTCTATCGCTCGGCTTCCCTGGCTTAAACCCAGGTTGATCAAAGCGGACGTAATCATAGTATTGTCATCTTCGCCGGCCGGATCCAGACCCTCACCACGCATGAGATAGCTCAGCGACTCCGTTTGACTTTTTTCCGGCTCGGTAAAAATAGTCACCTCCGGCATATCCGCGTGTCCTGTCACACGAATACCCGCGATCACGTCATCGGCCGTCTTATCGGGATTTCGAATCGCCTCCAAATTGATGAGCGGATTATCTGCCGAGCCTGCAAACATGAATTCGCCCCTGCGGACAATCAGGTCCTGTCCATATGCCTTAAATTGCCCATGAGGAACATTAACTTGCCCGGTCAACCCCAACTTGCCATTGTTTTGAACAACGTGAAGCTTGCCGGTCATTTGAGCCTTCAGCCCCATTGCATCAATGCGAACATCATCACCGATATTGACAAAAAGGTTGCTTTCAATGGGAATCGCCTCCCCATTCTCACTTTGTTTGGGACGGGGTCGATCCAAGCGAACTGTATCATCGCTCACATCAGTGGCTGAATCCGGCAATTCATAGACTTTAACCCTTGCCCACGGCAAATCAATCAATCCGTTTAGCGCGATTTTTTCGGCGCTCGCCTCACACTGCACATCGGTGGTGAGGTCAAACTCAACCGAAGGCGGCATCGTCACACGCATCTTGACGCCTTTGGCGGCGATGCGTGTATGACCTTGAGCCAACGTTTTCCAATCGGCATCGCCTTGCAAAGTCAACCCGCCCTTCGGTGTTTTAAGTTCGCCCGATAAGGAACTTTTATTGCCATTGAAAGTAAGCTCAAAAGAACTTGGCAACATCTCAAAAGGCATCTTGGTGCTGTCGATTCTCATGTCACGGATGCCGCTGGCGCCGTACAATTGCGGCTCAGCCAACGTTCCTCCCAGCCGCAAATCAGCATAAATGGATCCTTGCGCCGTTTCCCCAGGAGATAAAAGCGAGTTCACCAAAGAGGCTGACAGACGCTTAATATTGATTTGTCCCGCAAGCGATCTTGTTTTCATCGGATCCACAATATCCACATTGCCGCTCAATTGGCCATTTTTCGTCAACGCAATGAACCACGTTGAATTAATTTTTTGTCCATCATGCGCAAAGGACAAACAAACGTCATCAAACCCTAATAAAAAGTCACTCTGTTCAAGCATGTACCGCGTGGAGAGCGTTTTCGCATTAATGCTCAGCTCACCGGTTGGCAATCCTGCAAAACCTTCCGGTATCACTAAAACCGCTCGCGCCTTGATGATGCCACTAGCCTCAAACTGCCCCGGTACATAACGCTTGAAAAAGCCCAAATCAAATTTTTCCAAGGCTAATTTCACGGGCAGAGCTTTTTTCTTCAACAAGTCAACCGCTAAATCATTGGACAAACACATCAGCGCATGCGGGTGTTTTACACAGAAATGCCCGACATCAAGCAGCAGGCTATTGGTATCAAAGGCCAACGGCATGGGTTCTGCCAGATTCACAGGGCCATAGTCGGTTTGTAGATTGAATGCCTTGAGCGCGCCTTTCCAAGCGTCCATTGAATCGTTGAGAGCGCCCACAAAAAGCGCATTGACTTTAAAGAGTTGCGATTGTGAGTCAATTCTTAATTCGTGGGCCTTTTGTGTGCCCTGCAAATTCGCATTGAATTGATCAATAAAAAGTCCGGGCAAAGAAATTCCGCTCACACTCAATCGCGCTCCGCCCGAAACATTTTCCTCTGCGCTCATCGCGCCGCTTAGACGAACCGTCTGAACATTCACCCCCTGAGCAGAAAAATCCCGAACGGTCAAATCAGCGTTGATAAGCGGCATTAAAACAGGTCCTCGAACCTGTAAACGCCCCTTTGCATGTCCCTTCAGCTCCGACAACAATTGAGAAAAATTAGCCGCATTGACATGCATGGACAGGTCTAAATTAGGAACCGCCGCATGGAAACGAACATCCCCTTTAACTTGAATTTGATTATCGCCCACTCCTAAAGCGATATCAGACAGGTGTAAAAGCTTTCCGCCTTGCGCGGTATTGACCGCGCCCTTAACCGTCATGGGATAACCCTGCCATGTACCCGCTAAATTTATTTCAGGAATATCAATACCATCGGCGGTCCAGTGAAACGCCGTTGCCAGACTTTTTAGATAAAGAGACTGCCCATCTAAATTGACAGCGATATCACTCAGGTCAATCGTTTGAATGTGAACAGGCAACGCAGCTTGTAAATCACTTTGCTGACCGGACTGGACTGAGGTTTGTGTCGTTTGCTCTTCAGCATTGTCAGTACCTAGTTGATCGGAACGAATGTTGATCTGACTTTGTCTAAGGTAAAAATCATCAAAAACAATCTCACCAGACCAGATCTTATTGAAATCCAGATGCCAGCCGAAATCGCCTTTAAAGCTTGCTCCAGGCTGCTCCCAGACGACATTCTTAGCATCGAGCCTCAGCACGCTGCCGTTAAATGTTCCTTGGGATAATTGCGGCAAAGAGTCTTTGGCTTGACCCACTAAAAAATTCAATCCGCTTGTTGTCGTTAACAAAAATGCCGCGACAGCAATCACAACCGCAATCAGACCCAATAGAGACACAGAGATGATTTTGATGATTCTCATAATTCCGGTCCTAGCCCAAAGTAAAACTGCACTCCGTTTTTGTCCGGATCACCAACCGGTGTGGCGATATCAAATTTGATTGGACCAAGCGGAGATTGCCAACGTACACCGACACCCACACCCTTTTTCCAGTCTTGACTCTTAAAGTTGCTGACGGCTTGACCGATGTCGAAGAATACCGCTCCCCACCAATTGCCTTTAACACGATATTGATATTCAACACTGGCGGTCACTAATTTTTCAGCACCGATCAAATCGCCGTTTTCATCTTCGGGTGAAATGGACTCGTATTTATAACCGCGCACACTTCTGTCGCCACCGGCAAAGAATCTTAAATCCGGCGGAACCTTATCGAAATCATCCGTTTCAATCCAACCTAAGCGGGAACGTAAAACGAAACGGTGTCGCTGTGCGAACGTTTTGATAAGCGCGTGCTGCGCTTCCATAACGATGAAATCAACATCCGATCCCCACATGGTGTTGGACCAATCGATCGTGTAGCGCTGAGACAACCCCCAAGTTGGCATCAGACCACCCAATGTCGTCGTTTTTGAGAAAGTCACGCCGGGATAGATCAGCATCGTTTTGTCACTGACCTGCCCCTGATCGAAGTCATCGAGCGACCATCTTAAATGCACGTCTCTTTGCCACCCCTCATAGGGCGCCCAGTGTCTGGAAACCATCACAGAGGCGGAGTCGGACTTCGTGTCATTCAGGTCCTCTTTCTTGACCCCACCTTGCACCACCCAATAATGTTCAAGCGCGCTTTTTTCCAAAGGAATTTTGTAGCTTAAATCCAAGAGCTGCTCTTTGGATGAAAGCTCAGTTGATGCCTCCAGGCTGTGCCCTGAATCGTTGATCCAAGGTTTTCGCCATGTCACTGAACCTCTAGGCCCCACGTCAGTTGAAAAACCCAAACCGGTTTCAACCGCATTTTCTTTTTTAGGAGTGACATTGGCATAGACCGGGAGGGACTTTTCCGCGCTGCCGCGCCCTCCGAAAATATCCTGCGAAACAACGACCGAATTAAACCAACCGGTCGCAGACAGTCTCCGATTTAATTCTGAAATGTCATCTGACGTGTAGGGATCACCCGCTTTAAATGGCAGCAAATTCACCAAAATGGGTTCTCGAATTTGACTGCCGTGAAAATGAATATCTCCGAAGTGATACCGTACTTTTGAATCGTAATCAAAAACCCAATACGCTTCGTTTTTCACAGCGTCAACGCCTAATTCGCTGGTGACAAACTCTCCGTCAAAATAGCCGTGACGAATAGCCGCCCTTTCTATGCTTGATTTAAAACTTTCGTACTCTCCGTGATTGAGCTGCACGCCTTTTTTCGGCAACTGATTTTGCAGCGCTTCAAACACTTCATCGTTTTTTGCCTCACCTTGAACCGTTAGTGTTGCCCCCGCAATACGGACCGGTTTTCCCAACCGCACTTTGGCAATCAAAGTGGCGCCATCTTCATTCTTAGCTTCTTCCCATTTGTATTGAATCGTCGATTGGTAATAGCCCAGCGCTTGAATACCTCGCTGGATGGCTCGGTCGACTTGCGCCCTATAAGTTTGACGAACATCCGTGATACTGTTTTCCCTCACCGGCTGGAGCATGACTTCAACGTTGGAGAGCACATCCCCATCAATGCCTTCGACCTTGACATCGAAAGCATTTGCCCCCTGAGATAGAGCGCTCATTACCGCGACTGCGCAACTCAATGACTTGAATTTCATCAAAAAACTAATTCTCAATTCAATCTGCTTGATTGTAATTAATCTCATGACACTTGAAAACAAATTTAGTATTTCTCAATTAACTCTCAAAAGAAGCATACAATGGGAGCTATTTCGATCAATTGACAGAGCGCGATGGAAATCAGAACATTAAAAGGTGTGGGACTGGCGTCATTGGCGGGTATTTGTTGGGGCTCCATGGGGGTTGCCGCGCAATACTTGATGGCTCAGTGCCAATTCACCGTATTAGACCTCACGTCGATTCGTCTTTTGGGGGCGGGACTGCTTCTCATTTTGCTTGATATTTTTTGGAACAGAACCAAGCACGTCAAAGCGGTCTTTGAAAAAGACAATTTAAAAGATATTCTGATTTATGGGATCGCTTTACTGTGTTCCCAATCAACATTCTTCATGTCAATTTCGAGTTCAAACGCTGCCACAGCGACCATTATGGTGCTCACCTCCCCGCTTTTTATCATCGCTTATCTGGCGATCGCACACCACAGAAGAATTAAAGTGCTGGAAATGATCTGCTTGGTTTTAGCTATGGTGGGAGTGCTGCTGATTATCACCAAGGGCAACTGGGACACAATGGAGTTTTCTGTGGCAGGCGTCGCCTGGGGCCTGGCCTCGGCCATGCTGGGAGCCGTCGGAACCATCCAACCGGGACGAGTGGTGCGCAAACTCACCGTTTTTCCCGTTATCGGTTGGGCCATGACTTTCAGCGGCGCAGCCGCCTGCCTATACAACAATCCGCTAGAAACCAATGTGATTTGGAATACGATGGGAATTGTCTGCTATCTGCACATCGTTTTATGCGGCACCATTGTCTCATTTTGCTGTTTTTTAAAAAGCATGGAATTCATCGCGCCGCCAATCGCCTCCATGCTCACGTGCTTTGAACCGCTTTCGGCGGTCGTGTTATCTGTCGCGCTATTGGGGGCTACATTTGGCGTAACCGAAGCGATAGGCGCGATCTGCATTTTATTGACTGTGTTTTTGCTCGCTCGGGCCAAAACCAATCAATGAACAACTCCACTTTAAATACAAAACGAGCCGCTATTTCAAAAGTTTGAACAGCAGCTCGTCATTAGAAAATTAACGATGCTCAGCAATCACCTGCGCGATTCTTTCAAGCGCCGTTTTAATCGTTTGGCGATTCGGGCCATATGAGAAGCGTACCCAATGACGGTACGGCTCCGTTGTCGGACGGACACGGAACGGGCGAACATCAAAGAAGTGACCGGGAACTGTGATGACTTTCTTTTGCAAGCATGCATGGAAGAAATAATCCGCGTCAGACAACTTACCCGGTAAATTCTCAATACTTGCCCATAGATAGAAAGTACCCAACGGTTGATTGGCGGGTGTATGAATGCCCAACTCAGCCAAACCTTCCATCATCATTTTGCGCTTAACCGCAAACTCTTTGCGAGTGGCCAACAGTTCCGCTTCCGCGTGTCCCGGCGCCAACTCTTTGATCACGCCGCGCTGAACCATTGTCGAAGGGCCGCCATCGACAGCGCTTGCCGCCCGATTGATCATTTCAATGAGATACTTCGGACCAATAGCCCAACCCGCGCGCCAGCCCGGATAACGGAATCCCTTTGTCAAACCGTCAAACACAATCACGGGATCGCGGTTAATGTCTTTCACATACGGTAAAGCCGAGACCGCATCCTGGGCGGGCGAACCGTCTTCGTTATAAGAGAATGTGGCATAAAACTCGTCGGCTCCCAATAAGCAATTTTCTTTTCTCGCCGCATTAATGTAACGATCCATCGCCTCTCCTTTAATCACTTGCCCAGTCGGATTGCAAGGATTGGAGAACACAAATGCGTTCGGACGCACATCGTGCATAAAGTTTTCAAATCGTTCAACCGGAACCGTGAAACCATCCTTTTCTTCAGCGCGCAATTCAATGAGTTCACAGTTATGGCGAAGAGGATAGAGATAGTCCTCGTAGGCGGTGTAGTCCGGGTTCTTGTAGGCGATTCGGGCGCCATCTTTGAAGATACTGTAAAGGCGTGTTAAAGCCAAACGGCCGCCGCAGGCAAAGCTCACATTTTCTGCCGTATATTGGCTCATACCCTTGCGGTACGTACGATTAACCCAGTCAGCAATTGCTTCTCTCACCTCAGGCGTTCCGCCCACTGGGCCATAGGCCGCGTCACTCGGTTCAAGCTCGAGACTTTCGATCCGATCGGGAGCCCCTTCAATCGTTCCGACCTCAGGCTGACCCTGACCCACGTTGCACCAATCGGGATGTCCGTTATAAAAGCCAAGCTTTGAGGCTTCGTTAACCGTCCAAATAACCCCCATGTACGGCACATACCGCACCATCGGGAAATCAGCGCTGCCATATTCTTCCATCACATCTCTCCTAGTCAGTTTCGTTTTAGTTATTGTAGGTGGAAGAGAACCAAAAGAGAATGACAGATCTTTAACCTATAATTGTTAAAAAGGCAATTAATGCAAAATTATGAAAAAGACAGACAACCTTTTGGCATGGAAGATTCTGCATGCGACCGGTGAACTAGGTTCTCTAAAACTTGCCGCTGAAAAACTATGGATTGATCCCCCGCTTGCCTCTCGTATTCTGGCGGCACTTGAAGATGAGCTAGGCATATTTCTGCTCGACAGAAGAACCCGTCCAGCCGCTCTTACCACTGAGGCAAAAGAGCTGCTGCCTCACATTGGGCAATTAATTCAAAATCAGGAGGTTATCCTGACATTAGCCCGAAACATGAAAACCACAAACGACCAGCACACCCGTCGAACACTTCGCATCTCACTGCCGGTCAATATGGACCGAACCCCCATTCTATCGGCACTATTGGATTACGAGTCAACTCGTCCGGGGATCCATTTTGAAATTTTAGCCGACAGAGGTCTTCAGGCATTAATCAATAGACAAACCGATTTATCATTTTGCTTTTACTCTTCTGATCAACCCGAATTACACGGTACCTATGTTGATGATTTCTATACTTTTTTGCTAGCCAGTCAGTCTTACCTGAAAAAATACGGCTATCCCCAAACAGTAGAAGAGCTAGTGGATAGACCTATTTTGCTTCGCTACAGCAGCAGTCCCTATTACGCTGACTATGTCGAAAACGGCGAACAAAAATTCAAACTCAGAAATTGCCGCAAGATCAATTATGGAGATGCGACCGCATGCAAAGAAATGTTGCTTGCAGGCGCGGGCATCGCTGTGGATCTCAATCTAGGGATGGTGAGGACTCCACTGAACGATCAATCTGTTGTGGCCGTGTTGCCGCAATGGCACCGCCCCGTCGCTCGAGCGCATATTTACTGTAGAAATGAAAATAAAAACAGCCCTCTTTACCAGGAAATTTTGAAACTAATGGTGCAAAGCGGTCAATCCGATCAGACGAGTCCCTGGCGGGCTTTTTCAAAAAGCATCCAGTCTAGCGGATAACAAAAAAGCAACCAATCAAGGTTGCTCATTGAAAAGTGGCGTCCCCACGGGGATTCGAACCCCGGTACCGACCGTGAAAGGGTCGTGTCCTAGGCCTCTAGACGATGGAGACACTTTCTAATTTTTTGGTGGAGGTAAGCGGATTCGAACCGCTGACCCCTTGCATGCCATGCAAGTGCTCTACCAACTGAGCTATACCCCCGAAAGAGACAACGCATTTTATAGAGGCCTTGACAAAAATGCAAGGCCTGCCAAAATATTTTTTATAGCGTGCCCATGTACGTAATGATCACCGCATTGATTAGATCGATAAGGAAAGCTCCCACTAAGCTCACAATGAGCCACGCGCGCGCATTAGATCCATACTTTTCTGACAATGCTTGCATGACCGCCAAACCATTGGCAGTAGATCCCATCGAAAAGCCAACGCCTCCCACACTCAGCATGACAGTGTCATAGTTCTTCCCGAATAAAAGGAAAATGAAAAACCACGAGAAAACCAACACCAACACTGCTTGAGCCAACAAAATGACAAGCATCGGAATCGCCAAGTGAACAAGCTCGGCCAGCTTCAAACTGTTAACAGCCATTGTCACAAAAAGAACCAAGCTGATATCAGCCACCGCGTTCAATCCCACCCCGTCGACTTTGATCGTTTTGGTCAAATCCATCGCGTTTCTGACAATGGCGGCGACAATCATGGAACCGATATAAGCCGGCAACGTGATAATTTGGCCTAAAAATTCAGAAACGATTCCTCCCAGGGCCATGCAGATGGCAACCAGTCCCCCCGCCTTCATCAACTCGTCGGTGAAAGAGGGCTTTTGACCTGCCTCTTTGGCGACGATATCGGCTTGCAAGTCGCCAGGGAGTTGAAGCGGCGGCTCCGGAACGGCTACCGGCTGCGGAGTGTGGATCTTGTACTTACGAATCAGCCATTCACCAAAGGGGCCGCCAAGAATTAAAGCCGCAGCCATACCAAATGTTGCCGAAGTAATAGCCACGGCGGTTCCCCCCGTGATGCCATAGGTCTGTTCAAAATAAGGACCAAAAGCAGCCGACGTTCCCAAACCGCCCATCATCGACACAGCGCCCGTCAAAATACCGTAATGCTTATCCAAACCCATTACAGTCGCCAGCGACATGCCCAGTACATTTTGAAGAACCGCCAAAACCGAAACGGCAAGTAAAAAACCAACCAATAGTTTGCCGCCCTGCTTGACGACTTTAATACTGGCCATCATTCCGATTGTGGTAAAAAAGGCGAGCATTAAAAGCGTCTGAAGTGTCGAGTCAAAATTAACTAACAGGATCCCCGCACCTTGAAGCACCGACAGAATGACCGCTAAAATCATGCCGCCAACCACAGGGCTAGGCATCGAGAGACGTTCCAAAATATTTACTTTTGCCTTAACCCACACACCTAAATAGTATGTGACTACCGCCAAGGCTAAGCTTTGAATCATATTGATATTGAGTACCCAAATCCCATTTTCAAAGGCAATATCCATCTTCGCCTCCTGTGTAAAGATTGAAACTGAGTTTTGACTTACGACAATATCAACTTAACAATCTTCTGAGAAGTCAATGCGTGCGTAGAAGTGCTTAGTGGCAAAGAAATTGATGTATTTTTTTTCGTTACTCATAAGGCTTTCGTCTTAAGCAAAAAAACGTCCCTCCCCATTCAACTAGAAAGAGAGGGACGCTGCTAAAACAGCCCGTTACGTGTTTTGGAACTACACAATAAAGCGATCCGCAACGGGTTTACCAGGATCGACCACTATAGTGTTAATGCCACGATCCTTGACCGCCTGCTCACCGTACTGTGTGCAGATAACCGTGCCGTTTGCGCCATAGACATGGCCGTCTTTATAGACAGTCTTGCCCTTCACATAAGTAGCTACAGGCTTTTGAGTGTCTAAATCAAACACCGTGATGTCAGCATCGGCACCGACACTAAAGTGTCCCTTGTTGTCCAAGCGCAACATGCGAGCCGGATTCAGGGATGTTTTCGCCGCAAACTCCGACAACGTGAGAATGCCTAACTTCACGAGCGAAAGACCTTGTTCCAAAATCACATTGCGCGGGATGCAGCCGCCATCGGTGGAAATGGCATCCACCACAAAACTGCCATCCGGACGCTTCGCTTCTGCCAACCACACGCGAGGCAAGGGCGGATTGACATTAAAGGAGCCGCCCACGTCAGTATTGTGTTCCTTCCAAAGCTTCAAGCCGGCCTCTCCGGTCACTAGATCAGAGTAACCGCCCGCATCGTAAACCGCCCAAACTTTATTGGCTTTAAAGGCTGCCTCAATACCTTCGAGATCGTCACTAAAGCCAAAGCGTTTCAAGCAATTACCAGTCACCTTGGACTGAACCTTACCGTCTTCAAAGCAAGTCAAGCGAGTGCCGTTTCGCGGCGAAATATAACTTTCGCAGTGAATATGATCGTTAGTCAAAAGCAACTCAATGGCCTCTTTTGTTTCTTCCAACTCAGGACGAATCGCTCCGCGGCAGTAAGCATTGATATGAGCCAAATGCAAGAAATTGCCTTGGCTTAATTCAACGGCTTCACGCATCCCCTCGATATTGGAGCCGTGTTCACTCGTGCCCGCGTGCCAGGCGATATAGGCGCCGTGTTCAAGGGCCGTTTTAATCAACAAGGAGGAAACCGCGGGTTTTAACGGATAATGACCGCCCAAAAGTTTGACACCCAACGCGCCTTGCTTCATAGATTCATCAATCAAAACATCCATCTCCGCCTTGCTGGGTTCATTGGTCTTAAACGTGAATGGAGGTGAAGCGAATTGCAAAATGGCGCAGTTGATGCCGCTACCGTACTGCGGAATATTTTTGAGCACATTGTCCAAGGGACCCGCCATGTCCAAGCACGTGGTCACACCCGCCATGGCCAGCATCTTAAACCCAAAGGGGGAGCCCCACATTTCACCGAGATGAACGTGGCTATCCACAATGCCGGGCTGCAGCACCTTCCCCGTGTAGTCTTCAACCACTCGGGCGCTGCCGCCGGGAAGATCAACCCCCACTTCGGCAATCTGACCATTTTCAATGGCCACGTCTCTGACCGCTTCAATATGATTGAGCGGATCAACAACGGTTGCGCCTTTAAGTAACAGATCCCACATAAAACTCTCCTTGAAAAAATCATAGAGTAATGGATTTTCTCCATCGTATTTTTAAAGTTTAGCTCGATCATTTCCTCTAAAACACCGTTCAAATCAATAGACATTCAAAAAGCTTTTCTGAAAAGAAAAAATATCTGAAGTTTTATTTGCCACGCGTCTTTTTTCAGGCATACTTTTCCCATCTGAATGAACAATATGAATCACTTCAGCTTTTTACGATTCATCAAAGTGTTTTCGTTTTTTTAATAATTAAAAAGACGATGTGAGGGTTTTATTTTTTGATTTTTCTTTTTGGAGTTTTCCGCCATGAAGTCTGATATCGAAATCGCCCAAGAGGCGAAATTGGTTCGTATTGATGAATTAGCTCACAGCGCCGGATTGTCCGACGACGAATTTGAACCCTACGGTCGAGACAAAGCCAAAGTGTCTTTGCACGAGAACCGCAAACCACACGGCAAACTTATTTTAGTAACGGCCACTTCCGGCATGCCCGCCGGTTCCGGCAAGACCACCACGTCAATTGCGCTCACACAGGGCCTGAAGCGATTGGGACAAAAAGCGGTGGTCGCCCTGCGTGAGCCTTCTTTGGGACCATGTTTCGGCATGAAAGGCGGCGCGGCCGGAGGCGGCTACTCTCAAGTGTTGCCAATGGAATCCATCAACCTTCACTTCACGGGTGACTTTCACGCAATCACAGCCGCCAATAATCTGCTCGCGGCCATGATTGATAACGCCCGTCATCAAGGTCAAGTGGATCTTAAAACCGTTATTTGGCGTCGAGTGCTTGATGTGAACGATCGTATGCTTCGCAACATCGTCACCGGGCTCGGCGGTCCGGCTAACGGCATCCCGACCGAAACCGGATTTGACATCACGGTGGCCAGTGAATTAATGGCTGTTTTGTGTCTTGCCAACGACTTAGATGATTTGCGAGCCCGTATCGATCGATTGGTGGTGGGCATTAAACGCGATGGCTCGGCGT
>DVMY01000015.1 GCA_018714755.1 Candidatus Aphodousia faecigallinarum | reverse complement strand
TTTCGCTCTCTTTAGTGAAACCGTCACCATGATCGGACTTCTTGGCATGGCCATGATCATAA
Organism: Candidatus Aphodousia faecigallinarum; assembly: GCA_018714755.1. Classification (GTDB taxonomy): domain Bacteria; phylum Pseudomonadota; class Gammaproteobacteria; order Burkholderiales; family Burkholderiaceae_F; genus Aphodousia; species Aphodousia faecigallinarum. The sequence continues at coordinate 5,467 of DVMY01000015.1, read as the reverse complement.
TTGCCGGCGTTTGCGCTACTATTTACACTAAACGGACAGAAGCGGCAAACAAAGCTCGCGAGGCCACGGCGTCTTAATTTATTTTTTTCATTCAATGAGGTTAAAAATGGATAAAAAAGAACCCCAAAAGGAACAAGCCCCCGCACAACAAGAACCCAACGTCTGGGTCTGCGACGCGATCGGCGTGACGCATTGTGATGTCACCGACAAGGGCGTGATGTACACCGTCACTTGGACGGACTTCATGGGCTTGCAGCATTCCGCCAAGTTCAAGCGCGAAGACTGCTACTTTGACTTCGCCAATGTGTTGAAGACTTTGGTGAAGGGCGGCTACCGCTACAACACGATGGTGCCTCAGGCTCCCGCCATCGTTCAACAACGTCTCACCGCTTTCCGTCCCACGCAAGAAAGCGTCAAAAAAGCGATTGAAGCGATGAAGAAGTAATTCAAAATTACTACTCCACGAAAAGGCGAAGCTCACGAAGTTTCGCCTTTTTTCGTCTTTCTAAAATCTTTTGCCTAGATCTGAGCTTACGCTGTCGGCTCTCATCCTCTATATTGGAAACATTCTGACGCTGAGAGGTTTTAATATGGAGAACTCTTTATTTTCTTCCGTAAACTCATTGCCCGACGATCCTATTTTGAGCCTGACAGGACAGTTTTTAGCCGATCCGAGACCCTGCAAAGTCAATCTTGGGGTAGGAATGTACATGGACGAAAACGGCCAAACTCCGGTCTTGGAAGTGGTTCGAGAGGCTAAGGAGGCGCTCGCCAAACAGTCCCTAGCTCACACCTATATTCCACAAACGGGCTTACCCCAATATGACCGCTTGGTTCAGAAATTGATATTCGGAGCCGAAAGCGATGTGGTTCAATCCGGTCGCGCTGTCACGGTCCAAACGTTGGGCGGCACAGGCGCCATTAAATTAGGCGTTGATTTAATGCATAGCGCCTGCGGTCTTTCGACGGGTTCAGCTTCCATTCCCACTTGGGGCAACCACAACGACATTTTGAAGCTCGCCGGCTACCGCGTTCAAGGCTACCGTTACTACAACGCTCAATCCCATTGGCTCGATTTTGAAGCGATGTGCGAAGACTTGAAGTCCTTGCCGGAAAGAGCGCTTGTCATTTTGCATGCCTGCTGCCACAACCCGACCGGATATGACCTCAACCACGATCAATGGCTGGAAGTGATCAATATTTGCCGCAAACACAAACTCGTGCCGTTTCTAGACATGGCCTATCAAGGCTTCAAAGATGGCCTGCAAGAAGACGCTCACGCGGTTCGTTTATTCGCGAACGCCGGATTGGACTTCCTCGTGGCCTCCTCTTTTTCAAAATCATTTAATTTATACGGCGAAAGAGTGGGCGCGCTCACCGTGGTCACGCACTCAAGCGATGAAGCTCAGCGCATTACTTCGCACTTAAAGATCTGCGCCCGGGCCAATTATTCCAACCCGCCTGCGTTTGGCGCTCGCATAGTTGAATTTGTGTTAAGCGATCCTGAGCGATTCGCTCACTGGGAAGCCGAAGTCGCAGGGATGAGAGACAGAATCAAACGCATGCGTCAATTGCTCGTTAACGAAATGGAAAAAATCGGAGCCAAAAGAGACTTTAGCTTTGTGACTGAGCAAGCCGGCATGTTTTCTTTCACAGGGTTATCGCCTGAACAAATTGCCCGTTTAGCCACGGACTATGGAATTTACGCGGTCAAAAACGGACGCATCTGTGTCTGCGGTCTTAACGAGAGAAATGTTTCCTACGTTGCACGCGCTTTCGCAGACGTGATGTAGGTCCAATACCAAATTAGTGGTTTTTGCTCTATTCAGTTTTCGAAATAGCGAGTATCTTAATCATTGTTGGGTTTTGCCGAAAATCTTTTCGGCAAAGCCTTTTTCTAGTCTTAACCAATAAGAGGAATGACTGTCATGTGGGATCTTATTTTAAAGAACGGTCATGTTGTTGATCCGCTCAACAACCGTAATGGCGTGATGGATATTGCCATTGAAAACGGAAAAATCGCGGCGGTGGGCGAAAACCTTTGCGGTAAAGCCCGAACGATTGAAGACTGTGAGGGACGTCTGGTCATTCCGGGCATCATCGATCCCCATCTTCACTTGGGCAGCGTTTTCGGCGGCCCGCACGGATTCCGCATGGCCGCGTTGTCAGGCGTGACCACTTGCCTGGACATGGCTGGCCCCTTGGATGACATTTTGGCTCACGGCAAGACCGATGGCGCCGGCATCAACGTGGCCATTCTCGATGGCTTTGATCCGGACACGCTCTATCAAACGAAAAACCCCAACCGCGAACAAATCAAACGCTTCATTGACGGAGCGGTCGAAGGCGGCGCAGTCGGTGTGAAACTCTTGGGTGGTCACTATCCTTTAGACGTTGAAGCTTGCAGAAACACGATTGAATTATCGTTTGAAAACAAGAACTTCGTGGCTTGGCACGCGGGGTCCTTATCCTCTCGCTCCGACTTAACGGGCATGCGCGAAGCCATTGAAACAGCCGCAGGTCTTCCGTTGCATTTGGCGCACGTCAACTCTTACTGCCGCGGCCACATCAAGAGCCCGCAAGAAGAAGCCGATGAAGCCATCGATCTCTTAAAGAAGAATCCCAACATCTGGGGTGAGGCCTATTTGAGCCCGTTAAACGGCACCAACATTGACGCTGCCGACGATGGCTCGATTCCCGACTATGTCACTCGTTGCTGCTTGGAAATCTTCAAACTGCCCGTCAACCGCGAAGGCATTAAAGAGGCTTTCCGTCAAGGACTGCTTTATTTGTTATTAGATACCGGTCGCGTCGCCGACATTTGGGAAGGTGAAAAGGGCTTGGCAAAATGGGAAGCCAACGGCTGCAAAGGCATGGGCTGCTTCACGGTCAACCCGGCAGTTTCTCGTATGATGCTTTGTTCAGCTAAGCGCGATGATGGTCAATTTGTGGTGGATTCCATCTCCACCGACGGCGGCTGCGTGCCCCGCAACGTCATTGCCGCGATGGGGTTGAACCTTGTGAAGTTCGGCGCGATCACGTTGTCTGAATTCGTAATGAAGTCTAGCCTTAACGCCGCACGTCACTTAAGACTGAACGATCGCGGCCACTTCTCTGAAGGCGCCGCGGCCGATATCGCTGTCGTGGACTACGACCGCTCAAAAGTGGTTGAGACGTACGTCAATGGTTGTTTGACCATGAAAAACGGCGAGCTCTACGGCTCCGGCATGACGTTGATCACCACCGAAAAGGGTGTGAAGGCCGCTAAAGAACACGGCTATGACACAATTGTGGTGGATCTCTCGGATTTAGGCAAGGTTCGTTAATCAACAACTTAGTCTAAAAACTGAGTTTCAATAGCTCGATCTTTGAGGGGATTCTTCTATAGAGTCCCCTTTCTCATTTTTCAAATCTCTTTCAAAACTGTGTCATAATTCGCAGCGCTGGCTCGGTGTTAACCCACCGAGCTTTTCCATTGGGAAAGATATTCAGAAAGCTATTTATCATTCATGGCTATTGAATTTGAACAAAAATCACTCGCCCACCCCGAGGGCGACTCGATAAGAAGACGCGCCTTTTCATTTTTTGTCGCGGCGTTTTGTTTGATTTGCTGCTTTTTGACCGCGGCCACCGCCATACCCATGATGGCTTTCTGGACTCACGATCTGTCTTTGAGCGCTTCCGAGGTGGCCATGAGCGTGGTGAGTTATTTCGGCGGCTGCGTGCTCACTCTCGTTTTATTCGCCCGTTTATCCAACTTTTTAGGTCGCAAGCCAGTTGTCGTCTTCGCTTTGGCCTTCGGAGCCATTGCTTGTTACTTATTTTCCATTAGTCAATCAGCCTCTGAACTTTATGTTGGTCGCTTTTTGCAGGGGCTTTCCTGTGGTTTGGCCACAAGCTCGGGCATGTCTTGGGTGGTGGACACCGCGCCACCCGCTCGAGCCTGGCTCGGAACCGCGCTCACAGCGGCCGGCCCCAATATCGGACTTTCGTTAGGAACGCTATTAACGGGTGTATTCATTGAATATGACGTGCTTAGCCCGCAAAGTCTTTTTGACGCCTGCGTTCTTTTACTGGTGATTTGCATCATTTTGGCCATTTTAGGCACTGAAACCATGAGGCTCGGCACCGAAAGCATCGGACAGGTGCTTATTCCTAAAATAGCAATTCCGATTCGTTTAAGAAGACTCTTTATTCTCAGCATCACCGCTTTTGTCGGCACTTGGGGCGTGAGCAGTTTCTTTCAAGGCTTTTCTGCGAAATTTGCACAAATCGTCTTTGGAGAAAGCAGCGTTTTGTTAGCGGCCGTCACCTATTTGCTGCTCATTATCCCAACGGCCATCACGGGGTTGGTGAGCGGGCGCTTTGACGCCGCCAAAACACTATTGGTGATGATTAGCGCTTTCGCAGTCGGCGCGGGCGGCGTATTTGTCACTTTAAATATGCAGTGCGCGGGCGCCTTCATGGTGTTTGTCGCCCTCTGCGGCGCTTCAATCGGCGGAACCTGCTGCAGCGGGTTGAAACTCTTATTAATGGACGCGACGCTTCGAGAGCGCGCGGGGCTTATCTCCGCGCTTTACCTTGGAGCCTACGTTGGCTCGGGTATTCCCAATTTTTCCATCGGTCAATTCGCGCGAGACGCTTCCATGGCCACAATCTCGAGCGGATTCGCTGTCTGGATCGCCGTTACCTGGCTCATTATTATCACGGTCTTTCTGTTGATTAAACATAAACCGTCAGAGTCGGAATCAAAACGCTTTAGCTAAGGCGGAACGCCTATGCAACGCTCCCGTTAAAAACCAATCTAGGTTAAAATAGCCCCCTGTTTGAGATTGATTTTTAACGGGATTTTTTATGATTACTGACCACGACGTACACCAATGCCGCCTGCAAACCATTCGCGATGTCATCCGCTATGCGATGACTCAATTTGAAATCAACAATATTTTTTGCGGCCATGGTTGCGCGGATACTTATGAGGAAGCGTATTTTCTGGTCTTACGCTCCCTGAAACTGAACTTTGAAGACTCAGACCGTTTTTGGGATGCGCGGGTATCCAATGCGGAGCTGAAGATGTTGCTCGAACGCATTGAAAAACGCGCGGTCGAAAAAATCCCCACCCCCTATTTACTTCAGGAAGCGTGGCTAACCGATCACCCCTTCTATTGCGACGAACGTGTCATCATTCCTCGCTCCTATATCGCGGAATTATTAAAGGACGAATTGGCTCCCTGGATTTCCAACGCTGCAAATGTCACGCGCGTGCTTGATCTGTGCACAGGATCGGGCTGCCTGGGCATTCTTGCCGCTGAAGTCTTTCCAAACGCCAAGATCGACTGCGTGGATATCAGTCAGGACGCGCTGGATGTGGCCAAAATCAATGTCGAGCGCTATGGCATGCAAGACCGCATCGAATTGATTCAAAGTGATCTATACAACAACCTGGGCGATCGTCGATATTACGTCA
>DVMY01000014.1 GCA_018714755.1 Candidatus Aphodousia faecigallinarum | reverse complement strand
AGCATCATCAGCGCGTCACGACCGTTGGCTACGTGTTCAACCGTGTACATTTCATCGGCGAGCGCCCCTTTGACGGCCTGGGCGATCATCGGATCGTCTTCAACTAATAAAATTCGCATTTTGTAAACCTTTTCGTGATAGCACCATTGTATTTCAGAATGCTCACGCCTGTGAGCACTTTTGCATTTGGTTGCCGAGACTTAGGAGTCGCTAAGTTTCTTCTAGGTTTGTTCTAAGTTTTGATGCGTACACTTGCGATCATCAGAAATGTTGCTGGAGACGACTATGAGAAAAATAACATTGGCCGCCGCCCTCTGCGCCTTTTTAATTCCAATGGTTTCACAAGCTCAGGCGCCTAGCGGCTTTGCTGCCCAGCCATCGGGTCAACCGCAGGGTTTTGAACTGACAACGCTCAAGTCAATTGAAGAAGTGTTCAAAAACAGTTACGACGAACAACTCGTCGTTTTGAGAGGTCGTTTTACCCGACAAGTCACTCATGACAAGTACGAATTCACCGATGAAAATGGCAACACAATTGTTGCTGAGCTGGACGATGATCGTGACTGGTCTCATGTGGCCAAAGATGCTTTGATGGATATTTTGGCTGAGGTCGATAGGGATTGGCGCAAGGTTGAACTTGAGGTGTTGGAAGCCAAGCCGGCTCGTTAAAATTGGTCTAAAACGAATAACAAGGGAAAAAACATTATGCGTTTTGAAATTACCGGAAGTGTTGATCCGTTATTGTCCGTGTCGCTTGAAAAGGGTGAAAAAGTCTTAGCCGAATCCAACGCCATGGTGGCCATGGATTCCGATTTGAGTCTTAAGGGCAGAAGCCGTGGCGGCGTTATGAAGTCGCTTGCCCGTAAGCTCTTCAATGATGAGAGTTTTTTCCAGCAATACATTGAGGCCGAGAAGGGGCCGGGGACGGTTCTGCTCGCTCCCAATATTCCCGGTGATATCCGCATTTTGGAAGTGGGCGAGCGCCAATATATGGTTTCGGATGGGGCTTTTTTAGCGGCCACTGACAAGGTTGAACTTGAAGTGAAGTCTCAGGGATTGGGCCGCGCGCTTTTAGGTGATTCGGGTGGCTTTTTCGTGATGGCCACCAATGGTCACGGACAGATCGCCGTGAGCGGCTTCGGATCGGTCCGAGAGATGGAGGTCAAGGAAGGTCAGGCCTTGGTGGTTGATAACGGACATTTGGTTGCCTGGGATGCATCTTTGGATTATGAGTTAAGTTTGAATACCTCACATTCCGGCCTTTTCGGTAAGTTGGTCAATAGCCAAATTACCGGTGAGGGAATTGTGCTCAAGTTTCGCGGTCAGGGTAAAGTGATCGTCTGTTCAAGAAACAAAGGCGGATTTTTGGACTGGATTTTCTCAAACGAAAGAACGGATAAAGCCGCCAAAAACGAGTGACCAAAACAGGATCGAGCGAAACTGTTCGATCCTGTTTCCAGAGTGGTTAGCGAATCGATAGAGTTTCAATCGGTTCGCTTTTTACATTGTCAATCGGAAGACTTTGATAAGTGACTTTGCCAAAGTCGATGGTTTTTAAATCCACGCAGCGGATGCGCGCGTTATTCATTGTTTTGTAGTAAAGCTTGCCATTGCTCATGTCAGAGGCGCTTGTCCATTGTGTGGCAGACAGCAGCCCCGTGGGATTGCTCTTACCGTCTAATTCCAAGCCAATCGGAATTTCGAAGGCGTTCAAGATTTTAAAGCTATAGAGAACGGTCTCATCGGCGCTGCTTAAGCTCGGAGCGCTTGTCGCCATCATCGCGGCCCGCACAAAGCGCGAAGGCGGAGTAATGTCTCCGGGCATGCCGAGAAGACCGCTGCCCATGCCGGGAGAGCGAAGGGTAACATCAGACCATTGAACGGGATTCACCGATCCGGTTTTGAGATTGATGAAATTATTGAGATTGGTCATGTGCCACTCAAATCCCGGTGAATTGGTCAGCACACCCAAGGGGTTGTCGAAAATTCGCATTTCACCCTCGACAATTTCCACCACAATTTGCGCGCCGCTTTTATCGGCGATGCGGTAGTGAACGGTGCCCGCTCCCTTAAAACGCTCGGCCACGCGAATTGAAGCGATCGATTGACGTGCGCTTTCAACGGAATCAAAGGTGCCTAAAACCCAAGCGACAAATTCCATGTCCGAGAGAGTTTTATTTTTCATCTGAGCGTTGTAGTCGGGATACAGTCCGTAGCCCGGGAAGAAAAAGAGACCGGCAGAAAGTCCTTTTTCATTGAGACCTTCAACGACAAAATTTTTGTCCTCGATGCTCAAGCCCACGTAACCTAACGCATTTTTATACTGCATGGCGGGGCCTTGAGCGGTTTGAGACTGAATGGTTTGCCCTCTGGGTACAACGACGAGCTGTGTTGAAAGGTTGGAAGCGCCCCATTCGATGGAGCGCGCCGTGACGTATTCATTCGCCTCTGAGTGAAGGGTGATGCCGGTGCAGGCGTGGGCCTGTGCGCAGCAGGCAAGTGCTGTTGCCGCGATGAACCCTAAAGTTGTTTTTGTCATCAGGAATTACTCCATATGTGATTAATGATCCAACCATGTTAGTGCTTTTTGTCTGATCTTATTCGTACAAAAGGATTAGTTTTACACTTTCTTTCAAGAAAGATAAAAACTCAATTCGTTAAAATGAATAGCTGAAGTTCGCATTTCCCGCGATCAATGAGGAGCACAAATGAATCAAGATCTTAAGAAAAAAGTTGAAGAACTCATTCCGAATTTGGCCAAGGTGCGTCGTGACTTGCACAAGCACCCGGAATCCGGTTGGACAGAATTCCGCACGGCTTCCATGGCAATTAAGAAGATGAAGGAATTGGGCTACACGATCACCATGGGTGAAGACGCTGTTTGCCGTGAAGCCATGATGGGTGTGCCCTCGGCCGATGCCTTGCGCGCTCACATGGAACGCGCCATCGCTCAAGGCGCCGATCCGGAATTGGTCGCCAAGATGGAAGGCGGCATGACGGGCTTTTGGGCTGACATGGATTTCGGCGGTGAAGGTCCTTTCTTAGCCGTTCGTTTCGACATGGACTGCAACGACGTGACCGAATGCGCTGATGCTGATCACCGCCCGAATGTGGAAGGTTTCGCCTCTGTCAATAAGGGCGCCATGCACGCTTGCGGCCATGACGGCCACGTTGCCATCGGTTTGGCATTAGCCGAAGTGGTTGCCGCCATGCGCGATCAATTCAAGGGCAAGATTCGCTTCATCTTCCAACCGGCCGAAGAAGGTGTTCGTGGCGCCATGCCGATGGAAAAAGCCGGCGCAGTCGTGGGTGTTGATGAAATCTTCGGCATGCATATCGGCTTCCAAGCTAACAATATCGGAAAGGTGATTTGCGGCACGAAGAACTTCTTGGCTACAACGAAGGCTGACATTACCTTCACAGGTGTTCCTGCTCACGCCGGCAACGCCCCTGAAGAAGGCAAAAACGCACTCCTGTCTGCCGCGACCGCGCTTTTGAACATGCACGCCATCCCGCGCTCCGGCAAGGGTGACACACGCATCACGGTCGGTAAGTTAAATGGTGGCGAAGGCCGCAACGTGATTCCGCCCAAGGCCGTTTTGGTTTTAGAAACCCGCGGCATCACTTCCGCTTTGGATGAATACATGTTCGGTGAAGTTCGCCGCATTGCCAAGGCCGCTGCTGATATGTGGGGCTGCGGTTACTCCATTGACATCAAGGGCGGCACCAAGAGCGGTGAATCCGACCTCGAAGTCGCCAAGGTCGTGGCCGAAGAAGCCCGCGACATGGGTTGCTTCAAGGAAGTGATTGAAGAACAAAACTTCGGCGCTTCTGAGGACTACTCTCACTTCATGAGCACGGTTCAAGCCGCAGGCGGCAAGGGCACGTACGTTCAAGTGGGTTCGACCCTTCGAGCAGGTCACCACAACAGCCACTTTGACTTTGACGAACAAACGCTTGCCAACGCGCTCGAATTGATGAGCCGTTGCGTCTATCGCACGCTCGCCAAGTAATTGCTCTGAGCCAATAAAAAGCCGCGGCGGTGTTGAATCGCCGCGGCTTAAAATTTACTCGAAACTATTTCGTTTCTATTGTTTGCAAAAATGGTTCAAACTGGCTGTCTAAATCAGCCATGGATTGGTCAATTGCTGCCGCGAGCATCGTTGTCTGCTCTTTTAAAATGGCCATCTCAGACGTCAATTCAGCGAGCATTCGGCTGACTTCTTCATGATTGGCGCTGCCTTCCGTGCGGCGTCGCTTGAGGATTTCTCTAGGATCCAAGCTCGCTTTGAATTCTTCCTCACTCATCGGGCAATCCGTTGACAGTCCCGGCATTTCCTTTTGAACCGTTTCGGCGTAAATGCGTTTCATTTCAGAGTAGGGGAAGGTTAACGGAAGAATGCCGTTGGCGCGGGCAAAGCTCACCATGCCGCTAGCCACATGATGACCGACTCTGAAGGGTAATCCGTATTCGCTCATTAAACGGTCGGCGATTTCCTGACTCGCCGTCCAATCCAGTGAAAGTTCTTCCAAAGCACGGTCTTTATTGACAACGAAAGCCTTAATAATTTTGACAAAACGCTCCATCGTTTTGACGCTTTCTTGAGCCAGGGCGGCGTGCACTTTGACGGACTTACCGTCAATCATGCCGGAGGGGACATTGTGAGCGCGGGTGACGACAAGGTTGGCT